>NZ_DS480312.1:0-327500 GCF_000154245.1 Clostridium sp. L2-50 | reverse complement strand
TTACCGAAGATTATCAAACTCCGAATGCCGCAGAGATGATGTACGGGAGTCAGACTGCACGAGATAAGTTGGGTAGTCAAAAGGGAAAGAGCCCAGACCATCAGCTAAGGTCCCAAAGTGTGTGTTAAGTGGTAAAGGATGTGGGATTTCGAAGACAACTAGGATGTTGGCTCAGAAGCAGCCATACATTCAAAGAGTGCGTAATAGCTCACTAGTCGAGAGGTCCTGCGCCGAAAATGTCCGGGGCTAAAACACACCACCGAAGCTATGGAATGTGAACACATTGGTAGAGGAGCATTCTTAACGTGACGAAGCTGTACCGGAAGGAGCAGTGGAGTGTTAAGAAGAGAGAATGCCGGAATGAGTAGCGAGATTTAAGTGAGAATCTTAAAGGCCGAATATCTAAGGTTTCCAGGGTAAAGCTGATCTTCCCTGGGTAAGTCGGGGCCTAAGGCGAGGACGAAAGTCGTAGTCGATGGATAACAGGTAGAAATTCCTGTACCACATACAAACAGAACTGTGGGGACGCAGAGAGAAAGCCAGAGCCGGAAATGGAAAAGCCGGTGCAAGCGAGGTATCCGTAAGGGAGGCAAAACCCCCTTGCAAGGAGAAGACGTAATGCGGAGTGAACTATAAGTAACGAAGCTGGTGAGCTAGCTGCCAAGAAAAGCCGCTATTGTTTTGTATGTGCCCGTACCGTAAACCGACACAGGTGGATGAGGAGAGAATCCTAAGGCCGGCGGGAGAAGTGTTGTTAAGGAACTCGGCAAAATGACTCCGTAACTTCGGGAGAAGGAGTGCCATAGAGATATGGCCGCAGAGAAATGGCCCAAGCAACTGTTTAGCAAAAACACAGGTCTATGCAAAACCGAAAGGTGAGGTATATGGGCTGACGCCTGCCCGGTGCTGGAAGGTTAAGAGGAGAGCTTAGCGCAAGCGAAGGTTTGAATTTAAGCCCCAGTAAACGGCGGCCGTAACTATAACGGTCCTAAGGTAGCGAAATTCCTTGTCGGGTAAGTTCCGACCCGCACGAAAGGCGTAATGATTTGGGCACTGTCTCGACAACACACCCGGTGAAATTGAAATACCAGTGAAGATGCTGGTTACCTGCGCCAGGACGGAAAGACCCCATGGAGCTTTACTCCAGTTTGATACTGGGATTCGGTACTGTCTGTACAGGATAGGTGGGAAGCTAGGAAATGATGACGCCAGTTGTCATGGAGCTGACCTTGGGATACCACCCTTACAGTACTGGGTTTCTAACCTGCAGCCGTGACCCGGCTGGGGGACAATGTCTGACGGGGAGTTTGACTGGGGCGGTCGCCTCCGAAAGGGTATCGGAGGCGCTCAAAGGTTCCCTCAGAATGGTCGGAAACCATTCGAAGAGTGCAAAGGCAGAAGGGAGCTTGACTGCGACACCGACGGGTGGAGCAGGTACGAAAGTAGGACTTAGTGATCCGGTGGTATAACGTGGGATTGCCATCGCTCAACGGATAAAAGCTACCCTGGGGATAACAGGCTTATCACTCCCAAGAGTTCACATCGACGGAGTGGTTTGGCACCTCGATGTCGGCTCATCGCATCCTGGAGCTGTAGCAGGTTCCAAGGGTTGGGCTGTTCGCCCATTAAAGCGGTACGCGAGCTGGGTTCAGAACGTCGTGAGACAGTTCGGTCCCTATCCGGCGTGGGCGTAGGATATTTGAGAGGAGCTGTCCTTAGTACGAGAGGACCGGGATGGACGGACCGCTGGTGTATCTGTTGTTGACCAACAGCATGGCAGAGTAGCCAAGTCCGGCAGGGATAAACGCTGAAGGCATCTAAGCGTGAAGCCCCCCTCAAGATTAGATATCCCATTCTTTAAAGAAATAAGACCCCTTGAAGACTACGAGGTTGATAGGTCTGAGGTGTAAGTGCGGTAACGCATTCAGCTGACAGATACTAATAGGTCGAAGACTTATCCTGAGAGGTTCGAAAGATAAGCGAGAAAGAGATTGGAAAAGATGAAGTCGCAAGACTTTCTGTATGAAATTCTGAAGGTACATGAATAATAGAACATGTATCCATCAAACGTAAGATGTGAACGAAGTTTTGCTTGTTATCATCGAAGCGATTACCATATGGCCCGGTGGCTCAGCTGGTTAGAGCGCCGCCCTGTCACGGCGGAGGTCGTGGGTTCGAACCCCATCCGGGTCGCTTGCTTTAAGCAAAATTATATATGGGATCTTAGCTCAGCTGGGAGAGCATCTGCCTTACAAGCAGAGGGTCACAGGTTCGAGCCCTGTAGGTCCCATTTATAACATGAGGACGTTTAGCTCAGTTGGTTAGAGCAATCGGCTCATAACCGATCGGTCCTGGGTTCGAGTCCCCGAACGTCCACTACGTTTTTAAATTAATATGGCCTGGTGGCTCAGCTGGTTAGAGCGCCGCCCTGTCACGGCGGAGGTCGTGGGTTCGAACCCCATCCGGGTCGCTTGCGGAAACGCAAAAATTTCATATGGGATCTTAGCTCAGCTGGGAGAGCATCTGCCTTACAAGCAGAGGGTCACAGGTTCGAGCCCTGTAGGTCCCATTGTCCAAAGGACATGCCGGCGTGGCGGAACTGGCAGACGCACAGGACTTAAAATCCTGCGGGACTAACCTCCCGTACCGGTTCGATTCCGGTCGCCGGCATTAAAGTTAAAGTCTGAAACCTAAGTAAAATCAAGGTTTTCAGGCTTTTTTGTTGTGTAAAAAAATAAATAGGGGCAAAATAGGGGGTTATATATGAATGAACGATCGGTAAATGTGCTAATTTGTACATTTGCCGGTCGTTTTGTACAAAGGTATTTTTCGTACAATATGTTTATGGTAAAGTGAATTTGCTGATAAGAAAAAATATATTGCTTCAAAATAACGAATATATTTTTTCGAAGACACATAAGAAAATGTTTAATGCGAGGAGAGAAGAAAAATGTTTACAAGAATGTCAAAAGGAGTACTTTGGGTATTGGTAGCAGCGATTGTTATAGGTGGATTTGTGGGGATGGCTGAGGAAGTCGGAATAGGTCTGCTTATATGGCTGGGGGGACTTGTCCTGATCTGGGGACTTGGCGTATTTGTTGAACTGATTAACAATATTTTGGATATTAAGAAAATATTGCAATCAATATCATCTACAGGCTCTATGGGAAACTCAAATGTTGGATCATATGGCAGCATGGGTTACAACATGAATACTTCAAAACAGTCCGGTTGGAATGAGACAACATGGTATTGCAATCACTGTGGAACACCTAATAGTTCAGATGCAACAAGATGTGCAGGTTGTGGCACTCTGCGACCAAATAGTGGGAAACCCAGTCTGGCTTCGGCAGCGGCACAGATGGGTAATTCCAGAGAAACGCAGACAGGATGGTACTGCAGATATTGTGGTTCAAAGAATAATGCGACATCAAGGGTTTGTATTGGGTGTGGTAAAGATAAATAAAAAGTTAAAGAGTTCTGATCCTGTAATTGCAGGGTAGAGAAGCAACAGATAGCAGCTGACAGACCTGTTGTAAAATGACCGGCAGATGTTAATTTGTACATCTACCGGTCGTTTTGTACATATCCATTTTATTATGAATTTAATATGGTAGGATATTAATTGTCGATACAGGAAATCGTAGATATGGTGTTTATCTGCTATGGTTAGACAGATTAGATTTGGAGAGGAAAAGGTACATTATGAGGCGATATAAGGGATTGCTGTTAGCGGGAGTTATATGTATAGCTTGCAGCATGAGTGCTTGCCAGAGAACAGTCAAAGATGAAACGAGGACGACAGATTCAATAATTGGTGAAAATGCAGATGAACATATGGATGAAACGAATAGTGAAGTGAAATCAGAAGGATTATAACTTCTGTGATATAAAATATAAGTAAAAATGAAATCCTGTGAAGAGAATAACATCCAATGAAAAATTTTGAAAGATAAGTTCTCTTTACAGGTTTTTTTGGAGGGCGTTGATGTATCATCTTATCTTTCGTTAAAGAACAGTGGCGTAAAATATTATGATTACGACGGAAATGAACTTGGAAATGTGGAATATTTTACATTCCTTAAATCCTGTGGTGTCAATTATATAAGACTTCGTGTCTGGAATGATCCATATGATTCTGACGGGAATGGTTATGGCGGAGAAAATAATGATCTGGCATCTGCAATCACAATGGGTAAATGGGCATCCGAAGCAGGGCTTAAGGTACTGATTGATTTTCATTATTCTGATTTCTGGGCAGATCCTGCAAAGCAGAAAGCTCCAAAGGCGTGGGCAGAATATTCATTTGAGGACTGTCAGGGGTAAATAGAAATAAACTATCTTTTTCGGATGGGGCATGGTAGAATGAATCTTACATGGCAGTTTTTAGAGAAAAAACTGTAAAAGAAGAACTTATAAAGGGAGGTTATATTACAAAATGAAAAAGAAAAGAAGCTTATGGATAACACTTGCGGCAGTGGCCTGTATATGTGTATCGATGTTATTTGGTTCAGCAGCCACTGCAAAAGCAGAGGGTGAAGGACAGGAATATACATATACGGATGCTACGTTGTTTGTTTGTGGTGCTGATGGTGTGGTTACTGCTTATGCAGGAGACAGAAACGTAAAAGAGATTGTGGTTCCGCAGACGATCGGTGGTGTGACAGTTACAGGAATCGGGGCAGAAGTATTTAAAGATATGACAGAGCTGGAGTTTACAGCAGTGCCTGATACTGTAATATCATTTGGTGATTTTGCATTTAGCGGATGTAGTAAACTGAATACGATCTATCCGTATCAGCCGGTGCTTGATTCTGTGACAGGGGTGGATACCGGGAAGTTTGTTATCTTGAATTCTGAACAGAATGCCGGAGGAGTTATAACACTTCCGACAAATCTGAATCAGATCGGTACAGGCGCATTCGCGGGCTGTACTTCTGTTGGCAAGTTTGCTGTTGCAGATGCAAATGCATATTTTACAACACATGCATGGGATCGTGCATGGACACAGCAACCAAATGATAATTCCGGTGATGAGGTAGTGACGAATCCTAAAAATACAGGTGAAGTTTTGTTAAGTAAAGATGGAACGATGATGTATCGTCTGGCACCTGCCTTCCATTATACGGGAAATGGTCTTTATAATATACCGGAGACAGTTGTGACTCTTCTGCCATATGCCTGCGAGCAGGTGTCATTAAACGGAGGATTTGTAATTCCTGCATCCGTGCAGGTTATAGGAGATTATGCATTCTATAAGTGCGGGAATCTGAATACAGTAAAATTTGCTGAGGGTTCCCAGACATCCACGATCGGAGCGTATGCATTTGCATATAATAATAATTTACAGAAATCAGATATAACAGACGGGGCTTCGTGCTTTACACTTCCGACCGGTGTGACATCTATCGGGGAGTATTGCTTTGCTTATTGCCAGAATATTGTGATTGATATATCAAAGACAAAACTTGAAGTTATTCCTGATTATGCATTTTATGAGAGCGACAACCTTCATGAGTTGCAGACACCTGTAACATTACGAAAGGTTGGAGCTTATGCATTTTATGGCTGCAACAATCTGAATGAGGTGAAATTCCTTGGAAAGACTTTAGAGGAGATCGGAACAGGAGCATTTAAGACCTGCAATAATCTTCATATAGTTGATATTCCGGAAGGTGTTACGGCGATTGCAGACGGAACCTTTGATGGATGTCAGAACCTGAATACTATAAAACTTCCGGACAGCTTAAAAACGATTGGTGATAATGCATTTAAGGATTGCAGAAATATTCACGAGATGGTGATTCCTCCAAATGTATCTCATGTATCTAAGAACAGCTTTGCCGGAGCAAATCAGAATGACATAGATACATCAAAGAACCAGTACATCCAGAAATTTGTAAAAGCAAAGCTTCCGGATGTCGGTGAGAAATTCACAGTCGGAAATCTGAAATATAAGATAACAAAGTCTCACAAGACGAAAGGAACAGCAGCGTTATATGGAACGAAGGGTAAGTCATTAAAGACAGCCAAGGTTCCGGCAACGATCATGTATAAGGGTTATAAATTCAAGGTTACATCGATTGGAAATAATGCATTTAAGAACTGTAAAAAGTTAAAAACAGTGAAGCTTGGAAGTAATGTCAAATCAATCGGTAAGAATGCATTTTACGGATGCAAGAAGCTGACAGGTGTTACCCTGAATGCCAAGCTGACTACGATTGGTAATGGAGCATTTACAAAGTGTATCGCACTGAAGAAGATCACTATTCCTGCAAAGGTTACAAAGATCGGAAGCAAAGCTTTTTACGGTGACAGTAAATTGAAGACGATTACGATCAAGAGCAGTAAGATCAAGTCAAAGAAGATTGGAAAATCAGCATTTGCAAAGATCAATAAAAAGGCTACGATCAGAGTTCCCAAGAAGAAGCTTTCAGCATATAAGAAGATCATCAGAAGTGCCGGAGCGGCAAAGAGCGTAAAGATTAAGAAATAAAGATCCATTCCTTTAATAACAGAACGAATATATATATTCTGTCAGGATAACAAAAGCCCCGCGGCAGGTAATGCCACGGGGCGAAGGAAGGGAATCTATGAAAAATGAAAGTAAGCAATAATTATAAAGTGTGTATCTGATATTCAGGTATGCACTTTTTTAGATATGAGGACATACAGTCGAAAACGCTTGCTCTGACCACATTTTCGGTGATGCCCTCTTGGTTTTGTTTTCCTTTGATGGTATTCATATTAAAGGATAAATGTGTTTATTCTATGTTCAGGGTGTCAATGAATTGTGAAAAGAACACATAAAAAATGCATGTTTTAACGGGATTAACGTGCGGTATAAAATGATTTACAGGTTGCGTTTATTCGTGGTATGATAAAGAAGCCTGCAGGGAGCAGGAAAATAAAAAGGTTATGGAAAACACAGGAGGAAAAGAAAATGGTAGTAGTAAATACAGAAAATATACCGGGAAGAGAGTATCAGGTGATCTCATTGGTAACAGGTTGTTGTGTTATGTGTAAGAATATCGGAAAAGATATCGGTGCATCCTTTCGTAATATGGTAGGAGGAGAAATGCAGGCGTATACACAGATGATGGCTGATGCAAAAGATAAGGCGATTTCGTATATGATCAATCAGGCTATGAGCATGGGAGCAGATGCGATCGTAAATGTCAGATTTGCTTCAACAACAATTGTTGCCGGTGGCGCAGAAATTCTTGTTTCCGGAACAGCAGTGAAGTTTACAGCTTAACAGATTGATTTCTACACAGTGTTAGAAATGGAGGAGTATATGAAGAAACCAAAACATGAGCTAATGACATTTGTTGCCGGAATCGTTATGCTGGTAGCAGGGTTATTTATATTGTCTCAGAAAGTAATTGTATCATCCAGTTTCTTTTCTTCATTTGGAGGATTGTCAATCTGGGGAGCAAGAGTCAGTTCCGGTATGGTAGTGATTCCGTTGATCATTGGAATTGTATGGATGTTTATGACAGATTCATTTGCATCAAAGGTTTTTTCTGCATTGGCAGGACTTTTGATCGTAATAGCAGTTATTTTGTCAACAAATATTCATCTTACCAGTATGACATTATTTGATTGGCTGTTAATTCTGGTACTGATCTTTGGAGGACTTGGGTTTGTAGGCAGAGTGCTTCTGGCAGACAGAAAAAATGATGAGGTTGATCCACGAGAAGAAATGTACAGAGAAATGTATGGCGAATCGATGGATAAAAAATCAAAGAGAAGAAGAAAATAGGATTTTGTATATTCCGTTGGAAACGGGAGAATTTAAAGGGAAAGACTATTACAAATAAACTATAAGAAAGAGATGAGTGATATGCCTTATTTTTATTTTGACCCAACGTATATTTTAGTTCTGATCGGAGTTGTTCTGTCTCTGATCGCATCTGCTCAGGTGAAATCGGCGTATAAGAAATATGAGAAAGTATCGACAAGATCAGGATTTACTGCAGAGCAGGTGGCAGCAATGATCCTCAGAAATGCGGGAATTACAGATGTGGCGATTCGACCGATCGCAGGCGAATTAACGGATAACTATAATCCCAAGGATCATACACTGAACCTGTCACAGAATGTATATGGTTCCAGGTCGATTGCAGCAATAGGCGTAGCAGCACATGAGTGTGGTCATGCAATTCAACATGCGGAAGGATATGTACCGCTTAGCTTTCGTTCGGCGATCGTGCCTGTTGTAAGCATTGGTTCTACATTATCATGGCCATTGATCCTGATCGGTTTACTGATCCCGAGACTGGACGTATGTATTACATTCGGAATCATTTTGTTCTCGCTGGTCGTTGTATTCCAGTTCGTAACATTGCCGGTTGAGTTCAATGCTTCGGGCAGAGCCATTGCAATCTTAAGAAATGGCGGATTTATGACGGAAGAAGAACTTGGCGGTGCTAAGAGAGTTTTAACTGCCGCGGCACTTACTTATGTGGCAGCAATGGTAACAGCGATTCTTCAGCTCGTACGTCTGCTGTTGCTTACAAACAGAAGAAGATAATCAAAAAGTAAATATCGTATGTTTCGGTAGAGATTGTTATAAGAATGCCGGAATATAAAAAACGTGATCGAAAGGTACAGACAGCAGTGTTAAGAGATAACTGCTATGATCTTTCCGGTCACGTTTTTATTTTGTAAAAAGGAATGAATACAGGAAAGCGTATAGGTTAATATAGGAATAATCGGTATATGTCAGTAGTGTATAGTACAAAATATACAAATAAAATGCTGAAATTAGTAAAAATACCTAAAAATATGTTGCAAAATTGTGAATAGTATTTATAAAAATTATGTGCTACAATATCCATGGTGTGATAAATTTGGATAGTTTCTCACAAAATTAATACGAAATTGTGCAATAAATTAGAAGATTACACAAAAATATGCCCAAGGTATCACAACCGGAAACATAATGACATTGCCAGTTATCCCAAGGGGTTGGATAACTGGCAATTTATAGTATATCAACGTATACACAGGAATTGGCGGAATGCGGTTCCGGACAGCAATGAATGGAGGACAGAATGAGAAAACGAAACATGAGAGGATATGTAGCGGCACTGGCGTTGACGGCAGGACTCTGTATGACGCAGGGGCTTTCTGTACAGGCAGCGATAGATGTGCAGGGCGACAGCGGATCGGATCAGGAATATGAGGCGGCAGATCCGTCAAAGGGAGTCACCTATGTAAAAAATGATGCAGGAAGTACAATGGGAATTGATCTGAATGGTAATTCTGTTATTATTCGCAAATCTGACAAATCGACATCACAGAGTACATATATCAATATTTATAATGATAAAAACAGGAATGGAGAGTTGGATGAAGGTGAATCAGCATTTGAACTGGATGGAAGTGCTGATATTCTGTATCCGGGGATGCCTGTTTACGGATTATATGAACAGAAGTCAGATCGGCCACTTGCGATCACATTAGATGGTGTAGAGCTGGGATCGGTGTATGGCGTATACGGAGGCTGTATTGAGACAGAATCTGACAGTACTGCATTAATTGTGCGGGCTTTGAATGAGGCTGATCTGAAAGTATTAACCGCAGCAGAGAAATCAGAGGTAAAAGGAGATGTGGAACTTCAATTTGTGGATACATCGGTAAGCAGTGGGCCGTTATATATAGGAAAAACTGCTCAGATCAGTGGAAATGTGTCCTTATCCCTGAATGGCGGATCTTATTATATGATCAATGCACTTGCATCAGGAAGTACTGTGCAGAAGAATGTGGATGTGAAATTACGGAATGTTAGTTTTACGGGGACTGATACATCCGGAATTGTGCTTTCCGGCAGTACAGTAAATGGTGATGTGAATTTTGATGCTGATGGGATCAATGTAAGCAGTCAAAGTGAATTCCATGTATTAAATTCAGGTAGTGCAAATAATCTGGCTGTATCATTAAAGAATTATATCGGAAAAGAATGGACATTTTATGGCACGAATAATAGTGCTGTAAAGGGAGATTTGGATCTAAAGATCCTGGGCGGAAGCGGAACCTTTGCAAATATATATGGTACCTATTCGTCAGGTATTTATGGACATGCATCTATACTGATTGAGGGTTGTATCTGTTCTGGGGCGATCATGGGAAGTAGTTCCGAATGTTCATTTATCAGTCGGGGAAGCGCAAAGGATGGGTATACCGTTGATGTTGCAATAAAGAATTGTAAAGTAAACGGTATCGTGTATGGCCTGAGCGGTGTAAAGCAGATCTATTCTTTGAAACTTACCATGCAGGATATTGATGGTGGAAGTGCAAGTATATATGGTTACCAATCCGGTTCCGCGAATGTGACCGGTCCGGCTGACATCAGTCTGGATAATTGTAAGGGATACAGTATCTATGGTTATTCAGGATATACTTCTGAAAACTATAAGACCTCGGCTGCACAGAAGATCTCAGTGACCAATTGTACAGCAAGCTGGTCGATCTATATAGTATATAGTGGTTATTTCGGAGATGACTGTATTATTAACAGTTCAAAAAATATCTGGTCTACATATACTGGCTTTTATTATGCGAAAGCAGATAAGAATGTAATGTTTACATCTGCACATGAAAATGACAGTACAATCCTGGATGAGAATGGTCAACCGGTGATTGATTCAAATTCGTCTGCAGGCTCGAATACATATTATATGTTGCAGGGAGCAACAATAAATGGAGATGTTACAGTAGATGTAACAGGTATTCGTTGTAAGGCAATGCAGCCGTTAAGTTCATCTACAATTTATGGAAACTCTGACTTTACGATAAGAGACAGTGAAGTATTTGGAAGCTCTAATGATACAGTCCAATTTGCTTCTTATGCGACATCGACGGACGAACATCATGTAAATGTACAGATTGAAAATACGGACTTCAGTGCCATGAGTTCACTTCGGTTCAGTAATACTCTGGCAGATAATACAAAACTTACAATGACAGTAAAAGATGATTGTAAACTGCCATCCACATGTTATGTTATTCCGAATACAAATGAAACCGGTTCTGCAATCATAACGATCGGAAACGATATCTACTATGGTGGAACGGTTGTATTGAATGAGGATGTTTCTGCTGACAATGTATATTTTGGTAATTATGCAAATTATTCAACTGCGCTTGCGATCATTCAGGTTTCAGAAAATGTCACAGTAACAGCAAAAGAGCATTTGTATATAACATCGTCTACCATGCTATTGAATAAGGGAACGATAAAGGCAAATGCAATAAAGAGCCTTACGTCTTCAAATCCAAAGATCTATTTGAATGGCGGACAGATCGATGCAGAAGAGAATGCAGCGGAGATCTATTATCCAATAAAACTGGCGTACAATAAAAATGCGGGTGCTGTTTCTACCGGATCGGGGGAAACAATCTCATTAGATCCCGGTGTATATTATGGAAAAAATGAACAGAGTATCAGTGTTTATATTTCAACTTCCACCGGATACCAGATGAAATCAGCAATTGTAAAGAAAGATTCGGAAACAACGGGTTCCGAACTTGCAGTATCGGGTTATAATTACAGTTTCGATATGCCGGATGAATCGGTAACGATCGTTGTAACATTCGAAGGCCTGCCGATTACGATAAAAAAAGCGGCAGCAGATCCTTGTGCTGTTATAAATAAAGAATATACATCCGAGGCACCATTATACGATCTGACCAGACTTGTGATCATCAATGATGCAAAAGAAGGTACAGTACAATATAAAGAAGATACTACATATGATCTTCCACAGGGACTGAAGATCGAAGATGGAAAGATTATTGGAACACCTACGGTATTATATGAAAATGGAAAACGGACTGATATTCATGTAACAGGTAAGAACGGAACGGAAGCAGTATTAAAACTGAATGTGATCGTTTCAACCAAACAGCAGGTACAGGAAAGTACCAGTGAGAGGTTGACGATTGACGAAGAGAAGAAAGAAATCAATTTAAATGGTACTTCAGCAGTTATTCAGGAGATGAAGCTGGCAGATGGTACTACAGTTACCGGAATCTATGCGGATGATGACCAAGATGGTAAACCGGATGGAAAGAGTGCTATGTACAGTGCAGATCTGTCTGATTATGTGATCAAGGGAGTTGACAGACAGAATAGTGACCGATCGGTCAGAATCACCATGTTAAGTGGCTCTGTGGGTACGATATATGGCGCGTATAATTCTCAGATGTCATATACAGACAGCGATGCGGTTGTCGTTGATGTTCAGGGAGGTACCGTAAATAATGTATATGGACTGGGATCCGGAGCTTCATTAGATGGATGTGTAGCTGTTAAAACAGGAAAAAATGCAACAGTTGGAACTGCAGCTATCAAGGATGCGTCATATGCATTCTTCGCAGGCTCTCTACTTGATAAAGCAGGAGCGATCACATTGGATAAGAAATATGTGATTAATGAGTTATTGAGTGGAGATTCTCTGGTAGTAAAAGAATTTGCAACGATCATAGCGAATGCACGAGTTGAGCTTACAGGAACATTCACATTGGAACGTGGAACAGAATGTACGATCAATAAAGGCGTAAAAGCAGATAAGTTTACAACAAATGGAAATTTATCAAAGATCTGGTTCCATGATAACTGCGAATTTGGATCATTTGAACCAAATTACTGTTGGGTAACGATAGAGGAAGATGCAAAGCTTACTGCTGATGACATCAAGGCACAGAATACATCCGGTAAGATCCTTCATAAGGGTGTTGTGTCCGGTAAGACATTCAGTAGCACGGCGAAATGGCTGGTGATCGGTTCTTTTGCGGAAGATACAGATATCAGTGACTGGTCGAAACTGTATTTTAAAGTAACGGCAACATCGAATATGGAAGGTATCACCGGATATTCATCTGCTGAGGATTTTGGATGGAGCGACAGCGAAGATGGAAATGGACTTGACTATTATCTGCCGGGTAATACGACTCAGAATATTACTTATGTAGATATTCCGGGATATACAGCAGTACTTTCGGTAAATGGCGGAGAGGCTGTTGAGGGAGATGCAAACGGAAGATGCGCGTTGACGTTTCCACAGGAGAAGTCAGAGATATATGTGGAATATATAGCAAAGCAGATCACATGTACAAAACAGTATTCGGATCCGGTCGTTGTAAAAGATACCGAGTATACAGCAGAAGATCCGGCATATGATCTGAATCAGTTAAAACTTGAGAACGATACATCTCTTCGGTACGGATCATCGAAGAAGTATAGGATCAAAGCCGGTTCCAAGCTTCCGGACGGACTGATTCTGCAGGATGGAAAGGTAGTTGGTACACCTGCTGATACAGCAGAAACGACAGAAACGGTTTTCCGTATTACAGGAAGAAACGGTTCTGAGGCAGAGTGTAGGGTTGTATTTACAGTAGAAGAAGCAGGATATAAGGTAACGGATCTGACGAAAGAACTGGATGTAAAAGAGTATAGTGATATTGATCTGAAAGGACATTCCGTTGTTATCATGTCGGATGCATCCGATAGCTCCGGTAAAAAAGTATCGATCTATCCGGATGATAATCATGATGGTGTTGCCGACAGCGGACGGGCATTAAAAATTGGTGGAAAGACATCTTATGATCTGAGCAGCCGGTCGATCTATGGATATAAAGATAATACACCTTATGAGGGAGATATCTCTATCTATATGTATGGTGGATCTATCGGTGGTTTGTTTGGCGCAGGTACATCAAGTAAGGGAACTGCTCAGGCGCAGGTAGACGGTACAGTCAGTCTGTATGTGAAGGGTGGAACAATTTCTTATCGGACTGCAGGAGCATATAATGCAGATGTAAAGAAAGTGGAACTTTATGCAACCGGCGGATCTTTCTATCAGTATGTTTACGGCTTGCAGGAGGCAAGTGCAGATGATCTTGTATTCCATTTTACAGATAAGGCTCATATGGCGCAGACACCATCCAGAGAGACCTATAGTATGTATTTTGCAAAAAGCGGAACTGTAAGAAAGAATGCAGATATCAGGATCGGTGCAAGTGGCAGTCAGGTAGCATTTGCAGATTATAAAAACAGTATGATATCAAATAAGAGCAATTCATATGGATTTTATGAAAGTACGATTCAGGGAAATGCAACCTTTGATGTTGTTGGTAACTGGAGTCTTGGCAGTAAGAGCAAGAGCTGGTTCTTAAATGATTCGACCGTTAAGGGGAATGTGGATATAACATTGGATACCACATCATTTGGAATCAGTAACTCAACCGGTACAGATCTGGGAGGAAGCGTTCTGGTATACAAAGGATCTGTAGGAAATATAACAGTTACAGATAAAACAGGATGCAGTAACTATGTTGTAGCGGCGCAGTGTACTGTTAATAATATAGTTGGAAAACGTACAGTGACCGGAACATCCAGAGGTATTGTGACATACCTGTATCAGGATAGCAACTATACATTAAATGGCGGATTATATGCTGAGGATTATCAGGATGTATATGTTGGCGGAACTTATACGATCAATAAAGATGTAGCAACAAGAGATCTGCATGTACTGAACAAGTCGGATATTACAATAGCAGAAGGCACTACGGTTACATATACAGGAGATGCAGAGCTGAATGGATCGATCACCAACCATGGTTCATTCTACTGCAAAGGAGACAAGTATTCTGATACAACAGTATCAGGAACATTTACCAACACAGGTGATGTGACATTGTTAACTGCAACGACATTAACAATGGATACAACAGCCAGATTTATAAATAAGGCGGATGCATCATTGTGCTTTGGTAAACTGAAAAATGAAGGAACTATTATCAATGAAGGTATTCTGGATCAGACTGTAAATGCAGCCTCTATAGGAGATGGATATATCCTTACATCTACCAAACCGGATATGTATAGAACGTATTCAAATATTTACTATAAAGCAGAACTGGAATATCCGGAATTCTGTTTTGCAGAAAGCACAGATGCACCTGTTTCATTAGCTGCATCCACGGGATCAAATATGAAGACTACGGGTATAGAGGGAGATAATTCCGTTTATATCAGAGGCGGAGCAGCAGTAAGCGTAACTGTAACAGGTACACCGATCGATGACCTGACAGTGGATGCAATCAAATATGGTTCTTCTGACAGCTCGATGACAAAGAGTGATGATGCAAGCTGGACAGCAAATATGCCATACGAACCAACCATATTTACTGTAAATATGGCAAGCGATACGGCAACGGCGATCGTACTGGATAAAGAAGAGGATTCTGTAGACACAGCAGTTGTGGGAATTACAACAACAGCAGATCACCCGCTATATGATCTGACAGCTTTAAAAATCTCAAATGATATTGACAATGCGACAGCAAAGGTTACATATTCATTGGCAAAAGGATCGTATCTTCCTTCCGGCCTGGAATTAAAAAATGGAAAAATCTATGGAACTCCAAAGCAGGCTACTGGTTCATCACAGATTGTGACTGTCAAAGTATGCGGTAAGAATCAGACAGTTGCAGCATTTAAGCTGACATTTACCAAGGTGGCTAAAGGAACTCCTGTTATGGACACACCGAATGCATGCGTGGGCATAGCAGGTAAAACATTGGAAAGTGTAACGCTTCCGACTGCGAAGAAAGGTAAATATCAATGGGTTGATAAGACAACTGTGATTGAAAAGGCAGGAACAGCGGAATATGATGCATATTTTATTCCGACAGATATTACAAATTATGACTGGAGCAAGGCAAATATTGCGGAAGATGCTTATGAAGTATTGGCAAATGGATCTGTAAGGATCAAAGTGAAACTTACAGTGAAATCAGAGAAACAGATTCCGACATATACAGTTCCGACAGATTTGAAGGGAACATATGGACAGACGCTTGCAGATGTAACAATTCCGGAGACAGAAGATGGAACATTTGCATGGGTAGATAGCAGCATTTCCCTTGGGGAGGTAGGAAGTCGATCATTTAAGGCAGTCTATACTCCGAAAAACGGAGATATTTATGAAAATGCAGAGGATATTACAATTACAGTAACGGTTGAACCTGCAAAACCGGGATTCAAGCCTGAACTTGATGAGATAACGGTGAAGCAGGGAACTGTATTAGGGGATGTAGAGCTTCCGGATGTTGAAGGCGGCTATTACTACTGGTATACAGCAAAAACAACTGTTATAAATGAAGCGGGAGATTATAAGGTATGTTATAAGCCGAGTGATATCACAAATTATGATTGGACAGAAACTGCTGGATGGAGCAATGCTCATAAGGGTATTATCCTGTCAGTAAGAATCCTGGTTGGTGAGGAACATGCTCATACATTTGTCTGGAAGTCAGATGCAACGAAGCACTGGAAAGAATGTACATGCGGAGATAAGACAGAAGCAGAAGAACATACATTTAATGCCGGAGAGATCACGAAGGCTCCAACAACAACGGCAACCGGTATTAAGACCTATGAATGTACAGTCTGCGGTTATCAGAAGCAGGAAATTCTGCCAAAGAAGGAGGAGACTCCGGATCCTGGTAAGCCGGATCCAAAACCGACACCGACACCTGACAATCCAAATCCGGTTGACCCGAATCCGGGAACACCGGAAGTTACGGATATCAGCAAGGCAGTTGTATCCGGTATCGTGAACAAAGCATATACCGGAAAAGCACAGGTACAGTCCAAGCTTACGGTATCATTAGGCGGTAAGGTTCTTACAGCAGGAAAAGATTATGTAGTGGCTTACAAGAATAATAAGAATGCTGGAAAGGCAACCATGACCATCAAGGGCCAGAACGGTTATACCGGCACATTAAGCAAGACATTTAATATTACGATCAGTAAGGGCAAGACCTATGCAGTAAAGAGTGTGAAGTATAAAGTGACCAAGGCAGCTACAAATGGCAAGGGAACCGTTACGGTAACAGGCAGCTCTTATAAGAAGACAAATAAGAAGTTTAAGACCTTGAAGCTTGGCAAGACAGTCAAGATCGGTGGTATCTCTTATAAGATTACAGCGATTAATAAGAATGCATTTAAGGGTTATAAATATCTGAAGTCCGTAACGATAGGAGATAATATAACGACGATCGGTAACAGCGCATTTGAAGGATGTAAGGCACTTACAACCGTTAAGCTCGGCAAGGGTGTGACAAAGCTTGGAAGTAAGGTATTCTATAAGGATGCAAAGCTTAAGAATATTACAATCACATCAAAGAAGCTTAAGACAGTTGGCAAGAATGTATTTAACGGTATTCATAAAAAACCGGTTGTAAAACTTCCGAAGAGTAAGTATACTAAGTATGTGAAACTTTTGAAGAAAGCGAAGATGCCTTCAAAGGTAACATATAAGAAGACAAAATAAAAGCTGTGAATATGTTCTCATGATGGATGATCATATGACAATTTCATAGTATAAGGTGAAAGGCCACCGGAGTATCGAATGCCAGTTCATGGAATTTCTGGGCGACAGAGTTGTATGGAATGCAGAAGATATCGGTGGCCTTTCCTTTTAACAGGAAGGTGGCAGAATGAGTATTTTTGATATTGTAGGTCCGGTCATGGTCGGACCGTCCAGCTCGCATACGGCAGGTGCAGTAAGGATCGGATATATCTGTTATAAGCTGATGGATGAACCCATCCGAAAGGTGGAGATCGGGTTATACGGATCGTTTCTGGCGACAGGAAAAGGAGGCCTTGCAGCTACCGCTACCGGAATGGCGGTTGCTGAACGTCTGTAGAGGTTCTTACATGAATGAGCCTGTGAAATCCTATGGAATAAAGTTGACAGCCGGTGTGAAATTATAGTATATATAATCCAATAAACAGGCGCTTTCTATGATGGGAGATGAGCAGGCAGTGTGCTGCTATGGCCACTTGCTTTGCATCATCTCCCATCATAGAAAGTGTCGTCTGGATAGAATTGTGCGGTGGCTCTGAGACGAGAAGGGTGTAACAGACCTTTCCTTACGCCAGTCCTTAGTGAGCCGCAAGAAAGCGGCGAACTTAGTACTGTTGCGTAAGGAATAGAACGAGAGTGCGCTGTTACACCCTTCTCGTCTCAGAGCCACCGTACAATTCTATAGTATGAGAATAAGGAGACAACATGGGAAAAGTATTTTTTACAAGACACGGACAGACGATCTGGAACGTGGAGAATAAGATATGCGGTGCAACTGATATTGAACTTACAGAGCTTGGACATCAACAGGCAGAAGAGCTTGGAAGAAAGCTGGCGGAGGAACAGCCGGGAATCGATGAGATATTATATTCACCACTTGTTCGTGCAGCCGAGACTGCCAGACATATATCGGAGATGACAGGAATTCCGATGCGGATGGAGCCGAGATTAAAGGAGCAGAACTTTGGACGGTTTGAATCAACACCCAGAAATGGGGAAGAATTCATGGAAGCAAAATCCCATTTCCTCGATCATTATGATGGCGGGGAGACGATGATGCATCTGTGCCAGCGTGTCTATAATTTGTTAGATGATGTAAAGGCGGAGTCGGATCATAGGACATATCTGCTGGTTGCGCATAATGGAATTTCAAGAATCGTGCAGTCATATTTCTATGATATGACAAATGAAGAATTCGCGCATTTCGGGATTAAGAACTGCGAGATCCGGGAATATAACTTTTAAATGAGGCATTCGGTAAAAAGCCGGTACTTGTTGATATTTTTTATCAATAAGTACCGGCTTTTTGTATACAAAAACAGAAATTTGACAGTATAATGTTAGAAGAAACTAACTAAAAACCAATAAAGGGTTGACAACAGTTTATACATGTGGTATTAAACATATGAACAAATAATCAAATGTTCAAAGAAAAGAATAAATAATTACACAGCGTTTAGAAGAATATTGTTAGACGAGTTAAAAAGGAGGAACAGTTAAATGGAAAATCAGAATTTTTTACAGATCAGTGGTCTGAAAAAGAGCTTCGGATCAGGGGAGAACCGGACAGAGGTATTAAGAGGACTGGATTTTACAGTGACGAAGGGAGAAATCTGTGTCTTGCTTGGACCATCCGGTTCCGGTAAATCTACGTTACTGAATATCATAGGCGGAATCGATAATGCCGACAGCGGTTATATAGCGATCAATGGGGAAAAAACAGTTGATATGGATGAGAAGACGCTGACACAGTACAGGAGAAAGCATCTTGGCTATGTATTCCAGATGTATAATCTGATCCCGAATCTGAACGTAAAGGAAAATGTAGAGGTTGGTGCATATTTAAGTGATTCACCGCTCGATGTCGATGATATCTTAAAGACGCTTGGTTTATATGAGCACAGACATAAGCTTCCGAATCAGTTGTCCGGTGGACAGCAGCAGAGAACATCGATCGGAAGGGCTATTGTTAAGAATCCGGATATCCTGCTCTGTGATGAACCGACAGGTGCACTTGATTATAAGACCTCGAAGGAGATCCTGAAGCTGATCGAGGATGTAAATCAGAAATATGGAAATACCGTTATCATGGTTACACATAATGATGCGATCAAGAATATGGCTGACCGTGTGATCAAGCTGCGTGATGGAATGATCCGTAAGAATATAGTAAATGATGTAAAGGTTCCTGCAATGGAGCTTGACTGGTAATACAGAAGTGGCAGAGAGAAAAGGAGAATTTATAATATGAAGAATCCATTATGGAAACGGCTGCCGAAGGAGCTGGCTGCCGATCTTGGAAAGTATCTGGTTATTTTCCTGTTTATGATCTTGAGTATTGGTTTTGTGTCCGGCTTTCTGGTAGCCGGTAAGAGTATGATCGCTACATATGATGAGAGCTTTGATAAGTATAATATCGAGAACGGTAATTTTGAGTACAAGGATGAAGCATCATCCGAGGTGAAGAGAGCGATTGAAGATGAGGGTGTAAAGCTGTATGAGAATTATTACTATGAGAAAATCGTAGAAAAAGATGGGGATGAAAGTACACTCCGTATTTTTAAGAATCGTACAGATGTGGATAAGGTTTGTCTGATGAAGGGAGCGTTCCCTACGGCAGAGGACGAGATTGCAATTGACCGTATGTATGCGGAAAATAATGGGATCAAGGTAGGAGATGATCTGTCGGTTGATGGGCAGACATATAAGGTATCGGGCTTTGTAGCATTATCTGATTACAGCACATTATTCCAGAATAACAATGATACGATGTTTGATTCCGTGCTGTTCGGTGTTGCGATCGTAACGGATGAACGGTTTGAAAGCTTTGACAAAGGGCTGATGCATTATTCTTATGCCTGGATCTATGACGATGAACCTGAAGATGAGAAAGCGGAGAAGGATGTATCCGATGATCTTGCAAGGGTGATCAGTCAGTATGGAGAAGTGGAGAAGTTTATTCCAAGATATACGAATCAGGCAATTAATTTTACCGGAGAGGATATGGGTAGTGATTCGATAATGGTGGAAACACTGCTTTATATTATAATCGTGATCATGGCATTTATCTTTGCGATTACGATCAACAATACGATCGTAAAGGAAGCCGGCACGATCGGTACTCTTCGGGCCTCCGGTTACACAAGAGGAGAATTACTGGCACATTACATTTCTCTTCCGATCCTGGTTACATTTGTAGCAGCTGTAATCGGAAATGTTCTGGGATATACAGTATTTAAAAATGTCTGTGTGGCAATGTATTATGGAAGTTACAGTCTGACAAAATATGTGACAAAATGGAATGCGGAAGCATTTGTAAAAACGACGGTTATTCCGATCGTGCTGATGCTTGTCATAACAGCATGGATGATCTATTCGAAGCTCCGTATGTCACCGCTTCGGTTTATCAGACGGGATCTTTCAAAGTCAAGGAGAAAGAAAGCGGTCAAGCTGCCACATTTCCGTTTCTTTACCAGATTCCGTATACGTGTGATCCTGCAGAATCTGCCAAGCTATATCGTATTGTTTATTGGAGTAACATTTGCGATCGTTTTGCTGATGTTCGGAATGATGATGTCGCCACTTTTAAAACACTA
This sequence comes from Clostridium sp. L2-50, assembly GCF_000154245.1. Classification (NCBI taxonomy): domain Bacteria; kingdom Bacillati; phylum Bacillota; class Clostridia; order Eubacteriales; family Clostridiaceae; genus Clostridium; species Clostridium sp. L2-50. Next base: position 306,517 of record NZ_DS480312.1, on the reverse strand, counting down.
TCAGGATGAAACACTGGACAACATGCTTGCGGATTATCAGTACGTTTTGAAAATGCCTGTGGAAACAGAGAACAAGGATGCAGAGAAATACTTGGTAACTTCCCTGATCTATAAAACAGATATAAGAGATGAAGAAGTCATGGTCTATGGTATCTCGGATGACAGCAAGTATTCCAAGGTACAGCCTGCGGATGGAGAAATGCTGATCTCTGACGGACTTCGTGACAAATATAAACTGAAAAACGGGGATACGATCACGCTGGATAAGGAATATTCATCCGATTCTTATAAGATAAAGGTTTCCGGTGTGTGCACATATCCTGCGGCATTGGCAGTATTTATGAATGAGAAGACATATCGGGAAATGTTCGATGTCGAAGAGGGATATTTCTCCGGATATTTCTCAAATGAGAAGCTGACTGATATTGATGAGAAGCTGATCGCGACAGTCGTCACAGAGGAAGATCTGACAAAGGTATCAAGACAGCTTGATCGTTCCATGGGGCAGATGTTCTATATGTTTGAGGTATTCGCACTGGCGATGTTCATGCTGATGGTTTATCTGCTTACAAAGCTGATCATTGAGAGGAATACCATATCAATATCCATGGTAAAGATCCTTGGATATGAGAACAAAGAGATCAACAAGCTGTATCTGTCTGCAACAACCTGGGTGATGGCAGTATGTGTCATCCTTGGAATCATTCTCTCACAGGTGGCGATCTCCGGCATCTATTATGTGATGATGAAGGAAGCAATCAGTGGATGGATGACGATCTATATTGCTCCGTATATTTATCCTGCGATCTTTATCCTGGCGATGGCAGCCTATGGAATCATCGCTGTTTTCCAGGTAAGAAGGATTAAACGGATCCCAATGGATGAGGCGCTGAAAAATGTTGAATAAGTCATTTGATCGTAATGTTCAAAATTGAATGATCTGAAACAAAAACGACCTAAAAACTTTCAATATCGAAAGTTTTTACAAATATAACAAATTTATAAAAAAACAGGGAGATTTGCAGTTCACAAATCTCCCTTCTTATGTTATCATCGTAAAGATGGTGTGCTGGAGATTTTGTCGAAAGAAGGCGTGCATTTCGATCGATAGTATCACAGTAAAACAGGTACAATAGAAGAAGGGAGATTATTATGAATCAGAAAAAAGAAGCGATTTATGATGCAAGGGAACTGGGTGTTCCGAAAATGTTGCTGTTAGGTTTGCAGCACATGTTTGCCATGTTTGGTGCAACTATTTTAGTACCAATTCTGGTAAATACTTATTTTAATGGAGAGGGCTTATCCATTCAGGTTACACTGATCTGTGCCGGAATCGGAACATTATTCTTCCATTTATGTACAAAATTAAAGGTGCCTGCATTTTTGGGTTCCTCATTTGCTTTCTTAGGAGGCTTTCACACAGTCGCAAATCTTGATACCGGAATCTTCAAAGATATGTCTATGGGTGAGAAATTACCTTATGCATGTGGTGGTATCGTAGTAGCAGGTGCGTTGTATCTGGTTCTTGCACTGGTTGTAAAACTGGTTGGCGTAAAACGAGTTATGCGTTTCCTTCCACCTGTTGTTACCGGTCCGATCATTATCTGTATCGGTCTGAGTCTTGCGCCATCAGCCGTAAATAATGCAAAAACAAACTGGATTCTTGCAATTATCGCATTTGCAGTTATCGTAATTTTTAATATCTGGGGCAAAGGAATGTTCAAGATCATTCCGATTCTTATGGGTGTTGTGATCTCATATGTAGTTGCATTTATTCTTTTCAAATGTGGTGTTCACAATCCGGACGGATCTGCAATCTTCACATTTAAGGCAGTAAAGGATGCCGGATGGGTGGATCTTCCTCCGTTCCAGCTTTGTAAATTCAATATTACTTCCATCCTTGTAATGGCACCTATCGCTCTTGCGACCATGATGGAGCATATCGGAGATATCTCGGCAATCTCAGCTACAACAGGAAATAATTTCATCAAGGATCCGGGACTTCACAGAACTCTGATCGGTGATGGTCTTGCTACAGCATTTGCTGCTGCATTCGGCGGCCCTGCAAATACAACATACGGTGAGAATACCGGTGTTCTTGAGCTTAGCCGTGTATACGATCCAAGAGTCGTACGTCTGGCTGCTGTATATGCGATCCTTCTCAGCTTTTCACCAAAGGTTGCTGAGTGTATCGGTTCACTTCCTGCATCGATCATCGGTGGTGTCAGCTTCATGCTGTATGGAATGATCTCAGCTATCGGTGTTCGTAATGTTGTTGAGAACAAGGTGGATTTCACAAAGTCGCGTAACCTGATCGTTGCTGCTGTTATCCTTGTCAGCGGACTTGGATTCGGTAATGGTATTACCTTCACAGTTGCAGGAACATCTATCACATTAACATCACTTGCTATCGCAGCTATCCTTGGAATTGCTTTAAACGCAATCCTTCCGGGCAAAGACTACGAATTCGACGAGTAAAATGAATAAAGCCTGAATTGGCTTGTAATACAAAACTGCCATATTAAGACACGCTGTGGTTTCGATGAACTGCATATACCTGATTCGCAAATGTTCCTGTGCCAACTCGCCCTTTGGGCTCAGACAGGCACCCACATTTGCTGGTATATGCATTTCATAACGAAATCCTCGCTTGAGGTCTTAATATGGCAGTTTTGTATTACAAGCTGGATTCAGGCTTATGTAGATTGAGAAGATGTTAGAGGATATAATGTGGTATACTTGGTATAAAAAATCTCCCAGACGTTCCGGATATGATAGATACGAGAATTTTGTTGCGAGAAACACGCTATCAGCGAATGCGGGTGCCTGTTTGAGCCTGAAAGGCGAGTTGGCACAGGAGCATGAGCGAATAGATGCGTGTGACGAGTAGAAATTCGTAGTATATCATATCCGGAACGTCTGGGAGATTTTATATCAGGTGTACATAATTTTTTCCTGTTTATTCTACATCCAGAAGTTCAATCTTGAAGTTCAGTTCCTTGCCTGCCATCTCATGGTTTGCATCAAAGGTGATCGTAGTGTCATCCTTGGCGGTTACCTTAACAGGGAAAGACTGTCCGGCTGGATTTGACAGGAATACCTTCTGGTCAATTTCCAGATCCTCAGCACCGGGAAGCTGGCTGATCTCAATGGTCAAGATATTTTCAGGATCCGGCATGCCGTATGCTTCTTCCGGCATAAGGTGTACATCGATGATATCACCGATCGCCATGCCCTTAACAGCTTCGTCAAAGCCCTTGATCATCATGCCTGCACCACATACAAAGTCGATCGGTTCGCCACGGTCATAAGATGAATCAAATTTTGTTCCATCGTTAAATGTTCCTGTATAGTGAACCGTACATTTCTTGCCTTCGTTACTCATAAAAAATTCCTCCGATTTCATTGAATGTCTTATTCTAACATGAAATGGATAGAATGACTATAAAATGTTCGTGAAATTCCTTTGCCTGAAAGTGCCGCGTCGGTTCACAAAACTTTTGATATGTGCTACAATAAAGAATAATGCTGCTATAAGACAGTTTTTAAGGAAAGAGAAAAATATGAGAAAAGATTCAAAGAATAACAGTCGAAAGACAAATTATAAAAAAGCAGGAATCTGTATCGGAATGGCTGCTGTTTTGACATGCACAGTTTTTACATGGGGTGGACTGTCGGATAAGAAGACAGGATTTTCGGATCAGACAGGAACAGATTCGAATAAAACATCGATACATACATACGACATAGAGGATCTGCCTTCGGAGGATACTCGGGAGAATACGATTCGGATTCACGGAGATTCTTATACTGTGTCAGAGCTGAGTGGGGATGCTGCGCATAATAAAGAATCAGATGATCTGATGAACCGGAGTGAGGCTTCGATAGACACAGAGGATGCTTCTACACAGTCTGAACAGAATATACAGAGTGAATATGCACTGAATGCAAAGATAAAAGAAGTGGATGATGCATCAGATGTAGTTGCTCTGATCAATGATACGTGGGAAGAACCGGAGAAACAGGATTCGGCAGAGTTGGCAGATTCGGAAGATAAGAACATTCAGAAGGAAAAGACGGATGATACCTATCAGTTGAAGCGCCTTATGGTTCTGACGGACGGCAGGAAGCTGACAGATGATTATGGTGCTTCCGAGATTCTTCATTACGGTAAATATAATGAATATGTGCTGCAGTTTGAAACGGAAGCCGATACAAAGTATGCATATTATGAGCTGGTATCTGATTATGGAAAAGATAATTGCTATATAGATCAGGTTGTTACGGATGACGTGCTGGCGACATTTACCGGCGTAACAGATTATAAGACAATGTCATGGGGCGGATCTTATATGGGTATGGGCTATCTGAAGGCTGAATATGACTATTATCAGGTAGACAGAGATGTGACGGTTGCCCTGATCGATACCGGCCTGGATACGACAAACAAGATTTTTAATAACAGAGTCGATAAGAGGAGAAGCTTTTATTTTAAAGGCTCTGATTCTGTTAAAAAGACAACCGCATATGTAGACGAAAACGGACATGGTACGCATGTAGCAGGAATAATAGCGGATAATACACCTGATAATGTGAATTTTATGGTGTTGAAGGCATTTGACGGAGATGGGAAATCATCGAATCTTGCAATTCGAAGTGCACTGCAATATGCAGTAGACCAGAAAGCAGATGTGGTAAATATGAGCTTCGGCTGGACCGGAATGTTATGGGCATATTCATCTTATTTGAAGGATGTGTTAAAGAAAGCCGAGACAGCAGGAACGGTTGTGTGCTGTGCAGCAGGGAATAAGGCATCTGATGTTGCTATGACGTATCCTGCAAATAAAGAAAATGTCATAACCGTGTCAGCGATCAGAAATAACGGAATGTTCGCCTCGGATTATTCGAACTATGGAGACATGATCGATTTTGCTGCTCCGGGAACGGCGGTTGTATCCACATATCTTGGTGGCGGTAAGAAGTCTATGTCCGGTACGTCGATGGCGACACCGCATGTAGTGGCGGCAATTGCTTACATTAAGATGATAGAACCCAAATTGAATTATAAAGGGGTTAAGAATCGTCTGAAGCAATATGCGGAGGACAGAGGAACTCTTGGCTGGGACGAGAAGTACGGCTGGGGAGTTATTAAACTTCATGATTATTTTGATGATATGGGACTTGATACCAGATATACGGATTATGATGCAGATGGAACAGAGAAGGCCATGCCGGAGATATCATTTACAAAGAAAAAGCTTACAAAGAAGTACGGAAATGCTGACTATAAGTATGAGGTAACTACGAATTCTACAGGAAAAGTAGTTTACCGGTCGTCAAATACAGCTGTTGCAGAGCCGGATCAGTTCGGTTATATCACGATCAAAAAAGCAGGCTCCTGCACGATCACAGCCAAGGTGGCTGCGGATGCAAATTATAAAAGCGCAAGTGCCGGCTACCAACTGGTTGTATCTAAAAAGAATATGACGAAGAAGAAGGTAAAGCTGTCGAAGACGAGTTATATATATGCAGGAAAAAACTGCAAGCCGAAGGCTGTTGTAAGTGGACTTGCAAGATCTGATTATAAGGTAACTTATAAAAATGCAGATAAACCGGGAACTGCCATTTGCGTGATCACAGGTAAGGGTAACTACAGTGGCAAGATAGAAGTACCATACAGTATAAATCTTGCAAAGACAGTGATAACAAAGATAACAAACAAAAAATCAGGTGTAAGCCTGACATGGAAAAAGGTAGCGGGTGCAAAGGGCTATCGGATCTACAGAAGGACGAAGAATGGTTCGTGGAAACGGATCGGAGAATTGACCTCCGGTAAGAAGGTATCCTTTACGGATAAGACTGCGAAGTCCGGAAAGACTTATGAGTACCGCGTCAGAGCAAAGTGTAATAAGACTTATGGCAGTTATAGCAAGAAAATAAAATTAAAAAAGAAATAAGAAGACAGACATCATTTGAAGTCAGGTGGATCAGATTTCGGGTGATGTCTGTTTTGAAAGGAAAGAAAATGGACAAGAAACAGGTTCAGGAAACATATAGAGAGACAACGCCGGAAGAAGAACAGGAATATTTTGAAGAAGTAGAAAATGAGCTGCAGTGTGATCTTCAGACGACACAGGAAAGCATGGAATATCGGAATCAGGCGATCAAAGCACAGAAGAAATATATGCGTGACAGCCACGGTGATATGGACGACGAGGAATTCCTGCAGAACATGAACAATGTAAATAACGATACGTTTTTTATCGAACATGCGGCAAAGCAGGTGGATGTACTGGCGCATCAGATCGAGAACCCGTATTTTGGAAAGATTGCATTTGAGTATCAGGAGGATGGACAGGTTCTTCCGGTCTATATCGGAACAAACGGCTACTGGTCGATGGAAGAACAGGATCAGAAGGTCTATGACTGGCGTGCTCCGATCGCATCGATGTATTATGATTATGAGAAGGGCGAGGCATCCTATCAGGCACCCGATAAAGAATATTCTGGAAAGATCGTAGAGAAGAAGCAATTTGATATCAGCAATGGAAGACTACATAATGCAGTCGATACCGATGAGAAGATCAATGATATGATCCTGCTTGATGCACTGGGAAAGAACAGCGGCACGAAGATGAAATCCGTAGTTGCAACGATCCAGAAAGAACAGAATGCATTGATCCGTAATAAGACCGCTTATAATCTTATTGTGGACGGACGGGCAGGAAGTGGTAAGACAGTAGTTGCGATGCACAGACTGGCGTGGCTGTTATTCAACAATCGTAAGACGATGTCGGCAGACAATGTTATGATCCTGTCGCCAAATGGAATCTTTGGCGATTATATTGCCGGTGTGCTGCCGGAGGTCGGCGAGGATAATGTACCGGAGAAGGAATTTGATTCTCTGATGGAGGAAATCCTGTTTGTGGACTGTGATTATGAGACAAAGCTGGAACAGGCAGACCGGATCACGACGCATCCCGATATGGAAAGTCCGGAGATGAAGAATATTGCATGGAAATCATCGATTGCGTTCTATCAGGCATTTAACAAATATCTGGAAGATTATACGGAAAATATTAAGTTTAAAGATTTCCATTTTGAGAAAACAGAATTTACAAAGGACCAGATCGAGAAGATGTTTTATAATCGTTTTGCCAGATATCCGGTCTATGAACGTTTTGAGAAGATCGCATATTTTATAGCAGACCGGGTAGAGGATGAACAGGATCAGGCATTTACGGATGAGAAGCATCAGAAGATGGAAAACCAGATCACAAAAGAGATGATTTATCAATATGCGGAGCGCAACCTGATCGAATTATATCAGGACTTTCTTAACAGTCAGGCTGAACAGCATCCGGGTATCGAACAATACCGGAATGAGTATGGAAAGGTGTGCTATGAAGATATTCTGGCAGTCTTTTATCTGCAGATTTATTTCTATGGATGCAAGTCTTATGACAATATCAAGCATCTCGTGATCGATGAGATGCAGGATTACAATATATTTCAGTATGCGGTGTTGGATCGTATTTTTAAATGTAAGAAGACGATACTGGGTGACAGTCTGCAGGTGCTTTATTATAATCCGGAGGAAACGGTGCTGGATGTATTGCAGACGGTATTTGTGCCGCATGGAGGAACAGGTGGTTGCCAGATCAAGGCTCTGGATACTGCATATCGTTCAACCTGTGAGATCACAGAATTCTGTAACAGGATACTGGAAGCAGACCGGGCGTCAGACGAGGTGGAGGCCCATCCACTTAACCGCCATGGCATGGAGCCGGTAACAGAGCAGGCGGAGAGTATAGAAGATGCTGCCGGATTTATCGCAGAGAAGCTTGATTATGGAGAACTGGATGATTTTGATAATGTGGCAATTCTCTGTGATGATGAAGAACGTGCATTTGCCATGTACAAAGAACTGGAAGAATATGAGCAGGTGACATATCTTACGAATCAGTCGACTGTCTATAATGGAGGTGTGGTCGTTCTTCCGAAGTTTCTTGCAAAGGGGATGGAATTCGATGCAGTATTTGTTATCAATGAACAGGATGTGATGGAAAACCGGATCAGCCGACATGCATTTTACATTTCCTGTACAAGAGCACTGCACCAGTTGTATGTGATCGATGTTACAAACCAAACTTGATTATTTCAAGTTTGGTTTGTAACAAATATACATTATTAAGATAAAATGCCTGAAAATATCATTTTGAATGGTCTTTGACTTGGGATATTGACGTATAAATGCAGGAGGACTAGAATGCCTCTTGTCAAAAGGTTTATCCCTTACAGGTAACACCGGATAACTCGTGACAATAAAATATTTGTTAAACGAGGAGATACGAAGATGAGCAGACAGTACGACCCATATGAGAATGTGGTAGCAGTGATGGAAGAAGCCATGAACATTGGCGGAATTGACAAGAGGATGTTTGAGATCATCAGGAATCCACAGCGTGAGACTAAGGTTTACCTTCCTGTGGAGATGGATGACGGAAGTGTTAAGGTATTTGAAGGATACAGAGTCCAGCATTCAAATATCAGAGGACCGTTCAAAGGAGGTATACGTTATCACAAGGACGTATCGCTGAATGAAGTCAAAGCACTTGCAACATGGATGTCATTAAAATGTGCAGTGGCAAATATACCATTTGGAGGAGCGAAGGGTGGTATCAAAGTAGATCCGGCTACACTTTCCAGACGGGAATTGTGTGCGTTGACGAGAAGATATACCTATGCGATCGAGCCGATCATCGGAGCAGATACCGATATATCTGCTCCTGATGTGAATACAAATGCACAGATCATGACATGGGTGTTAGATACATACAGCCAGTTAAAGGGCAAACCTTGTCCCGGAGTTGTGACAGGAAAACCGCTAGAGCTTGGCGGTTCCAAGGGAAGACCGTCGGCAACCGGACGTGGAGTTGTGATCAGTACCAAGCTCCTTCTTGCAGAAGATGGCAAGGTGTTAGAGGGTACTAAGGTTGCAATTCAGGGATGCGGTAATGTTGGCGGCAATACAGCCAGGATATTTGGACACAGAGGTGCAGTTGTTGTAGCAATCAGTGATGTGTCGGGTGGAATCTATAAGGAGACCGGACTGGATGCAGATAAGGTAACAGCTTATGTAGAAGCCGGTGGTCTGCTTGCAGACTATCAGGAAGATGGTGTTATCCATATTTCGAATACAGATATTCTTACCTGTGATTGTGACGTGCTGGTTCCAGCAGCGCTTGAAAATCAGATCACGAAAGAGGTTGCGGAGAAGTTAAAATGTTCTTATATCGTTGAGGGTGCAAATGGACCGACGGCAGCAGATGCAGATCCGATCCTTGCAGAAAGAGGTATCAAGCTTGTGCCGGACATTTTTGCAAACAGCGGCGGTGTTATTGTTTCTTATTTTGAATGGGTACAGAACATTCAGGAAATGACATGGGAAAAACCGCAGGTAAATGAGATGCTTGAAACGATCATGACGAAAGCATTTGGAGAAATCGTGGAGGAGAGCAAAAAGAGTCATTGTACTTTGCGGATGGCAGCCTATATCATTGCCTTAAAACGATTGATCCATACGGAAGAGATCAAGGGTATATTCCCGTAAAATATACAGATGCAATACTACATGGTATTTTTAGTGCTGGATTTATCCTGTTATTAGTAGTAAAATACAGACAGGATAGATAGAAGTACATTGATATCAGAAATATGAAAGGGATGTCCTTCTCAGATGAAGGATGTCCTTTTTCTATACCAAAGTTTCTATATAAATGAAGGTATTGGGAAGATGAGATGTATAAGAAAATGGAGAGTAAAACTATGCGTGAAGTAAAAGAGACAGCTTACTGTCTGGATGAGGTGGATCAGAAGATTCTGGAACTGTTAGAGAAGGATGCTCGTATGTCTTTAAAGGATATTGCGGAATGTGTTTTTCTGTCATCAACAGCAGTATCTACAAGAATAGAGCGGTTAAAGGAAGCAGGGGTGATCGAGGGCTTTCAGGTACAGATCAATCCGATCGCACTGGGATATTATACAAAAGCATTTATTAATTTAGAGGTAGAGCCGAACGACAAACAGGATTTTTATCCATTTATCAAGAACTGCAAAAATGTTGTGGAATGTAATTGTGTGACCGGTGACTATTCCATGCTGATCGAGGTTATCTTTGAGACAACGATGGCGCTGGATCTGTTTATCGGTGAATTGCAGAGATTTGGAAAAACAAAGACTTTGATCGCATTCTCGACCTCTGTAGAACACAGAAATATCTACTGGAAGGAAGAAAATCAGGAGCCGAATGCATAAATTTTTTTCCGAAAGCGGATACTAACAATGGGAGGTTGCTTATGAAACAGAACGTAAAGAAAAAAGAGACATATATTCCATCATCCAACGGAAGAGATAAATTACATGTCATTGTCTGGATTCCGCAAGGAGAGATCAAGGCGGTGCTTCAGATCTCTCATGGTATGATAGAGGACATGGAGCGTTATGATCATTTTGCAAGATTTATGGCTGCCAGAGGAATTCTGGTATGTGGAAATGATCATCTGGGGCATGGACTGACAGCCAGAAATAAATCCGAGATGGGTTATATGTATGCTTATGATGCCAGTAAGACGATGGCAGCAGATGTTCATCGTGTGACCAGATGCATAAAAAGGGCATATCCGGATCTTCCGTATTTCCTTATGGGACACAGCATGGGTTCATTTATTGCAAGAAGGTATATATGCGAATATGCAAAAGATCCAAAGTACCCTGCAAAGGTGCAGAAAAATGCCAGCATAGATGGTTTTATCTGTATGGGAACGGGCGGACATCCGAAGTGTATGCTGAAGATCGGAGAGGCAGTAGCCGGAGTGGAGAGTATGCTCCGTGGTGAGAAGCATAGAAGCAAATTGTTGCAGGTGCTTGCATTTGGTACTTACCTTTTCGGTATTCCCAGAATGACGATCATGAACGGTGAGAAACGGAAGCGTACCGTGAAAGACTGGCTGAGCAGAGACTATGTTCAGGTTGACAAATATATGGCAGACCCGATGTATGACTATACCTTTACGGTAAAGGGCTACAAGACGTTATTCAAAACACTGGAATTTATTCAGGATGAGGATAATCTGGCAAATGTGCCAAAGAATATGCCGGTATTATTCATATCAGGAAGCAAAGATCCGGTCGGACACTATGGCCTGGACGTGAAGCTTTTATACAACAAATACAGCAGATATATCACAGATGATGTCAAATGCATCCTGTACAAGGATGCGCGTCACGAAGTCATAAACGAGATCAATAATATTCAGGCATATTACGATATCTATAACTGGATCGACCTGCACACCATAGGGGTGTAGGGACGGAAACACATTTTAGTAATAAAAACAGGGCATATCTGTAAAATACGCATGACTACCTTCGTTTCAATTCAGATTCGATCTGCATGCTGCGCCGGACACGATAAATTCGTTGTGTCCTTTGCAGCAGCATCGAATCATTGAAACTCAGTCGTTCATGCTATGATTTTACAGATATGCCCTTGTTTTATATACAAATGTGTTTCCTGTTATATCGAGTCATGATAAGTTTTTGCAATGGAAACAGTAATGAGTAGTCATGCGTGTTTGAGAATGCCCCGGTTGAGGGTTGCTGCCTGTTCGTTCGTGCTGAGTATATTTACAAGCTGATCTTCTTTTCGAGGAGCACGGAGCTTCCGATATAGCTTGCCACCATTACTACGAAGTAGAGTGCGATCTGTGGGATCATGGCATACATGGCTTCCATAAATGTCGCATCCGGTCCGGGATTGGACAGATGGGGAATCTTAGAAGCAATTACAGACAGGATCACATAGAAGACGATGAACAGTACGAAACTGATAAAACCTTTAATTTTCTTTGTCTGAAGAATGGTGGAGCATACCGATACCGCAAGGTAGGCAAGTGTGATCGTCATAAAGAACTGGATCAGGAATACGAGGATAAATGCCAGTAATCTTAAGATAACGCCGCCCAGGGAATATCCCCCCATTTCAAGAATATTGCTTAGAAAATCATAAAAAGAATCAATGGAGTCATATGTGGAGTATGCCAGGCTGAGATCTAAGGTCAGTAATCCGAATATAACAGCAACGATTATTGCACCTGTCAGCAGGATGGATAACAGTTTGGCGCCGATTACTTTATAGCTGGATATAGGAGCCATAAAGACCAGATATCCCGATTTGTTTTTCAGATCCTGACTGTAACTGATTATGCCGTAGATCAATACAAACAGGTAACAGCAGAAAGCCGCGAGAATAAGCAGGGCAATAGCAATAACAGAGTGATTTGCATGTTCGGTTAACGTACCAATGAGAAAGTAAAGCTCAATGGCAGCTATGACGATCCCTACGATCAGAAGTGGAAAGATTCCACGGCGAAATTCATATTTTAACATTTTTAACATAATTCAATACCTCCCAGTTTATGCGTAGATTTCTTTATACATATCAACAATGGATTTGCCCTGTGCGATACGAAGTTCTTCTGCATTACCCTGTAATACACAGGTTCCGTTTTTGATGAAGATGGCATGATCAATGATCTTTTCCAGTTCATCGACCAGATGGCTTGACATGATAACGGCGGTGTCATCTGAGATATTAGACACGATTGTATGAATGATTTTTTCGCGGGCAATGATATCGATGCCGTTTAATGGTTCGTCTAACATAATAACTTCCGAATTCCTTGAAAGCGTTGCAACGATCTTCAGCTTTGCCATCATACCGGATGACATCTCACGCACTTTTTGCTTTGGCGACAGATCCATTTCCTGTAACAATCGCATGTATTTGTCATAATCAAAATCAGCGAAGAAATCACGGTAATATTTTCCGACATCGATGCAGTTCATATAACCGAAGAAATAGGCTTCTGTAGGCATATATGCGATATGCGCTTTAGCTTTGTAATCTAATGGCCGGTTATCCATCGTGATCGTACCGGAGGTCGGTTTTGAAAGTCCGGCGATCATTTTCATAAGGGTAGATTTACCACTTCCGTTCGGACCGAGTAGCGCATAAATGTTACCGGATATAATATCCAGTGACAGGTCCGAAACTGCGGTCGTACTCATATATTTTTTTACTAAGTGTTCACATTTAATCATAGTATTCATTCCTTTCAATACTTGTTTTTACAGGGAATAGTAGTCCTGTAATAATCGGATGATCTCTGTCGGTGTATATCCCATACCGGTGAGCTGTTCATCCAGAACTGTAAGGATCTGCTTTAACTGTTCCTGTTTCAGCCGATCAATTACCTGAGGATCTTCTGTTACAAATGTACCAATTCCACGTTTCGTATATGACAGTTCGAGAGATTCCATCTCGTTATAAACCCGGGCCGCGGTGTTCGGGTTGATGTCATATTGGATAGCAAGCTTTCTGGATGATGGGAGCTTGGTACCAAGTGGCAGGGCACCTGTAATAATCTTCTTTTTTATATCATCGATGACCTGAAGGTAGATCGGCAGGTTTGATTTAAATTCCAAATGCTTCCCTCCTAACTACTGTACTAGCCAGATAGTACACCAATACACTTAGAATGTCAAGCATAAAAAATAAATTTATAAATATTAATTTGCCGGCAAAAACTTCCATTTACAGGTGATTTGCCGGATAAAGGCTAAAATTAATGAGAACAATTCTTAAAAAGGTGTTCAAACCTGACAAAATATGTGTTAGTATAGACTTATCAAAAGTAAATTCGGAATAAATTATTGGAGTGAACAGGTATGGCAGAGAAAAGAAATACAAAACAAAAACAGGTTATATATTCGGTTATAAAAGAATTAAAATGTCATCCGACTGCCCAGCAGCTTCATCAGATTCTTATGGAGAGGGGATATAATATAGGTGCATCGACCGTGTACAGGGTGCTGGCGGATGCGGTTGATGACGGCATTATCATGAATGTATTCTCATTTGATAAGAATGAACATTTTGACGGCAATCCGGTTCCACATTATCATATTATCTGTACTAAATGCGGAAGAATCTTCGACAGCCATGTCCCATATGATCCTGAGATCGATGAGCGAGGCAGACTGGCGGATGAGGACTTTATCATTTCATCCCACAATCTTGAATATGTCGGCATCTGCCCTGAATGTCAGAACGAGCAGGAATAACACCATGCTTTATAACACTATCAGGATTTATATAAGATTGTATAAAATATAGCATACACATACAGCAACACCCATATGGTTGTTCCATTATAACATGACATATACGAGGATTTCGTTGTGAGCTGCACATTGTCAGTAAATACGAGTGCCTGTTTGAGCCGAAGGCGAGTTGGCACAGGAGTATTTACGAATCAGACATGTGCTGCAAACAGAAACCGCAGTAAGTCATTTATAGTGGAATAACCATATGGGTGTTGTTGTATGTGTGTGCTATATTACAATCTTATATAAAACTTGAACAACCAGTCAAAGCATGGTGTTATTCCTGCTCTTTGTTATCTTCATTGTCTTTCTTGTCAAAGACTTCGAATTCGGCGTCATTATTTTGGATGGTGGAGATCACCTTGGCAGATTTTACAGGACGCATCGGGTCGGTCATTGGATTCTGGATGAAAGTCTGGTTTGATGATGGCAGGACAACATTCTGACCGAGAATAGATCTGCGGTCACGGATTGCACGGCGTCTGGCACGTTCTTCTGCAGGGAGCTGTTCCTCATCTTCCATATCTTCATCTGCTTCGGAAACCTCGTCGATGTCTTCCGGTTCATCCATATCATTATGATCTGTGACAGGCTTATGCTCGGAATTTGACCGGGATTTTTTGCCTCGCATATTCAAAAGACTGCTTATAAAGTCGGAACTTTCAAAGCTGTTCTTTTGTCCGGACGATTTATCGGTTTCGTCGGTATCATCATCTTCAAGTTCGTCCATGTCTTCGTCTTCGATTGAAGAATCAATATCAGAATCTTCGGAATCAGCGCTTTCGTCTGCAGTGCCTGCATCAGATTCATCCGAATCGTCTTCTTCCGGTTCTGCATTTCCGAATAATTCATCGAAATAGGACTGCTCGATATGGATATCAAAATCTGCTTCGGCGTGTCCGACCTCATCCTTGCAGTCGTTATAAATCTTTGTGTTATACGTTTTCTTAAGCTGTTCAATCAGTTCTTTATCATCATACTGAAGCTGCTCCAAAATACGGGCAACAATGATTCCCTGATATTCGTCGCTCCAGCCATCTTCGAGCTTGATCACGATACCGAGCTTCCGGCTTCGGATCGCCATACAGATCACACCTCTGGAACCGTCCTTCATAAGAAGATCCGGGTTCTTATTTACATAGTAAGATGGTGTAAAGTAATCGTTGATCTTTTCAGGATGCTTGTTAATACAGTCGAAGTTATAGGTGATTGCTTCCCGTATATCATCCGGCAGGTTGAACGGATCTGCAAGTTTTGCATAAGCAAGTGCGATATTACGCATTGGAAGTGCAAATACTGGAACACCACAGCCGTCGATTCCCAGACTGATCCGGTAAGTCGGAGTCTGGCTTAGCATGGATAAGAATGAAATGATCTGCTTCTGGACAGGAGAGTCCGGAAGCTGGTAGCCGGTGACTTTTCCTGTCAGTTCACGCTGCAGCATCATAAGGCTTAAGTGCTTGCCGGAGCAGCAGTGCTGCAAACGGCTCTTGCCCTCTACAGGATTCAGCTTGGAACCAAGTGCAAGCTTGTCCGCAAGCGGTGTTGCAGATGTGGAGATCGTTGGATTCATGATCATATCTTCTTCTTTTAAGTCCGTTTTTTCCATGATGCTCTGAAGTACATAGATGTGATGATTACTGCCCCAGTGAGAGGAATTACAGATCGTTACTTCTTCCTCGCTCAGGTTATATTTTTTATGAAGACCTGCGAGCAGGGTAGGAAGCACCTGGATCGGTTTGCTTGCGGAACGCATATAAGTCTGGCGCTCGATATCACCGGTATAAGCAATCGTTTCGCCGGTTGATGAAACAATAGCAATAGATCCATAATGTACATTTTCAACAACATCGCCACGGTATTCTTTTACTAAAATTTCAGCCATAAGTTCTTCTTCCTTTCATCTTCGTATACTCAGGCATTTGTGGGATGATGACAGGTCAAAATCTGTGTAACAGCCTGAAAGTATATTGGTAAAATAATTAATTAGAGTTTATCACAAGTAGAAAACCATTTCTACCCGGAGAATATAGGAAAGAAATTTTTTTAATCAAAAATGCACAGTGAAAATTGTTAAAAGATACATGGGAAATTCATGCAAAATATATGTTTATTTTGTAAAAATGTTTAAAATTTCTATATTCTTTCAACTTTTATTGTGAAAATGCAATAAAAAACTTTGCTTATTACAAAAACAGTGGTATAATGCATTTATATTAATACGCACGAAGGGGTGACATTATGATTAAAAAAGAAATGATAGCCATGCTTCTTGCAGGAGGACAGGGAAGCCGTTTAGGCGTTCTGACCTCTAATCTGGCTAAGCCGGCTGTAGCTTTTGGCGGCAAATACAAGATTATCGATTTCCCATTAAGCAACTGTATTAATTCAGGTGTTGATACAGTAGGTGTTCTTACACAGTACAGACCACTGAGGCTTAACCAGCATATTGGAATCGGTATCCCTTGGGATCTGGATCGTAACATAGGAGGCGTGACAGTTCTTCCACCATACGAGAAAAGTGATAACAGCGAATGGTATACAGGTACTGCAAATGCTATTTATCAGAACCTGGAGTTTATAGACTATTATAATCCGGAATATGTTCTGATATTATCTGGTGATCATATCTACAAGATGGACTATGAGAACATGCTGGAATATCACAAATCCTGTGATGCAGATATCACACTTGCAACATATCAGGTACCATGGGAAGAAGCTAGCAGATTTGGCGTTGTAATTACAGATGAGAACAATGTTATTTCAGAATTTGAGGAGAAACCTGCAAATCCTAGAAGTAACAAAGCATCTATGGGTATATATATATTCAGTTGGAAGGTGCTTCGTGAAGCACTTGTAAAGATGAAGGATCAGCCGGAATGTGACTTTGGTAAGCACATCATTCCATACTGCCATTCAAATGGCAAGAAGATCTGTGCATATGACTTCAAGGGTTACTGGAAGGATGTAGGAACACTTGGTTCTTACTGGGAAGCAAATATGGAGTTAGTAGATATTGTTCCTGAATTCAATCTGTATGAGGAGTTCTGGAAGATCTACACCAAGACAGATGCGATCCCACCACAGTACATAGATGCAAGCGGCAGAGTAAGCAGATGTATCATCGGTGAAGGAACAGAGGTGTACGGCGATGTTGAGAATTCCGTTATCGGTTCCGGTGTTACGATCGAAAAGGGTGCAGTCATCCGTAATTCGATCATTATGAATAACGCAACGATCGGTGAGAATGCATATATGGACAAGGCTATCATCGCAGAGAATGTTAAGATTGGTAAGGATGCTAAGCTTGGAATCGGAGAAGAAGCTGTCAATGAATTCAAGCCACAGATTTATTCATTTGGACTTGTTACGATCGGAGAAAACTCAGTTATTCCTGATGGTGTAACAATCGGTAAGAATACTGCTATATCTGGTGTGACTACTCCGGAAGATTATCCGGATGGCAACTTAAAGAGTGGCGGAAGTATTATAAAGGCAGGTGAATAGAGATGAGAGCATTAGGTATAATTTTAGCAGGTGGTAATAGCAACAAGATGGGCGAATTATCAGCAAAGAGAGCTGTTGCAGCTATGCCTATTACTGGCGGTTACAGAGCTATTGATTTTGCCCTTTCGAATATGACAAATTCCCATATCCAGAAGGTAGCGGTATTTACACAGTACAATACCAGATCTCTGAATGAACATCTGAATTCCAGCAAATGGTGGGATTTCGGAAGAAAACAGGGTGGTCTCTATATATTCACACCAACCATTACATCAGAGAACAGCTATTGGTATAAGGGTACAGCGGATGCCCTTTATCAGAACATTAATTTCCTGAAGGAAAGTCATGAGCCATATGTAGTTATTGCATCCGGTGATGGTATCTACAAGCTGGATTATGGTAAGGTTCTGGAAGAACACATCAGCAAGGGCGCAGATATTACAGTTGTATGTAAGGATCTCGAACCGGGAGAAGATGATGTGAACCGTTTCGGTGTAGTACAGATGGATGCGGACAACCGTATCATAGATTTCGAGGAGAAGCCACTGGTTGCAGGCAACAATACGATCTCAACCGGTATCTATGTGATCAGAAGAAGACAGCTCATCGAATTACTGGAAACCTGTGCAAATGAAGGCAGAACTGATTTTGTAAGAGATATTCTTGTAAGATATAAGAATGTAAAGAAGATTTATGGATATAAGATGGATACTTACTGGAGAAACATCGGAACCAAGGAGTCTTACTATAAGACAAACATGGATTTCCTGAACAGAGATGTAAGAAACTATTTCTTCAAGCAGCATCCTGACATCTACTCCAAGGTGGAGGATCTTCCACCAGCAAAGTATAATGGGGAAGCGGTTGTGAATAACAGCCTGGTAGCAAGTGGATGTATCATAAATGGTACTGTAGAGAATTCAGTATTATTTAAGAAGGTATACATTGGCAACAACTGTGTGATCAGAAATTCTATCATTCTGAACGATGTACACATTGGGGATAATTGTGTAATTGAAAACTGTATTGTAGAAAGTAGAGATACGATCCGTGCAAATACAGTTCATCAGGGTAGCCCGGATGACATCAAGGTTATCGTGGAGAAGAATTTCAGATACGCATTGTAGCAGATAAGAAAGACAAGGGGGTACACACGATGCAGGTGACCGATATCAGAGTCAGGGGTGTTGAAAAAGAAGGTAAGATGAAAGCCGTCGTTTCGATCACAATTGATAATGAATTTGTAGTTCATGATATCAAAGTGATCCAGGGTGATAAGGGATTGTTTATTGCGATGCCTAGCCGGAAAGCAGCAGATGGTGAGTACAGAGATATCGCACATCCAATCAATACTGAGACAAGAGAACGTCTGCAGCGGATGATACTTGAGAAATATCAGGAATCACTGGAAGCTTAAGACGTGAAACGGAGCCAGCCACTGTAGATGCAGTGGCTGGCTTTAGTGTTAGTATTGGTATTTATATATGGTAAAGATCTATAACAAGGGGAGAGAAGGTTTATGGAAATAAATAGAGTAATGATATTGTTTTCGGGTTGTTTTTTGATTGTTTGGTCTACTTTCAAATGGAAGATTCCAAATGTGATTTGGAACGCTAAATTAACCAAAGTATGTTCTGTGGCTTTGGGATTGTATAATATTATTTTAGCGATTTGTTATGAAAAAGATTTAAACATTGCTTTATTCATTGTAGACTTTATTCTCTATATTTTATTGGATGTAGGATTTTTAACAGTTAAGTTAAAAAAGGATAAAAAAGGAAAAATAAAGAATCTTCAACTGGGGATTTGCTCCATTTTTGTTATTTTGGCTATGATTATGGTATGTTTTAATTTGAATGAGATTTATGCCAGCATAATGATTTTAGCTGGTGCGATGATGGGGATATCTGTTCCTTTTCAGAAAATGAATTGTGATTAAAGTGTCGATTAATAAAGTGGTTGTGAGACGAAATTCAATAAATAAGTTGTTCATTTAATTTGAGAGGAGATTATATTTATGAAATGTTTATCATGTGGTAAGGAAGAATTTGATGAATGTACGAAATATTTCCACCATATGGTTGAAAATGAAATAGGGATAAAGTAAAATTAGCTGTGGTAATCTCATATTTTATTTGGAGGATAATAGGACAATGCTGAAAGCAATCATCCTTGCAGCAGGCAAGGGAACAAGAATGAAATCTGAAAAGCCAAAGGTTGTGCACGAGGTGCTTGGGAAACCGATGGTATACTATTCGATAGAAGCGGCAAGAGTTGCCGGATGTGATAAAGTCTGTGTGATCGTTGGATACAAGGCAGAAGAAGTAGAAAAAAGTATTAAAGATACTTATGCGAAGCTTGATAAGACAGAAGAAATGCAGGATGTAGTAAGCTATGCACTACAGACCGAACAGCTTGGAACCGGTCATGCGGTCAAGTGTGCTTCTGATTTTATCGGCACGGAGGGAGATGTTGTTGTCCTTTGCGGAGATACACCACTTGTAACCGGTAAGACATTAGAGCAGGCGATCAAGAAGCATGTTGCAGCAGGAAATGGTGTTACGGTTATCTCAGCGATGCTTTCAGATCCATTTGGATACGGAAGAATTATCCGTGATGAGAAAGGCTTATCAAAGATCGTAGAACAGAAGGATGCAACCGAGGAAGAACAGGCGGTTAGAGAAGTAAATTCCGGTATGTATATTTTCAAATGTGATGCATTACTGGCAGCACTTTCACAGATTACAAATGATAATGCACAGGGTGAATATTATCTGCCGGATACCATTGAGATCATCAAGAAAATGGGACTTCCGGTCGATGCGGCAGCCATGGAGGATGCAGATCAGATCAAGGGTGTTAATACACTGGAACAGCTTGCAGAAGCAGAAGAGATAATGAGGTCAAGATAAGATGAAACTGATAGTAGGACTTGGAAATCCGGGAACCAAATATGCGGGAACCAGACATAATGTAGGATTTTCCGTAATTGTAGGACTTGCAGATAAATATAATATAGAATTGAGTGAAAAGAAGCATAAAGCGATCTATGGCAGGGGCATGATAGAAGGAGAGAAAGTGATCCTTGCAATGCCACAGACATTTATGAATCTGAGTGGAGAAAGTGTCCGGGAGCTGGTCGATTATTACAAATGCGATCCATCCGATGTGATCGTTGCTTATGATGATATCGATCTGGCAGTCGGCAAGCTTCGGATTCGTGAAAAGGGAAGTGCCGGCGGACATAATGGAATGAAGAATATTATTTCACATCTGGGAACACAGGAATTTGTCCGGGTCCGTGTCGGAATCGGAAAGAAACCGGATCGTATGGATCTTGCAGATTATGTATTATCCAGATTTGGAAAAGATGAACTTCCGGAGATCAAGGCAGGCTGTGATAATGCCGGTGATGCGATCGCATTGATATTAAAAGACAGCG
Organism: Clostridium sp. L2-50; assembly: GCF_000154245.1. NCBI lineage: Bacteria > Bacillati > Bacillota > Clostridia > Eubacteriales > Clostridiaceae > Clostridium > Clostridium sp. L2-50. Next base: position 285,336 of record NZ_DS480312.1, on the reverse strand, counting down.
CGGCAGCAGCAATGAATAAATATAATTAACTGAAAGATAAAATGTGTTGATCGGAACAGGTCGTATACAGGGTAAAGCTGTGGATACGATCAGACAGGTATAAATAATCAGAAAATAAAAAAGAAAGGGAGCCAGGCTGTATCAGCCTGGCATTTGGCGTCGATATGAAGGCAATCAATGAGCCTGTAAAACATACCGAAAATTATATACAGATAAAGGACTGGTTAAAAGAGCAGGATGGCATCGTCAATATATCCGGAAATGACGGAACAGACCGGGTGTATCTGATGCATGCATTTTCATCCGATGCACATGTAAGGCTGGTCGTAACCTACAGCGAACAGAGAATGGAACAGTTATATGAGGACTTCCGTTTCTATGATAAAGCGGTGTATATGTATCCGTCGAAGGATATTTTATTTTACAGCTCAGATATCCATGGAAATTCTATCACCAGACGGCGGATGGATATTTTCAGACGACTGATCGAGGGAGAAGCCTGTACGATCATTCTGACGGTAGATGCGTTATTTGATAGGATGCCGGATCTGTCCTATATTAAGAAAAATGTGGTGACGATCCGTGAGGCAGAAGAACTGGACGTCGAGGCGCTTAAGAAGTGTCTGGTGGAACTGGGGTATGAAAAGGCAGACAGTGTAGATGGTGTCGGACAGTTTGCTGTGCGTGGTGGTATCATTGATATTTTCCCTCTGACAGAGGAATGTCCATATCGTATCGATATGTGGGATACGGAGGTCGATACCATCCGAAGCTTTGATGTGGAAAGCCAGCGGTCGATCGAACAGGTGCAGGAGATCCAGATCTATCCGGCAAGCGAGATGGTGTTGTCTGATCGCAGGACGGCGCAGGGTATCCGTAAGCTTGAGCAGGAGTTCAAGCCATATTATGAGAAGCTGCGGAAAGAGTTCAAGACAGAGGAAGCTGCCCGTCTGAAGAAGCAGATCGGGGAGATCAAAGAGCAGTTGACTGAGTTCCATGGAATGGCTGGAGTCGACAGCTATGTAGAGTATTTCTACAGTAAGACAGTATCACTTTTAGACTGCTTCCGCACAAAGAATACAGTTATTTTATTGGATGAGACTTCGCGGATATCAGATTATGCGGATAACTATATGGCGACCTTCCTTGAGAGCATGGAGAGCCGTCTGGAGGGTGGCTATATCCTTCCGGGTATGATGAATATTTTATTTACTTATCCGGCAATCGTGCAGAAGATGCAGGCGTTTCAGACGCTCGCATTTTCTATTCTGTATCATGAGGATCGGTATTTTACGATCCGGCATGATGTAACATATGACAGCCGTGTAGTTAATTCTTACAGAAATAATTTTGAAGCGTTGATTGCGGATATCGGAAAATGGCGAGAGAAGAATTACCGTATCATATTTATCTCACCATCGACGACCAGAGCAAAACGCATGGTTGAGAATCTGACCAGCCATGATGTGGCGTGCTTCTATTCAGAGGATACCGACCGTGTTCTTTCTGAGAAAGAGGTAATGGTTACGACAGGAAGACTTCGGGCAGGATTTGAGTTCCCGGAGCTGAAGCTGGTTGTGATAAATGAAGGCGACGTCTTTACTGCACGGAGCAGTATGAAGAAAAAGAAGAACCAGAAGCCGCGGTATTCCGGTGAAGTGATCAAGGATTTCTCTGATATCAGCGTGGGTGACTGTGTGATTCATGAACGCTATGGTGTTGGTATCTATGGCGGTATCGAGAAGGTCGAAGTGGACGGTGTCTTAAAAGATTATGTAACGATCAATTATGCAGAGGGCGGAAAGCTCTATGTGCTGGCCTCTGAGGTAGACTGTATCCAGAAATACAGTGATAAAGAGGGCAGACGGCCGAAGATCAACAAGCTCGGCAGCAAGGACTGGGAGAAGACCAGAAGCCGGGTAAAAGGTCATGTTGCAACGATCGCAAAGGAACTGGTGAACCTGTATGCGAAACGACAGGCATCACAGGGCTTTTGCTATTCGAAGGATACGATCTGGCAGCAGGAATTTGAGGAAATGTTCCCGTACGAGGAAACGGATGACCAGAAGAAAGCAATCGCAGAGACAAAGGCAGACATGGAGAGCAGCAAGATCATGGATCGTCTGATCTGTGGTGATGTGGGCTTTGGTAAGACAGAGGTTGCGATCCGTGCGGCATTTAAGGCGGTATACGATGGCAGACAGGTTGCATATCTTGTGCCTACTACGATCCTTGCACAGCAGCATTATAATACATTCAAAGAACGTATGAAGGAATTCCCGGTCGAGATCCGGCTGTTATGCCGTTTCTGTACACCGAAGGAGGTACGGGAGACGATCGCCGATTTGAAGGCCGGAAAGGTGGATATCGTGATCGGAACACATCGGCTGTTGTCCAAGGATGTGGCATTTAAGCAGCTTGGTCTGCTGATCATAGACGAGGAGCAGCGGTTTGGTGTAACACATAAGGAAAAGATCAAGCAGATGAAGACAAATGTAGACGTTCTGACCTTGACAGCGACTCCTATTCCTCGTACACTTCATATGAGCCTGATCGGTATCCGGGATATGAGTGTTCTGGAAGAAGCACCGGTTGACAGACGGGCGATCCAGACCTATGTCATGGAGCTTGATCCCGAACTTGTCAAAGAAGCGATCAAGCGTGAGCTGGCGCGGGATGGTCAGGTATATTATGTATATAACCGGGTAAATAATATAGAGATGGTCACATCGGAGATCGCATCCCTTGTACCGGATGCAGTCGTTGAGTATGCGCATGGCCAGATGCATGAACGACAGCTGGAGGACATCATGTACCGGTTTATCAATCATGAGATTGATGTGCTGGTTACTACGACGATCATCGAGACAGGCTTGGATATTCCGAATGCAAATACCATGATCATTCATGATGCAGATACATTTGGCTTATCCCAGTTGTATCAGCTCCGCGGCCGTGTCGGTCGTTCAGATCGGAATGCATATGCATTTCTGATGTACCGTCGGGATAAACTTATTAAAGAAACTGCGGAAAAGAGACTGAAAGCAATTCGGGAATTTACCGATCTTGGTTCCGGAATCAAGGTGTCCATGAAGGATCTGGAGATCCGTGGCGCGGGAAATATCTTAGGCGAGGATCAGTCCGGTCATATGGAAGCAGTTGGTTATGATCTGTACTGCAAGATGTTAAATGATGCGATCCGTCAGGAGATGGGCGAGAAGGTTGAAGAACGGTTCGAGACAACCGTACAGCTTCCGGTGGATGCTTATATACCGGCTGAATATGTCAAGAATGAATTTATCAAGCTGGATCTGTACAAGCGGATATCACATATCGCATCGGATGATGACTATGACGATATTATTGACGAATTAAATGACAGATTCGGAGAGATGCCGACAGAGGTTCTGAACCTGCTTGATGTATCTTTATTAAAGGCAAAGGCAAATCGTGCCTATATAACCAGCATTATGCTGGCGGGGGCGGAACTACGGTTTTCGATGTTTAAACAGGCGAAGATCGACACAGCAAAGATTGATTCGTTATTAGATAAATATAGAGGAAGCATGAAATTTGTGATCGGCAACAGTCCGTCTTTTGTGCTTAAGATGAAGACGATCACAGAGAAAGAGATCTGGAAGCAGGCGAGAGCGGTTGTAGCCGATATCGCGGAGCTTGCAGAAGAATAAAGGATGATCAGCATACCGAAATCTGTAATGTTTGCAGGGCGATGCAGACACCGAAATCGGTGAGTTGGAAGAACAGGAGGTTTGGTGGATGAAACGTAGAATTCTAAAGGCTATTTCTTTGATCTGCGCATGTGTGATGTTACTTACACTTGCAGCGTGCGGAGAAGAGAGTCAGGATAATACAGGAAAATATATTGTATTCAAATTCGGAAATGACAACATTTATTTGGACGAGGTGTATATCTATGCACAGACAACCATTGATGAGTACGAGAAAGAATACGGCAGCGACATCTGGGGCAAAACGATCGAAACGGATGGCGGTATTGAGATGGATGTCGAGGAAATGGCAAGGCGTGAAGTAATCTCCAACATTGTCCAGACTAAGGCATTGATCGCACAGGCAGATGAATACAAGATCAGCCTGACGGAGGAAGAACAGGCACAGGCAGAACAGGAAGCGGAAGATTTTTATAACAGTCTGACCGATGAGCAGTTGAAGGAAACCGGCATGGAGGCAGATACACCATCCCGTGTTCTTCAGGAGAATGCACTGGCGAAGAAGATTTACGATCATGTCATGAGCGATTCCTCTGCCGAGGTATCCGATGAGCAGGCAAGAATGACGACATTTTACGATATGTTCTTTGAATGTTATTATGAGGATGATTTTGGAAATATCGTAGTGTACAGTAAGGATAAGATTGCAGAACAGAAACAAAAAGCGGACGAGGCTTATACTTCGATCAAACAGCAGTTATCGGACAATCCGAACCTGAATATTACTTTCCTTGGCCACACAAACAACCTGCGATATGCCGGAAGCCATACGATGAGTAAGGATCAGATCCTGGAAAGCTATGGACAAGAGGTGCTGGATACTTTATATGATATGCAGGATGGAGATATCTCCCCGGTTATCGAGACTGAGAATGGCTATCATATCTTTCAGATGACATATCTGACAGATGAGAAAGCAACCGCTACGAATAAAGCGGAGTTGACAAAAGAGGCAAATGATGCCTATTTTAATAATCTTTTAACGAACTGGGTATCAAAGATTGATAAAGATTACACTTATTCCAAGAGCGTAAATACCGATGTGTATAGTATGATCACGTTTAGTTAATGGGATAGAATAAAAATGTCCATGGTACATTTCGTACCATGGACATTTTTTCGTTTGTTTATTTTCTTCCTGTTGAGCCAAATCCCCCTTCACCGCGTACGGTATCGGATAATTCATCTACAGTATGGAAACAGCCGGTAATGTATGGAGTGATAACAAGCTGAGCAATACGTTCGCCACTTTCGATTGTCTGATCAACATTAGAGTGATTGTGGAGTGCTACCATGATCTCTCCACGGTAATCAGCGTCGATAACGCCTACTTTATTGGCAGGTGCAAGACCACGTTTGCAAGCAAGACCGCTTCTTGCATAGACCAGTCCGGCATAGCCGGCCGGAATCTCGATAGCCAGTCCGGTGTGGATGAACTGGGTTTCTCCGGCAGCAATCGTTACAGGCTCATCCATGCAGGCATACAGATCTGCTCCGGCAGCAAATTCAGAACCATAAGAAGGAATCGTCGCATTTTCATTCAGTTTCTTAATGTTAATATCAAATGTGGCCATTAGAAGTACCTTCCTTTCTCGTCCCATAAGACTGCTTTCTTGGCAGTCAGTGATTTTGGAACATCTAATATTCTCTGATTTGTGGAACCCCTGAATCGCAGATCCAGAACTTTTTTCTCTTCAACAAATTCGCCATCGACTAAAACATCCAGATAGGACAGGAATTTGTGAGTGAAATCCCACTGATAATACATCTTGTCCAGAACGTCTTTTTCAAAATCGTAGCCGGTATAGCACCAGATCGTTTTATCCGGGTAAGTAGATTTGAACTGTTCCAGAAGTGGAAGCAGACCCTGCTGGTTGACGAATTCCAATGGCTCGCCACCCAGCAAAGTAAGACCTACAATATGATCCGGCTTACAGAGTTCAATGATCGTATCGATCTCTTTTTGCGTAAAAGGCTTACCTGCGTTGAAATCCCAGGTATCCTGATTAAAACAACCTTTACAGTGGTGTGTGCAGCCGGATACGAACAGAGAGGTTCGAACTCCGGTTCCGTTTGCAATATCACACCGTTTGATATCCATATAATTCATAATTATTATTTCTCCCATACAAAAAGTATGGCCCGCATTGCCCTCTACGACATGCAGACCATACAAATTGAAATTATTAATGCACTTAGTTAAAAATCGGATGTAAACTGTTCATACAAGTAAATACTTTATGCATAGCTTTAATATAAACCAATTTTTTCAATATAGCAAGTGTTTTTATAAAAATTCCGGTATATTCTGATCGTATGTGGTATATGTCTTTATCTGTGGTATGGCTGAACCACATGCATCAGACCTGAATTCTACAGGTGTAATACTCTGGAAGCCATTTCTTTTGTTTTGCCGACGTTCCAGAAGTTCTCACCGAGATAACCACAGGTTCTTCTTGTAACGTTCATTTTTGCATGGTCTTTGTTACCACACTGAGGACATTCCCATTCGCCGTCTGAATTAATGATAATCTCACCATCATAGCCACATACATGGCAATAGTCAGACTTTGTATTGAATTCAGCATACTGGATGTTCTCATAAATGTAACGAACCACTTCTGCAAGTGCATCCAGATTGTTGCGCATATTTGGTATCTCGACATAGGAGATTGCACCACCGGATGAGATCGTCTGGAACTGACTCTCAAATCTGAACTTGCTGAATGCATCGATCTTCTCACGTACATCAACATGGTAAGAGTTCGTGTAGTAGCCCTTATCTGTAACATCCTTGATCGTACCGAAACGCTCTTTATCAATACGGGCAAATCTGTAACATAAGCTTTCGGCAGGTGTTCCGTATAATCCGAAACCAAGTCCGGTATCAGCCTTCCATTTATCACAGGCTGCACGCATTCTATTCATAACCTTTAAAGCAAATTCTTCACCGACAGGATCTGTATGGCTGACACCCTTCATCAGGATAGAAGTTTCATACAATCCGATGTATCCAAGCGACAGAGTAGAGTAGCCGTTGTGAAGCAATGGATCGATAACCTCACCCTTCTTTAGTCGTGCAATTGCACCATATTGCCAGTGGATAGGACTGACATCGGATGTGATACCCTCCAGAGCTCTGTGACGGCACATCAAAGCGTCATAACATAACTGGAGTCTTTCGTCTAAGAGTGACCAGAATTTATCCTCATCACCTTTTGCCAGAATTCCGATCTGTGGAAGATTCAGGCTGACAACTCCCTGATTGAAACGACCTTCCCATTTGTAGTTGCCATTTTCATCCTTCCAAGGAGAAAGGAAAGAACGACAACCCATACATGAGAATACATTTCCTTCATAGTTCTCACGCATCTTTTTGGCGGAGATGTAATCAGGATACATTCTTTTTGCAGAACACTTAATGGCAAGACGAGTGATATAATCATATTTGCCACCCTTTAAGCAGTTGTGTTCATCCAGAACGTAGATCAGCTTTGGAAATGCCGGTGTCACATAGACACCAACTTCGTTCTTGATACCCTCTAAACGCTGACGGAGGATTTCTTCTATGATCATGGCATTTTCTTCGATATATTCATCATTTGGATCAAGATTCAGGAATAAGGTTACAAATGGAGACTGCCCATTTGTAGTCATTAAGGTGTTGATCTGGTACTGGATTGTCTGAACACCGGAACGAAGTTCATCGTTCAGCCTTTCTTTTACCAGTTCCTCTAATGTATCAGCATCCAATCTGTCTCCAAATTCTTCCTGATATAATGCTTTATATTTGTTATAGCTCTTGCGCAGATATTTTCCAAGGTGACGGATATCAACGGACTGACCACCATACTGGCTGGAGGCAACGGCTGCAATGATCTGTGTAACAATCGTACATGCAACCTGAAAGCTCTTAGGGCTCTCGATCAATTTGCCGTTCATGACAGTGCCGTTGTCGAGCATATCTCCAATGTTGATCAGACAGCAGTTGAAGATAGGCTGTAAGAAATAATCTGCATCATGAAAATGAATCGCACCTTCTTCATGGGCTTTTGAGATCTTTTCCGGAAGCAGGAGCCTCTTTGTAAGATCTTTTGAAACCTCGCCTGCGATCAGATCACGCTGGGTAGATGCAACTGTTGCGTTTTTATTCGAATTTTCTTCCATAACATCTTTGTTTCTGTTCTTGATCAGACTGAGGATCGAATCATCAGTTGTGTTTGCCTTACGAATCAGTTCACGGCTGTATCTATATATAATGTAAGTCTTGGCAAGAACAAACTTCCCCTCTGCCATGAGCTTTTGTTCAATGATATCCTGAATATCTTCAACCAGCATTCGTTTTCTGTTTTTTGCTTCGATGCCGTCTATGATCTCTTCGATTTTTTCTTCAGAAATTTTTTCGCAGTCTTCAACTTCGGCATTTGCCTTCTGAATGGCAACGATAATCTTGCTGCGATCATAGGATACGGCTCTTCCGTCTCTTTTGATTACCTGCATTTTTCTATTCTCCTCCTAAAATGGTTATCTAGATATTGAGTGCAATATTTGCTCGCCCCACAACATATTGCGTCGTGCGCGAAAAAAAGACAAAAAAATGAACGATTTAAAATCTGTGAGACTAAAAAATCGTTTTGAATATTTTGTAACTCTATGTCCCCGACAGTTACACATTATAGCATCACCATTCTGGTTTGTCTATATCAAATGGTACAAAATATTGAGAAAAAAATAAAGAAACAATACTAGATATTGTGTTGCATGGGAAAATGTGATTTAACGTTCGAGCGGTGCTTGATAATATGTGAAATTGTCGGAAATTGTATTCGGAGGACCGGATACTGTCGAAGTATTGCAAACAATTGAAGATATAACGATAATGTTATATAGTTTGTGACATTTCTATGAATTGCGTAAAATAGCTTTATTTTTAATAGAAAGTGTGATATAAAGCTATGATAGGTGATACCTAATTTTATAATAATATAGAGGTAAGTACAATGAGAAAATTAAAAAAGGGATTTGCGGTTGCTCTTGCAATGGCAATGACAGTATCCATGGTTGCAGGTTGTGGAGATAAGGGTAAAGATGTGACCGGTAATTTGAATAAAGCGACACAGACGGATGCAACAGAGGACAGTACAGAAGCTGATCTGACAATTGATGAATATATTGCCAAGTATGCGGAGGGAGTAACTCTGGGGGAGTATAAGGGTATTGAATATGAGTATGCTCCTGCAGAAGTAACTGAGGATGATGTACAGAAGAAGGTAGATGATTTTGTTGAATCCTGTGCGACATATAATGAGGATAAAACAAGTGCGGCAAAATCAGGAGATACAGTAAATATTGATTTTGTAGGTACTGTAGATGGTGTAGAATTTGATGGTGGTAATACGAACGGTTCAGGATATGATGTAACACTTGGATCAAAATCCCTCATCGACACATTTGAAGATCAGATCGTGGGACATAAGGCAGGAGATACATTTGATGTAAATGTAACCTTCCCGGACGGATATGGCAATGATATGGATGGCAAAGCTGCTGTATTCAAGACTACATTGAACTATATCAAGATTCCTGTGGAAGCAGAGTATAATGATGCGCTGGTAGCTGCGAATACTTCTTATAAGACAACAGCCGAGTATGAGGAATCCATCAGAAGTGAGCTGAAAGCAAGTAATGAAGCAACTGCACTTACATCGGCACAGAATGTTGTTATGACAAATGTTATCAATAAGGCAACAATTGAGGATATTCCGGCAGAAGAGGTAAGTAGTCTGGCAGATGAGATCATTACACAGTTGAAATCACAGGCAAGTAATTATGGCATTGATTATGCAACATTTATCCAATATTATTACGGTTATGAGGATGAAGATTCATTCAAAGAATATGTGAATCAGATCTGTCAGGAATCCGTAAAAGAAAAAAAGGTAGTATGCGCGGTTGCAAAGGCAGAAAATATTACAATTGATTCGGATGATGAAACAGCCTATATCAAGAAACTCGCGGAGGAGAATGACGCAACAGAGGATTCTGTAAAGGAACAGTATTCATCTCAGGATCTGATGTATTATACACTGGCTGACAAGGTTATGACTTTCCTTCTTGATAATGGTAAGAAGACGGAGACAACGACAGAAGCAGCGACAGAAGCAACGAGTTCCGAAGAAGAAACTACAACAGAAGCAATAACAGAAGCAAACTAGAGCAGATGTCGAAACAGAGTTCGGTAAATAAAGAATTAATAAGATGAAGTTCTGAGGAGAAAGATTATATTATGAAAATGAAGAAGGTAATGGCTCTGTGTCTGACTGCGGTTGTCGGCATGGGGGTGCTTAGCGGATGCGGAAGCACAAAGAGTGAATTCAGACAGTATGCAAAATGTGCGGAAGTAAAGGATTATGATGGTATCGAGTATGTACCAACGTCCAGAGAAGTAACACAGGATCAGATTGACGAGAAGATTAATTCATTCTGTACAGATAATAATGTAGAAACAAAGGATTATGACAGCGTGATCAAGGATGGTGACGATGTTAATATCAACTACGTTGAAACCATCAACGGCGAGGAAAAGGCAAAGAACGATGACGAAGCCGGAACCAGTATTGTTATGGGTAAGGATGCGTTAGCACCCGGACTTGATGAGCAGATGATCGGATTAAAGCCCGGTGTACAGAAGACATTCACAATCACATATCCGGACGATTATTCAGATACAACGGTTGCCGGTATGGAAGCAAAATTTGATGTAACGATCAATTATATCAAGATAACGACAACACCGGAATATACAGATGACCTTGTGAAGTCGGCTACGGATGGTAAATATACAACGACAGAGGATTATACCAAGTATCTGACGGATGAGCTTCAGAAGGATACAGATAAATCGGCAGACAGTACTGACCGAGCTAATGTGTTAAAAGCAATTAAAGAGAAAACAACGTTTACCAAATATCCGGAAGGCGAGATTGATGCATATGTAAAGAGTGTTATGGATAATATCGAATCCAGTGCTTCTCAGTATGGAATCGGTGTACAGACATTCCTACAGTATTTTTATGGATACACAGACGAGGCCTCATTTGTTTCCTATCTTCAGAGCACAGTTGAATCTGTAATGCAGGAGAAGATCGTTGTCAGCTCGATCGCGTTAGAAAAAGATCTGGTCGCAAATGATAAAGAGACTGATGCATATAAGCAGAAGCTGATGGATGATAATGAAGTAGACGAGGATACGATCAACTCCAAATATTCAGCGAGCGATCTGAAATTCTATGCAACAGAGGAAAAAGTTCTTGATTATCTGATGGGTACAGCTGTTCAGGTAGATTCAACAGAAGCAAGTTCAGAAGATGCATCGGAAGATGGTTCCACTGAAGCAGAGAGCACAGAGTCAACAACAGAGACAGCTTCAGAGGCAGAATAAAAAAATTAACGTTTTTACAAAATTTGTTTTGACAAGAAGCAGATGACGTGCTATATTAAACGAGTGCGTGAGATAAAGCACGTTTTCATGCAGTTGTGGCGGAATTGGCATACGCGCATGATTCAGGTTCATGTCCACTTACGTGGGTGTGGGTTCAAGTCCCATCAACTGCATTGATAGAAGAAAAAGAAGTCTTAGCTTTAAGGCTTCTTTTTTTCTGTATACAGGTTTGACATTACAGGGAAACTGGAATATAATGTAGGATACTTGTGAGAACTTAACGGAAAACACAGATATTGTTTAGGAGGTAGTCGGCGATGGCTGAAAAGAAACAGGTAGTTACCTATACAGGACTTAAAAAAATTGAAGAAGAACTTCAGGATCTGAAAGTAAATAAACGTAGAGAGATTGCTGCCAAGATCAAGGAAGCAAGAGAGCAGGGAGACTTATCTGAGAATGCTGAGTATGATGCGGCAAAGGACGAGCAGCGTGATATCGAAGCAAGAATCGAGCAGTTAGAGGCTATCCTGAAAAATGTAGAGGTCGTTGACGAAGATGAGGTTGATACAGAGGTTGTCGGTATCGGCCGTACCGTAACAGTATATGATTATGAATTTGACGAGGAAGTTGTATTCCACATCGTTGGTTCAACAGAAGCAGATATCATGAAGAATAAGATTTCTGATGAATCACCGGTTGGTATGGCATTAAAGGGTGCGCGCGTTGGTGAAGAAGTAATAGTAGAAGCACCGGACGGAGAATTCAAATACAGAATATTAGATATCAAGAGAGCAATCTAATAAACAGAATAATCAATATAGTAGAAAGAGATTAAACAAAGATGGCAGAGAATAAGCAGAATAATCAGGCTAAGCCACAGGATGTAAATAAGCTGTTACAGGTTCGTCGTGAGAAGCTGGCAGATTTACAGGCGGCAGGCAAAGATCCATTTGAGATTACAAAGTATGATGTGACTTATCACAGCACAGATGTAAAAGAAGCATATACAGCGCATGAGGCAGAGCTTCTTGCAGGCAGACAGGAGCCGGACGTAGAGGGACTGGATGATGCACAGAAGAAGGAAGTGCTGAACAACGATTATAACGAGAGAAGAGCAATCATGGATGCATCACCGATCCATGTAAGCATTGCAGGACGTATGATGTTCAAGCGTGTTATGGGTAAGGCATCCTTCTGTAATATTCAGGATCTGAAGGGTAACATTCAGGTGTATGTTGCAAGAGATCAGATCGGTGAAGAAGCTTATGCAGATTTCAAGAAATCCGATATCGGTGATATCTATGGTGTAAAGGGCTGGGCATTCCGTACAAAGACAGGAGAGCTTTCTATCCATGCAGAAGAAATGACACTTTTAAGTAAGTCATTACAGATTCTCCCGGAGAAGTTCCATGGCTTAACAGATACAGATGTCAGATATCGTCAGAGATATGTAGACCTTATCATGAATCAGGAGAGCAAGGCTGTATTTATTAAGCGTTCACAGATCTTAAAGGAGATCCGTAACTTCCTTGCAGACCGTGATTTCATGGAGGTTGAGACTCCTATGCTTGTTGCAAATGCAGGTGGTGCGGCAGCAAGACCATTTGAGACACATTACAATGCATTAAATGAGGACGTAAAGCTTCGTATCTCTCTGGAATTATATCTGAAGCGTCTGATCGTAGGTGGACTGGAAAGAGTTTACGAGATCGGACGAGTATTCCGTAACGAGGGTGTTGATACAAGGCACAATCCGGAATTTACGTTGATGGAATTATATCAGGCATACACAGACTATGAAGGTATGATGGAACTGACAGAGTCCATGTTCCGTTATCTTGCTGAGAAGGTTTGTGGAAGCACAAAGATTTCCTATAATGGAATCGAGATTGACTTCGGTAAGCCGTTTGAGCGTCTGACCATGAATGATGCGATCAAGAAATATACCGGAATCGACTTCGATCAGGTAGAAGATGATGCAGCAGCTAAGAAGCTGGCTGATGAACACAATATTGCATATGAAGAACGTCATAAGAAGGGTGATATCATTAACCTGTTCTTTGAGGAGTTCTGCGAAGAAAAGCTGATCCAGCCTACATTTATCATGGATCATCCGATCGAGATCTCACCTTTGACCAAGAAGAAGCCTTCTGATCCAAGCAAGGTTGAGCGTTTCGAGTTGTTCATTAACACATGGGAGATGTGTAATGCATACTCCGAGCTGAACGATCCGATTGATCAGCGTGAGCGTTTTGCAGCACAGGATGCAAATGCAGCAGCCGGTGATGATGAAGCAGAGCACACAGACGAGGATTTCTTAAATGCATTAGAGATCGGTATGCCTCCTACAGGTGGTATCGGTTATGGTATCGACCGTCTGGTTATGCTGTTGACTGATTCACAGGCAATCCGTGATGTGCTCCTCTTCCCGACTATGAAGTCGTTGAATAGCGAGAACTAGGATTTATGCGGGTTTGCAGAGATATTACAGGAGATGGTACGACACTTAGTACGACAAAATTCAAAAACAAAATACAATAATATTCCGCTTAGTGCATAGAAATTAAATATTTGCAAAATTTTAAGGACACTTTCCATTAAGAAATTATTGGAAGGTGTCCTTTTTGTGTCATGAGATAAAACTAAGAGGAGTGATCAGATGTTAAAGATTAGACTTCAGGGAACAAAGAATGATATACGCTGGTTTGTCCGTCTGCTTCAGAGAGATAAAAGATTTGAATTGAATAATGTCTCGACATTTTTTGACAATGTGGGGACAGATAAATACAAGCGTGTATATGCAGAAGTGTCGAGAAAGAAAACGGATTCTGATAAGAAATCCATCAATGCAAAACAGTTGAATGAACAATGCCACTATGTAGGAAGTGGCATGGTGATTCGATAGGGAATGGAGGTACAACGGTATGTGTAAAGTAATAGCAATCGTGAATCAAAAAGGTGGCGTAGCAAAGACTACGACAACAGTGAACTTAGGTATAGGTTTGGTAAGAGAAGGCAAGAAGGTACTACTTATAGATGCGGATAGTCAGGGATCCCTTTCATCAAGCCTTGGCGTAGCAGAGCCTGATGAGCTTGATGTTACTCTCTCGACGATCATGGGTAAAGTGATCAATGATGAAGATTATGGAAAGCGGGAAGGGGTTATTGTACATGAGGAGGGAGTATCTTTTCTTCCATGCAATATCGAACTTTCCGGACTGGAAGTCACATTGGTAAATACCATGCGGAGAGAGTACATATTGAAAGAGTACATAACAAGTGTGAGAAACTTGTATGACTATATCCTGATTGACTGCAATTCCAGCCTTGGCATGGTGACAATGAATGCCCTGACTGCGGCTGATTCGGTCATCATACCGATAGAAGCAGCGTACCTTTCCGTAAAGGGGTTGCAACAGCTTATCACTACCCTTGGCAGGACAAAGAAATATCTGAATCCGAATCTTGGGATAGAGGGAATCGTTTTCACAAAGATGGTTGGACGTACCAATTACGCAAAGGAAATCAAGTCCATGGTGGAAGAAATCTATGGCAAAAATGTCCGTGTGTTTGGTGCGGTTATCCCACATTCTGTGAGAGCGGCAGAGACTTCCGCAGAGGGTGTGAGTATATTCAAGCATGACCCAAGAGGAAAAGTTGCGGCGGCGTATAAGAAGCTCGCAAAGGAGGTGCTTGCAGATGAATAAATCCAATAGTGCTTCCAAGATAAAGATGAAATCATTTGACGATCTGTTTGGTACAAACGAAAATCTGGAACAGGCAAATGCAAATGGTGGTGAAATCCGAGAAATACCTTTAGCAAGTCTGCATACATTCAGAAATCATCCGTTTCAGATCCATGAAGATAAGCTAGAGGAAATGGTAGAGAGTGTCAGACAGTATGGCGTGCTTGTTCCAGGAATTGCGAGAATGCGACCGCAGGGTGGTTATGAAATTATTGCCGGACACACAAGAAAGGCTGCCTGTGAACTTGCCGGTCTTGATACCATGCCGATGTTCATTCGCAATCTGAATGATGATGAAGCTACCATTGTCATGGTGGACAGTAACATTCAGAGAGAAGATATCTTTCCAAGCGAAAAGGCAAGGGCGTATAGTATGCGTTACTATGCCATGAAACATCAGGGCATTAAGGGAGATAAGGGTAGTAGCCTTGATATCATGAGTGAGGAAACCGGCGAGAACGCAAAGAAGATTCAGCGATATATCAGACTTGCAAAGCTCTCTGATGAACTGCTTGACTTTGTTGACAGGAAAAAGATTGGTTTTATTCAGGGTGTTGATCTTTCGTATCTGAACGAGAAGCAGCAGCAGTGGGTACTCGATATAATACTCGACAGGAATATATTCCCTAATATAGAGCAGTCGGCAAGACTAAAGGCATCCTGCCGGGAAAATATGCTTACACAGGAAGAAGTGAGGAACATCATGCTTCCGGAACAGGTGTTAGCAAAGCCGAGAAAGGTAACGTTCAAGGCAGACAGATTGGATGACTACTTTGATGAAGGATATACGGAAGAAAAGATTACAGAGGTTATAATAAACCTCTTAGATGAATGGAAGAAAAGAGGTGAGAGGGCATGACTAATATTGTAAATACCGGTAATGCGTCGGTGGATGCGCTGGCAGAGATGAGCATTAGTGGCAATGTTACACCGGTAAATTGGTATAAAACAATTTTGCGTGAAAATGGCAAGCCATACCTTCTCGCTATCTGTGTGTTGTCGGAAATCGTGTATTGGTATCGTCCTGTGGAAGTACGGGACGAGCATAGCGGCATGACAATTGGTTACAGAAAAAAGTTTCGAGAGGATTTGCTACAGAAAACCTACAATGATTTTGCCGAGCAGTTTGGAGAATCACGGAGAAGTGTGAAGGCAGCGTTTGACAGACTAGAGGAAATCGGTGTGATCCGTCGTGAATTCCGTAACATAGAAACAAATAGCGGAATGGTCTTAAATAATGTCATGTATATTGATCTATGCGTTGATAGACTTTACACATGTACATATCTGGACATACCAGGAGATGACGAAGATGTAGAAAACACAGGGGAAGAAATACAAAAACAGGCTGAAAACCAAGCAAATAAGCCTGTTACAAAATTTTGTACCTCCTCATACAAAACTTTGTATGACCCTCCTACAAAATTTTGTAACACCCCCTACAAAACTTCGTATGACCCTCCTGCAAAATTTTGTAACACCCTCCCACAAAACGATGTACCACCTCATACAAAGTTTTGTAAGACAAATACAGAGAATACTACAGAGAATACGGAGGAGATTACCTATCCTATCATTCCATCAGGCACAGGCGTGAAAACTGATACGATGGATAGGATGGATGAAGTGCGCTCATTTATCAAAGACAATATTGATTATGACGTATTGCTTCAGTGCCATCCTACAGAGAAGATGGACATAAACGAATTGGTGGAGCTGATGGTTGAGACCATAGCGGTTAAACAGCCAGTAATCCGTATCAATAAATATGATTTCCCATATGATGTTGTTCGGAGCAGATTGGAGAAGATAGATTTTCATACGATGGAGTATGTGCTGGAATGCCTTCGCAACAATACTACAAAGGTACGCAACATACGAAGCTATATGCTCACGACACTGTATAATGCTCCGGTAACATGTAGTAATTACTATAAAGCAGAAGTAAACCATGACTTCTATGGTAAGTAACGATTCATAGCTGCTGGAAACAGCAGTTGACTATATATTTTTCACCTTCCCTTCCTTTTGAGGGGCAGGAGGGCACACCTGCCTCTCGTTTTAAGGGGATTGCTGCAAGTATGATTCTTTGATATAATCAATGCAACAGTTTTACAAATCGGAATTTGTGAGGGTAATTATGATAAATTTTTTGAATGATATAAGGAATGCAGAAAATCCAATATCCAATAATAGAAAACTTATAAATACCATAGCGATATTGTTTCTCGGAATAGCTTTGGGAACTTTCTCAAAATATCTGGATTTTCGTCAAACTGAACTTCCAGGTGTGCTTATGGCAATAAATGGAGTCTTAGATATTGGTAATTTTCTTGGGCGTTTTGCAATCTGGATATTGATTGCACTGTGTATTTCTATTTATAGCAATTCTGCAATAAGAGCAAGCATCAATGTTTTTGTATTCTTTGTTGGTATGGTTGCAAGCTACTATTTGTATTCAAACTATATTGCAGGATTTTTCCCAAGAAGTTATGCGATGATTTGGTTTGGATTTACAGCTGTTTCTCCATTATTGGCTTTTGTCTGTTGGTATGCAAAGGGGAAAAGCAAACTGGCATTTATACTATCAGCGCTGATTTTGGCAGTATTGTTCAATATGTGCTTTGTATATGGATGCTGGTATTTTAATGCAAAATCTGTTTTGGAAGTGATAGTCTTTATTATTGGACTTATTGTTTTGAGGAGAGACACATTGAGGAGTTCTGCGCTAATGGGAACGATTAGTATAGTTCTTGCAGTTTTACTTGATATGGTTATTCCATTTCATTTTGGATAAACAACTTCCAGTTTGTCGAACACATGAAAATTTGAATTTAACGCACATCTAAAAAACGAGAATTCACAAAAACGTAGCCATAAAATGGTGATGAAAGGACGTATAACTTATGAGTAAAAAAGTATTTGTTTTGGTACACGATTACTGGCATCACGATGATTCCATCAAGCCTATGATGAACTATCTGTTTAACGCAGATTATGAAGTAACATTCACAAAGAATCCAAATGATTATTTCAAGGGGCAGTTTGATTTGTTTTTGTCTTTCAAAGATCCTATTGAAAATGATCAGATTCCTACTCCAATCTGGTGTGATGAAAAATGGACGGAGAAATTTCTGAATGATATTCAGAATGGTATGGGAACGATTATGCTTCACGCATCACTTACTGATTACACAGAAAATCACGCAATCCTCACAAATGTTGTAAGAAGTAACTTTATCACTCATCCCGAACAATGTCCGCTTACTGTAAAACCGATAGCAGAACATCCGATTATTGAAGGCATTGGCAAATTCACATTCCCTGATTTTGACGAACATTATGTAATGAAAATGATTCCGAATGCTGATACAACGATTCTTGCAGAAACCGTTTCAAAGAACGGCGTTCAGCCTGCTGTATGGATTCACACCTATGGCAAGGGAAAAATCTGCTGTATCGTTCCTGCACACACTACCCAAAATCTGACCTGTGAACCATTTGTCAAACTTGTAAAGAATGCTATTGATTGGGTTTAATAGCATTAATAGAGCGTCAAATTCCAGTTTGGAGAATTGAGAAAATCGGAATTTTATGAAATGTTAAGAGAAAGCTAATGAGAATGATGGTAGAAAAAAAGAAATCAATAGCATTAATTATTATTTTACTTACAATTGTTGTTATTTTTATTTGTGGTCGATATTATTTTGCACACAATAAAAGTTATAAAAATGAGGCAATTGAAAAAGGAGATTATATATATCTTAATGGAGTAAGATATTCTCAAACATCGAAACTGGAAAATTATAAAATATCAAATGTGGTAATTTGTACATCTGACAGTGGGAGAAAATTATATGAGATAGAAGAATATCCTGATTATGAATATATCGCGGGATATTATGCATGGGACGGCGTAATATATAAAAAAGATGAAACAGATTGATAACTTCCCGTTTATGAGGATAAAAGATGAAAATTATAGAAATCACAGAAAGTAAAAAACAATATCTTGAGTTGCTCTTATTGGCAGATGAGCAGGAAAATATGATAGATCGCTATCTTAATAAAGGCAGAATGTATGTGTTAGATGATAATGGGATTAAATGCGAGTGCGTCGTTACCAATGAAGGAAATGGAGTGCTTGAAATAAAAAATATTGCGACTGCTCCGGAATATCAAGGGAAAGGATATGCAAAAGCCCTGATTGATTTTATTGTTGAGAAATACGGAGAACAATATGCTATTCTGCAAGTAGGAACAGGAGATAGCCCACTTACAATACCATTTTATGAAAAATGTGGTTTTGTCCGTTCGCGTATCATTCCCCATTTTTTTACAGAAAATTACGATCATCCAATATACGAAGATGGAATACAATTGGTGGATATGGTATATTTGCAAAGAAAGCTATAAAGAAACATGTTCTAATAATCCGTTGACATTTTAAAATTGCCGTGGGTATACATATGCACATACCTATATTGAGTACATAGAAACAACCTATGGTTGGAATGCTGTTTTGAACATTATACAGAGCGGGGATTATGAAGCGGTCTTTAGAAAATCGAAACGGGATATATACGCTGAATGGGTAGCGTGCGTGATATAAGAAATGCTTCGGTGCATAGTAATTGTTTAATCAATAAGTTGTTTGAAGAATTACCAGCTACACAACAACCAGATGCGGAGATAACGGAATATGTGAAACGGATAAAAAATATTCCTTCATCGACTAGAGCTAAGAATTTGAAATATAGAGTCGTATATGATTTTGTAACATTGTTATTTGTGTATAATGAAATTGTGCCGGAAGGGGTGGCGAAAAGACAAAGACATAAAGAAATACAAGAATCCAAGGCAGCACGAGATGCATTTGCTGAATTTGTATTAGAGAGGAGAAAAAGTGAATAAAAAGGCTTATGTAAGTATTATTATTGTTTTAATAGTTTTGGTATTGATTACTGGCTCATATACTGCAATTCATTATTTTTTTAATTATTCAACAAAAGAATGGTTTAGAGAGAGTATTAATGCCGGAGATTACGTGATTGTTGGTGAAGAAATAGGTGATACAATATTTGATGGTGACACTCAGGTTGAAATCTCTATTTTTGACCACATTAATAAGGTCCATATGATCTCCTTTAAAACAAGAATTAGCAATCAAGGGGAGAAGCTGTCAGCTAAAAATTATGATATTGAATGTACTGACGAATATATAAAAATTGAACTGATTAATTTTGATGGTACAAAAAAAGTGGCATATCGCTTTTTCTTTGAAGATTTCAAGTATTAATATTTTTTATATAAAACACAAATGCTAGGTGGATCAGAGAAGGATGCTTGAAAAAAGCATGTCGGATTTCGATGATCCACCTTGTTTTATTAGTAAAAAAGATTTACCTATACTTATGGTAAACGTCAAATCATCCAACCAAGGTTCAGAATTAAAGTAATCATGCCGATATATAATGAAAATCAGTAAATTGTAAACGGAGCATCAATAATTCAGAAGGAGAAAGGATGGGTATAGGAGCAGATGGGGTAATGATGTTTCGGTATAAGACAAACCTCTGAGTATAAGGAGTTTGAAGAGAAAACAAAGAACTGGACGAAAGACGATGAAGCTACTGTTGCAAATGAGTTTATGCAATTATTTGTTGAATTCGGACAAATGAAAGAAATGGACCCAGAAGATGAACAGGTGCAGTTGCAGGTAAGGAAACTTCAGGATTACATTACAGATCATTTTTATACATGTTCTGATAAGATTTTATGCGGTCTTGGAAGAATGTATGCCGGTGGAGGAGAACTTACGGAAAATATTGATGATGTTGGAGGAGTTGGCACAGCAGAGTTTGCAAGTAAAGCTATTGATATATTTTATATGAGCGGAAGGTAAATTCAAGTTTGTAACGAAGGTATTTGCGATGAAAGGAATTAAGATTGAGTTATTGGGGATTGCAATAATACCTTTAGGAATTGCTGTGACAACAAATAATTTTTGGGGATAGATGGTATTTCACAAAAGGTTTTGACAGATAGTTTAAGACAAATGATGAGTGATGGGCTGGCATATCGCCACGATTACCATGAGCAGCCACCGAGAGTTGAATACGGCTTAACGGAACTCGGAACAAAAATGCTTCCAATTGTTAATTCACTTGCTGACTTTGGTAACTACTATAAATCAATTATTGAACAGAATTAAGGACGTTAGTATTTGAAAAGCTTGAACAATTCCAGTTGATATTTCACTTATTTTAGGAAATTTAATAACTGTTATATTTGATTATCAAATTCCTCACAAACCCTTGAAAATACTAAGTTTGTAGCAAGTGAACTTTCCCTTACTCTTTCCCTTGTATTATATTCTCTCATTGGTTTTCATGAACCTTAATATGGGAAAAATTAAGGGAAAGAAAAATTCGTACATAGTATAACATATAACAATAACGACATGGTGAACTGAATGAAATGTTTTCGATATTTAACTCTGTAAATGATTATTAAAAAATGGAGATAAGATACAATGAGAACAATTTATGCAGAATACAACATAAACCACGATAGTATTGATGTTTACACAAGTGCCGGATATATGCTTCGCATTAATTGTTGGGAAGCTGAAAAAAATTTAAAAACCACATATGGATCAGAATGTGCGCTTACTTCATTGGCTGTGGATGAGCCTTTGGAATATGCAAGATTATATCTTGATGGCAATTTACAGATGTGGGTGGATGCAGAAGATTCACTTGAATTATAGGCAATTTAAACAAAAGTTTATATCTGATTTTCGATTATCCATATGAACACTTTACTTTCAAGCATTTTGAGAAATATAGAAAAACGCTAATTTTACCACTAATAAATGAGCCTTGATATGACACTAAAAACAATATGGGAGATAGCACAATATCTGTGTATCTCCCGTTTTTCATTTTTGTAATATAATTACTTCACTCTAATTTTTATATTTTCTTATTTTTCAATAATCATAGGACTTATTTCTAAATCTGCCATAGACTGCTTTGTTTGGTATGGCTTTCGGGATATGATTACACACATCATAGTGTGGATAGTAATAGAGCATAAAACATGTAGAGTAAGGTTGCTACAACTCATATTGCCATATATAATAACTAATGACATCGAAAATTAAAGAAATTGATTAGAAATAGATTTTTGTTTGATAATCTTAAATCAGATATTCACAATGGAGGCATATTTATGGCGCAGAGTATTTTAATTGTAGACGATGAAAAAGAAATTGTATCAATGCTGTATTGCTATTTCAGCAAACTTGGATATACGGTATATACTGCAACAGCAGGAAATGCTGCATTAAAAGAAGTAGAAAAAAAACCTGACATTATTTTGTTAGATGTCAATATGCCAGATATAGATGGATTTACTGTTTGCGAAAGGATACGGGATTATGTTTCATGCCCTATAATTTTTTTAACAGCACGCATTGAAGATAGTGATAAAATAAAAGGATTTTCTATTGGCGCAGACGACTATGTAATAAAACCATTTTCTGTTGATGAATTAGAAGCTCGCATTGCAGCACATCTTCGCAGAGAAAAAAGACACAATATATCTTCAAAGGTGCAATTTGATGAAGATATGGTTATAGATTATTCCTCACGTATTGTGTTTTATCATAATAAGGATATGGCTTTTACCAAAAAGGAATTTGATATAATATCTTTCCTTTCGCAAAACAAAGGAATTGTTTTTGACCGGGAAACTATTTATGAAAAAGTTTGGGGATTAGACGGCATTGGTGATAATACAGTTGTTACAGAACATATCAGACGTATTAGGGCAAAATTTTTATCTTTAGGCGATAGACCTTACATTGAAACTGTTTGGGGGTGCGGATATAGATGGAAAAATTAAAGAGAAGCAGATTGTTCAATCGGTTAAATAGCATGAGTATTAGAATGACCTTTGTTCTTTATGCTTTGTTTTCGTTGTTGATTGGAATAATTATTTGTATACTTTTAATTTCAATGGTTGACAGATACAGAATAAATTTAAACTATAAGTATGAAAATCTGTCAACGAGGTATGATATACCGGAAAATGGCTCATTTACCGCCACTTATAGTAATGACCAAACAAAATACACAATATTTGACACGAAAGGAAACGAGATATGCAAGTTCAATGTTGATTATCAAAAAGAACGCCCAGTACACGAATATGTCTATCCGAACCATGTTTCATATATCGAAGTTTTACCTAATTTTACAAACCGGGATAGGCTTATTGACAGTGCTTTAGGTTCATTAAATATTGCAATTATTCCTATCGTATTATCTATTAGTATGATATGTTGTGTAACATTTTTTATAAAAAAAAATTATCGAAACCTATTAAGCTATTAACTAATGCGTATCATAAAATTGAAGCAAATGACTTAGATTTTACGTTATCATATCCATTAAATGATGAAATGGGGAAACTTTGTCATGCCTTTGAAAAAATGAAAGACTGTTTGTCGAAAAATAATGAAACTATGTTTCGACAATTTGCTGAACAGCGCCGTCTAAATGCTGCTTTTTCGCATGACTTACGCACTCCTTTGACTTTACTAAAGGGTCATGCTACTATGCTGCTTTCCTTTATTCCCAAAGGCTTAGTATCACAACAAGAAATATTAGATGAAATATCAGTAATGTCAAAAAATATTTCACGTCTTGAAAAATATGTAAATGCTATGACGAACTTATACAGGTTAGAGGATATTGATATTCCACGACAACAGATTACATTTCATTCACTTATTGATAATTTTAATAACACAGCAGAAGCACTTTGTTATGACAAACATTTTTCAATTACTACAAGCGGTAATAATATAACCTTGTTTATCAATTTAGATACAGTCATGCAGATTTATGAAAACTTACTCTCTAATAGTATTAGATACGCAAAAAGTGATATTGCTATTAGCGTAGTAATAGAGAATGATAATTTAGTTATATCTGTTTCAGACGATGGTTGCGGGTTTAAAAATATTGATATTGAAAAGGCGACATTACCATTTTATAAATCATCGAAAGATATAGCTACTGAACATTTGGGGTTAGGGCTGAATATTAGTAAGATTTTAAGTGAAAGACATGGCGGAAATATCCAAATTGCTAATAATAAAGCAGGGGGAGCATGTGTTACAGTGAAAATAAATTGCAATGAAAGTTGATTGAAAATAGACATTTTATTGCTATTATAAATTTAAAAGAAAGGAGATAAGGACAAATGAAAAAAATAATATGTATGTTTCTAACCTTATTGTTATTGGTGTGTATTGTTGGGTGTAGTCAAGCAAAGGACAGTGATAATCATGTAGTACAAGATTATTCCGAAGAATATGAGGTTTCTCCTTATGGAAGTGAAGAAGCGCTTGACACTTTGGGCGATTTGAAGATTTCAATGAGTACAGAAAAGGATTTAGACTTAAAGCACCTTTCATTTCTAATAGAAAATACTTCTGATAAAGAATACCAATATTCACCAGATTATTTTGAAATAGAAGCTGAACAATCCGGCACTTGGTATCAACTTAAACAGCTTGATGACCCCTCAAAGAGCAATGAAAAGGATTGCTTTATTAAGCCTAACGAACGATTAACATTAGAAATTGATGTTAAAAGTTTTTATGGAGAATTGCCTGCTGGACACTATCGTTTGATTAAACAATTTGCGTTCTTTGAAAGTGAAAGAGATTGGGATTACGATACATATAATTTATCTTGCGAATTTACGATAAGGTAAAAATTCTCTACTTCATAAGCATGAAAAAAAACCGCTTATGAAGTAGAAAGTTCTCATGCCATTTTAACGGCGGTTTTGAAATAACAATCAAAACCGCCGTTTTCTTTTGTAAAAATGAGAATACGGAGGGTGTGTTAAAGTCGCCCTTTTTCAAGGATACGGTGGTATCAAGGAGGTATTGCCATGTCCTTTTTTATGTACCATGTGGAGCATATTTATGTCTAGGAAGAAATACAGTAAAGCATTCAAACTAAGGCTTTTAAAAAAGCATAATGAAACAGGCATATCCTACTAGAAATTGGAAAAGGATAATATAATAGCAGGGGACGATGTGTGTTTTTATCCCCTGCTTTTATACGTTTTTTATCATATTTTGATCAATATAGCTTGGTATTTAACTGATTTTTCAAATAACATCTAAGTCCAACATATACTCCTTGCGAAAGTACAAAAAGCAATAGAAGATTTACTGACAGTGTTTTTTTGATGGATTCTCCAAAATAAATGATGACAGCAGCACTTGTCAGTATCATCAGTAGAGTAATAAAATCCCAACAGTTTTTCTTATATAATTCTATAACCTTTATTTCTATCAGTATCACCAGTATCCCTGTTCCTGCTACGCATATTCCGACAACCAATATCAGCAATAACCAATATATGATTTCGGCTATAAACGCATTTGGAATTTTGGTACTAATCTGTGCCGCAGAATGTCCGGCAGCAATCGTCCATCCGATAAAAGTTTGTATGAATGACGCTGCATCATGGAAGAATGATTTACAATCGGAAAGGAACACATCTGACTGTACTGCCTGAAAAAGAGTGGTTGTCAGCGAATACCATGCAAGAAGGAACAAGGTTGTTTGGAATATTACCGTTTTTGCTTTATACTGTCCTGCAAGTCGCTCTTTTTGTGTTTCGTATTTCGCTTTTTCATTCTGATAGGCTGTCCGGTCACAGGCTTCACATTTTTCATAGAGTACCGGCTTTTCTACCGGTATCTCTACGATTTTCTGATGTGTCCGGGCATAATCCCGTTGTTGTGTTAAGCATCGTATTTTATCTTGACATTCCCCTATCGTGACGTTTGCGCTTCGCAGCTTCTCTTTCTCGATCTGCAATGCTCTGTCTGCCAGCTTCAAGTCGTTCTTTAATGCTTGAATATTCCCGGCTCTGTTCTCTTTGTTTAATTTCTCGTTCAAGGTCAGAGATTCGCTGAGCTGCGTCTTCAGTTCCACGATAAGCTGGTCTTTCTGTTCCAGTTCTTCTTGTATCTCCTCGGTCAAGAGCAGAAGTTCTTCCAACTGTTCGGCGTTCTTTGATTCTCTGGATTCGTTCATCTATATCACGTCCTTTCCTTATTTGCTGTTCCAGTTCAGCAATTCGGTGTTCTGTTTCAGCAATAAACTGTTTTCGCTGTTCAGATTCTGTGCCAATTTCTGCCATTGCTGATTTTCGTTTTCCAAAAGTTCTATCTTCGTTTTCTGTTCTTCCATCTTGGAAAGCAGTTCCTCGGTATTTGGCAAAATGTTGAGCAGCTCGGATAACTCGCTGTTTAATTTTTGCAATTTCTGATTCTGTTCCTGCATAAGAGAGAGTTGGGTGTCCCGGTTCTGCATTTCCAGAAGCATTTCTGCCATTAAGGTCTGCTGTTCTTCGATTTGCCCAATCATGGACTCCATTAAGGGTATAATTTCCCGGCTTTCTTCTAATGTCATTTAATCGCTCCTTCCATAATGATAATGCACCTGATACTTTCCCAAAGGTGTCCAGTATCTTTTGCAATAACGTGTTTTGTTGTTTTATGATTTGATTTTCCGCTACTTTCCACGAACCTTTTATTTCCTGCCCGACAAGAAACTTTTGTTCAATCTTTCTTGCGTCAGCACCTTCATGGATGGTAGGAATCTGGAGTTTTCCCTGTTTTTCATAAGAACGGTGATCGACCTGATTATGCAAAGAAAGATGTTCATTACACACCTTTGCCCACTCACTCCGCCATAGTTCACAATTTTTTGGATTGTTCCATCCAGTAGCATCGGTCAGCACCCGTTTCCATTGCAGGCGGTTTCTTGCACCAATCTTCTGAATTCCGTTTTCGTCTAATACAGGGATACGGATTCCATGACGGTCAGGGTTTTTCTTATCCTGCCACCAGTTCGGATGGGATTCATCAATCACGATATTTCCGTTTTTATCTCTGACAAAATCCCAATCCTTGACTTCTTTCTTTCCCCAAGAATGATCCGGGTTAAAAGGACGCATAGTCAGAAGCAGATGGACATGGGGGTTGCCATCCCCTTTATCGTGGATACTCCAATCAGCGCACATTCCTCTATCTACAAAAGTTTTTTGGATATAGTCAGTTGTACATTGAATTTGTTCCTGTCTGTTCCATTCTTTGGGAAGGGCAAATTCAAATGACCTGCCAAATTGGGCATCCGCACTTTTTTCAATCTTCAATACCTCATTCCATAACCTCTGTTTCTGAAATGTGATTTTAAATTTTTCTAAAGCAGCTTCTTTATCTGCTGACTTTTTGTATCGGACAGATTTCTGAAAGCGTTTTATATTTTCCTCTGGTACTATCTGCCATTCAGGAGGTGCGTTTTCGCACATCATCAGACTGGTGTAGACCACTTCTTTTTTAGAAGTGTAATAACTGATTCGCCCGGTTTCCTCATTTTTCATCACATCCCCATTGAGATATGCGGAAGCGGAGATAACAGATTTCCCTTTACTACGTCCGACTATTTTGACTGTGTAATGAAAAATCGCCATGTCTGGATGCCTCCTTTCTGCACATCCGGCATAGATTTCCGGCAACATTGCTTTCGGTTTTAGGAAAAGCAGCATTGCCGGAACGCCCTCTGCGTAAGAGTGCCCTGCGCATAGCAGCCTGCATGGAATGCGCCCCTCTGGCGAAGAGTGCCTCCTGCGGCATGAGCAGGTCTGGCTGAAAGCCCCGCCGACGGAACGAGCCCGGCAAGCGTGAGCGCAGACCGGTTGCCACTTGTGGCAAACTTATTGGGACGACCTCTGGTTGTCCATAAGTGCGCCCTTCATAAAAAAGCAATGAAGGGAATGAAAACCTCATCCCCTCCGCCATTACACTTCCTCCATATCGGTATTTGTTTCTTTCTGCATTGCCTTTGAGAAAAATTTCCCGTTGGCTTCCTGCTTTTTCAGAAAACCAATCAGCTTTGGGATGTCTTCTTCCTCAATAGGCGAACCAAGAACGGATTCCACCGCACCGCCAACCTGACAGAGCCTATGGGTTCGTTTTTTACTTTCTTCGGCTTTCTTTCGCTTCAGAAGTTCTTTCTTCTGTGCTGCATATCTTTTCGCCTTTTCAAGGCTTTCCTGCTCTTTCTTTTCCATTTCAAGCATTCGTTCTTCATAACTTTTTGTTGATTTTGCCATTATTACATTCTCCTTTCTCTTGCAAACATAAGTTCTTGGTTGCGTATCAGAAGAAGCACATGGTATAATCTTCTTGCGTGTAGGTATATCATGGCTTCGGTCTGATAGAACCTTTGGCGGTTTCTTTGGAAGCCGCCTTTTTAATTTGCCGCAGTTCTTGTTACGGCTTTTACATTTCCTCTATCCCTCAAATCACGACCTTCATTCGCTTCCATAAACATTTCCAGAATATCGGTTTTAATCAGGACTTTGCGACCAACCTTTAATACTGGAAGTTTCTTCCATTCTACAAGCTGTCTTAAGGTGTTTCTGCCGATTCCCGTATAGTCAGCAGCTTCTTCGATGGATAATGCAATTTTTCTTTGCGTCATATAATCACCTCCTTATAAATTGCATTATGCAATTCTTGTGATGTAAGTATATCCTTTTCACATCTTTTTGTCAAGCGTTACGAAATATTAAAAGCAAATATTATATTGCATATTGCAATTTTGAAAAAACAATGCTATAATTCATACATACCGAAAAAGGAGGCAGTCAGCATGAAAGATAAAGAATTACGCAAGCTGATAGGGAGCAGAATAAAACAGCGCCGTCTGGAATTGAATCTGACACAGCCTTATGTCGCAGAAAAGATGGGGGTTACCGCTTCTACAATCCTGCGTTATGAGAATGGTTCGATTGACAATACGAAAAAAATGGTGCTGGAAGGTCTTTCGGAAGCACTTCATGTATCTGTGGAATGGCTCAAAGGGGAAACAGATGAATATGAAACCGACATTACGGATAAGAGAGAGTTACAGATTCGTGATGCGATGGGAGATATTCTGGAACAGTTACCGCTTGCCCTTACCAAAGAAGAAGATGCTTTTTCAAAAGATTTATTACTGCTGATGTTAAAACAATATGGTCTGTTTTTGGATTCCTTTCAGTTCGCCTGCAAAAACTTCAAGGGGAATGATGGTCAGACGGATATTGCCAAAACAATAGGGTTTGAATCGAATGATGAATATAATGAGATTATGTTCTTAAGGGAAATCACTCCTACCATCAATGCTTTTAATGAGATGGCAGACGTTGTAAGGCTCTATTCCAAGAAACCAAAAACAGCAGAACAAAGGCTTGCAAATCTTTTATCAGAAGTCTTATACGAAGATTCCGAATCGGTATAGTAAGACAACCGGAGTTATGATATACTTACACGCACGAAGCATTTCATCAGTTCCGATTGTCTAATATCGAAAGGAGACATACGATTATGGCAAAAGGATCTGTAAGAAAAAAAGGAAAGAAATGGTACTACCGCTTCTATGTAGAGGACGCAAGCGGCAATCTTGTTCAGAAAGAATGCGTTGGAACAGAAAGCAAAAGTGAAACTGAAAAGCTGCTCCGTCAGGCAATGGATGATTATGAGAAAAAGAAATTTGTTGCCAAAGCGGAAAATCTCACAGTCGGA
Organism: Clostridium sp. L2-50; assembly: GCF_000154245.1. Classification (NCBI taxonomy): domain Bacteria; kingdom Bacillati; phylum Bacillota; class Clostridia; order Eubacteriales; family Clostridiaceae; genus Clostridium; species Clostridium sp. L2-50. Next base: position 255,726 of record NZ_DS480312.1, on the reverse strand, counting down.
CAACTTCTGGATGTGTGGGCAGAGGAGGAATTAAAAACAGGTACGCTCAGCAATGGTACTGTGGAGAATTACCTCGGAACAATCCGAAATATTAAGAAACATCCGCTGGCAGAACGGAAATTAAAAAATGTAACCTCTGAGCATTTGCAATCTTTCTTTGATTTGCTTTCCTTCGGGGGAGTTCATCCCGATGGAAAAGAGAGAAAGGGTTACAGCAAAGATTACATCCATTCTTTTTCCGCAGTCATGCAGCAGTCTTTCCGCTTTGCAGTATTTCCAAAACAGTATATTACGTTCAATCCCATGCAGTATATTAAACTGCGGTATCAGACGGACGAAGTTGATTTGTTTTCGGATGAGGACATGGACGGAAATATCCAACCAATTTCACGAGAAGATTATGAAAGACTGCTTGCGTATCTTCAAAAAAAGAACCCAGCCGCAATACTTCCAATCCAGATAGCCTATTATGCCGGGCTTCGTATTGGAGAAGCCTGTGGTTTGGCATGGCAGGACGTAAATCTGGAAGAACAATGCCTTACCATAAGACGCAGCATCCGATATGATGGCTCAAAGCGCAAATATATCATCGGACCAACCAAGCGGAAAAAAGTGAGGATTGTTGATTTTGGAGATACGCTGGTAGAGATTTTCCGCAATGCCCGGAAAGAGCAGTTAAAAAATCGAATGCAGTACGGAGAACTTTATCACACGAACTACTACAAAGAGGTCAAAGAGAAAAACAGAGTGTACTACGAATATTACTGCTTAGACAGAACAGAGGAAGTCCCGGCAGATTATAAAGAAATTTCTTTCGTCTGCTTAAGACCGGATGGTTGTCTGGAACTTCCGACTACTTTGGGGACGGTATGCAGAAAGGTGGCAAAAACATTAGAGGGATTTGAAGGCTTTCATTTCCACCAGTTACGTCACACCTATACAAGCAACCTTTTGGCAAATGGAGCTGCTCCAAAAGATGTGCAGGAATTATTAGGACACTCAGATGTAAGTACCACAATGAATGTCTATGCTCACTCCACAAGAGATGCGAAACGAAAATCGGTTCGGCTTCTTGATAAAGTGGTAGGCAATGATTAAAAAAAATTCCCTTATTTCCCTTGTGATTATCTCATAAGGGCAAAAATAAGGGAAACTACATATCATTTCACTAATGGACAGGCAGGAAAGCCTATAAAATGGGGAAAGTTAGAGGAATAATTATATAAAGTCCAGTTTGTTGAACTGAATCCGAAAAGCATTAGGGCGCAGAGGAGATAGAATCCTTTGTGTAAAAGACTAACGAACATATTTAATGAAACATCGAAACCATCTTTTTTTTGTTGTTTACCTATAATAACGATTGGAGTAGTCGATTATAGACACTGCAATCAAAAAAATCTGAAAATATATTTATCAACATTACATAAAAGTGTGTAGATGCACATAAAATGGGAATGCATATTGAAATTCAGGTCGTTCTGTGATAGGATCTCATTACTAAAAAGTGTGCAGATGCACGGAAAGGGGGAGCGTAACGATGGAGATTAAAAGAGACGCTTACCTACAGCAGCTGACCCTGCGAAAAGATAATGGAATGATAAAGGTGATTACCGGCATTCGTAGATGTGGCAAATCCTTTTTGCTGTTTACCATCTTTAAGAGATACTTACTGGAGAACGGCGTTGATGTTGATCATATTATTGAGATTGCATTGGACGGTATTGAAAATGAGGAACTAAGAGATCCTAAGGTGTGTTTCAAGTACATCAAAGATGCCATGAAAGACGATGGCAAATACTATCTGCTTCTTGATGAAGTGCAGTTTATGTCACAATTTGAGGAAGTGCTGAACAGCCTGCTCCGCATGAGCAATATTGATGTGTATGTCACCGGAAGTAATTCCAAGTTCCTGTCCAGCGACATTGTGACCGAATTCCGTGGCAGAGGTGATGAGATTAGAATCTACCCTCTCTCCTTTGCAGAGTTTTATTCTGTCTATGACGGCGATTATGATGATGCATGGGATGACTACATGATCTACGGAGGATTGCCGCAGATCGTAAGTTTCCAGAGCGAACGACAGAAAGCAGACTATCTGAAGAACATCTTTGCAAATGTCTATCTGAAGGATGTTATTGAAAGAAATAAGATTCAGAACGTGGATGAGATTGGGATTCTGGTTGATGTGCTTGCATCTGCAATCGGTGCACCGACCAACCCTTCAAAGATTGCCAATACCTTTGCCAGTGAGCGTCAGATGACTTATGCTAATAAAACCATCTCCAAGCATATCGACTATTTGACAGATGCCTTTTTGATTTCCAAGGCAAGCCGATACGATATTAAGGGCAGAAAGTATATCGGTGCAAATCTGAAATACTACTTTACGGATCTGGGACTGAGAAATGCACGTCTGAATTTCAGACAGCAGGAGCCTACTCATATCATGGAGAACATTGTTTATAACGAGCTGTTGATCCGTGGCTACAATGTTGATGTGGGTGTCGTGGATATCTTCGATAAGGATAAAGAGGGCAAACGTGTTCGCAAGCAGTTGGAGGTTGACTTTGTGGTGAATCAAGGAAACCAGAGATACTATATCCAGGTTGCATATGACATGACTTCGGAAGAAAAACAGACGCAGGAGTTCAATTCTCTGCGTAATATCCCGGACTCTTTCAAGAAGATCGTCATTGTAAATGGCAGCAAAAAGCCTTGGAGAAATGATGAAGGTTTTGTCATCATGGGAATGAAGTATTTCTTGCTGAATGCGAATAGTCTGGAATTTTAAGTCGATTTGAGTTGTTGCTGTGGTGTTGTTCTATTTCAAAAAAGAGTGAACACGCTGGGAGAATGTCGTGATGTGACAGACCAATATCAAACCGGACGAAGTGCATATTTGCGACTGGGACAATTATTTATGAGATTATTTGCTGGATTGCTATAAGAATCTGATGAAACGACCTTTCAAAAAACAGTTGATTTAGAAGTTAACTGTTTTTGAACCTCTTCTCAGACACAAGAACAGCAGATTGCGGGTCTCGAAGCAACCCAAAGAGAAGTCGATGAGTTTATTAACTTGACGGTAGATCGTGATAATTCGGCATCATCCGAAATCTCACGTGCTAAGAAGGACTTTTACAAACAATACTCTTATCTTAAGCCTGACTGCGAAAAGACCGACTGGGAAAAATTTTGCGAAGGTTTGAAAAAGGTCGGTCAGTGGTGTAAAGATCACTGGAAAGAGATCGTTCTGGTAATTGAAATCGTAGTGGCTGTTGTCTGCATTTGTGTTCCTGGCTTACAGGGTATAGGCACTGGCATTCTTATCGGAGCTTTAAAAGGTGCTTTGACCGGTGGCTTGATTGGCGGAATTACCAGTATGCTAACAGGAGGCTCATTCCTAGAAGGATTTGCCCAAGGTGCATTAGATGGTGCCATAATGGGTGGTGCCTTGGGCGGCGTAGGCGGAATCGCCGGCAAATTCATAACCTGCGGTTCTAAATTAGGAAACGCAATCCAGACAACCTCTAAAATCAGCGGGGCCATTTCTAATAGTATGGATGGTTTTGACATGGTATCATTAGGATTGGGGATGATTGATCCTAATAACCCAATCACGGAACTTAACAACAAAATGCATCAGAGCGATGTATACAACAAGTTCCAGATGGGGGTAAGCTTGGTATCTTCGTTCTCAGGTGCTGCTTCTCAGAATATGGCGTGCTTTGTTGCTGGTACATTGGTACTTACAACTGCTGGTCTGCTCGCTATTGAAAAGATAAATCCTGGTGATAAGGTTATTTCAACTGATCCTGATACGCTTGAAACAAGTGAAAAAACTGTCCTTGAAACATATGTCCGCAAGGTGGACAAACTCGTTCATCTTGTAATCAATGGTGAAGAAGTCATCACCACAGACAATCATCCATTTTATGTGCAGGGCAGAGGCTTTATTGAGGCTGGTAGACTCCTTGTGGGTGATAAGCTTGTTAGCGTTAATGGTGATGATTTATTAATCGAAAAGTATAAGATTGAAGAGTTCGAAATATCTGTAAATGTATATAATTTTCAGGTTGAAAACTCACATACATATTTTGTTGGAAGAAATACCGTATGGGTTCACAATACCGAATGTAAAGTTAGTGATAATAGAAGACGACATATTCTTGAAGGCGAAGGTCCAGATGATCCTGGGCACGGTCCAAATCGCGGATTTGGCAATAGTGCTTTTCCAGATACTTGGTCCGATGATAATGCTATTAAGGCTGTCGGAGATGTTGCGAATAGTCCAAAATCAATTTGGCAACAAGCTACAGGTCCAGGAAGTGGTCGAAATGCACCGAAAACTATTGGTGGTCCAGATCCAAACGCTCCTCTTACCACAAGAAATGGTAGACCAGTTAGATTTACTGTTGAAGGACAAAACCATAGTTTAGATATTAGAGTGATTGTTGAACCAGGCGGTGAAGGGATAGTAACTGGCTTTCCTATTAATCGCTAATTATGAGAGGAGATTAAAATGGTAAAAGACGCATATGATATGTTCTTCAAAAATATCTCTATGCAATTTCATGACGACTCTCTTGTGAATGCTCTTGTGGAAGATGCTGAAGAACTGGCGAAATATGGAGAAAAACGGGTGGCTCTTGAAAATTTTTTGGAGAACGTTTTAGCTAATGAGGTTACGATTTCAAAAGAAGCTGTCACTTTAGCAGAAAAAGCATTCAGTGATGCTCCAAATGATTATGATATAGAGATAATAAACGAACTGAAAAAAACCGATGTTACGTAAGGGGATGATTTGGATGCCAATGGACAAAAAAGATCAACTTGCAGAATTAATTTCAAATGCGGAAACTTCCTTTTATAATGGGCAATTACAAGAGGCGTTCAGTCTTTCTTTATCAGCTATAAAACTCGATGAGAACTGTAACATATCAAAGCTCCCGGCAGAGCTCCAATCATGTTAAGGTACATAGCGGAAATGCTGTCAGAAATTACAAATCACGTTATGGGAAAGGCATTCGGCCAACTTATACGGTGCTGCAGATTAAGGCGGATTCACCGGTCAATGGTGCCGATGTGTTCTGGTATGAGGGAAATTGCAGCATTCTGGGCAGTAAGAATGTTTATATAGGCTATAATGATAATTCCATGTCGGTCGTATCACAGTTTGAACTGGTGATGACGATCATAAGCGGTGCATTTTTATTATTCCATACAGTTTCGGCACGGTTGCTCAGTAAGAAAAATCCATATGGCGGGAAGCTTTTCTGGTTCTTTAAATTTTGACCGGTCCTGTAGTTTATCTTTTGTTTGGATATTTTATTATGTTCGCATGGTTAGCCATAATGATAACCGCAATGATTCTGCTTCGAAAAAATAAAGCAAATTTTCTATCTTTTATAATACCGTGGTTCGTGGGATTCGTTGGATGTTTGGTAGTAGTGTTTGTAATACTTTGATTTTCAACGATTATAAAATATGAATCCGACATGATGGTGAAATTGTAAGGAAAGCTGAAAGATAATGGGGAAATACAAAAGTAAAGTATTAAAGAGAACATGTAAAAGGTGTATGATTGCGGTGCTTATAACGGCTATCCCCGGAATCATTGCCGGACTTTTTAACAGATGGCTTTTTTTAGCTGCTCTCTTTGCAATTATTCCTATCATCTATTTGGTCAATCGATTTTCCGTGATTATAAAATGGAATCTGGTCGAGGGGATCATCGAAGATGTAACGTTAGTTAATGATTTTAACCAGCCCTATACCGAAGCTCATATTATATTTAAGACAAAAGATAATATGGAACATGAGTGCCGCTTCACGATCGGGCATTATGGAGATTACGAAGAAGGAATAGAACCAGAGTTAGAGAATATGCTTCAAAGTGACAAAAAGTTGTTTATGAAGAAGAAAGTTCCGGTTTTTTATTCTCCAAAAGATGTTAACAGATGTATAGTGTATTTAGAAGATTCACAATGAATATAAAATGATATCAAGCGTTTTTAAAACTAAGAAATTGGTATTTGTTAGGAAAGGAACTTTATTTATGACAGCTGAAACAGAGGCAATAAAAGCACAAATTCTTTCAACAGGAAACGCTGAAATATTGCTTGAGGAAAACGATTTTCTGATTGTAAAATGGATAAAACCGGAAATAAAATATAGTATGGCAGCATATCAATACGGGAAAACAGGAATGGCTAACAACTATCCATGGGAATGTAGTTTGACGGAGGAACAAATCGCATTTTTTCTGGAACATATCAATGCAGCTGTCGAGTATTTTAAATCAAAACATCATTATTTCCATCTTGAGGTTAAAGAAGTCTCCTACGAGAATATTGTTTCTATTGATGAGCATGGAATAAAATTTAGTGATTTGCATTGGTTGACATACAAAGAATGTACTATAAATTTCAATCGGAAATATCCCAACAGTAGAGGAAACTGTATCGGAGAAAGAAATATCACTGCCGAACCGCCATATATCGAATTGTATAGCACATACGCACATACTAAAATATTGTTTAATAAAAAAGGACTATTTCGGAAAAATAAAAACATGATAGATTTTCATAATTTGCAAAGACATATCAACGAGTTTGGCTATACAACTCTTGATTTAAGTTAAGAACAATTTTATCATTTATCTAACTGATAATTTCCGAGTTTGCTGGATAGTTGATTAGAAAGAAAAATTGGAATATACGGAGGTGGACTATGAGATTAGATGGATTTGGATTATTTGTTGAAGATATGGCGAAAATGATTCGCTTTTATAGAGATGTTCTTGGCTTTGAGATTAAAGAAAGCGAAGACACATCAAATGTTTATCTTGTTAAGGATGGAACATTGTTTTTGCTATATGGAAGAAAAGATTTTGAAAACATGACACACAGAAGGTATGAGTATATAAAAGGTCTAAATGGTCATAGCGAAATTGCACTCTATGTTGATACTTTTGAGGAAGTTGATATGGCATACAACAATGCTATAAAAAATGGTGCAACGTCTGTATTAGAACCAGAGCTTGAACCGTGGGGACAAAGAACTTGTTATATCGCCGATCCAGAAGGTAATTTGATTGAGATTGGTTCTTGGAATAAGGTATACGAGCAAAAAGATTTATAATTTTATCCAAAACTTAATAAAAAATGGTGCCAAGGTTGAAATGACATATGAGTATGAAGTCAGTGGTTATGGACTCAAGACAGAGCAATTGGATATGAAATCGTTAGCCCGGGTAATAAGGTTTAACAAAGAACTTTGGGATGAAGTCGAAAATAATCCGGATTAATTGTATACACGGATAAAGCGGAAGTTTATGGTATGCACATCTGATAGCGGTATGAAATTATATGAGATAGAAGAATATTCGGATCATGAATATATTACCGGATATCATGCATGGAATGTAACTTATTTTATTGACGTCATTTATGGTGCTGATATGCATTATTATATTAGCATGAAAAGGGGCTTTATTATGACACCTGAAACTGAGATAGTAAAAAAGCAAATACTTTCAACAGAAAATGCGGAAATATTGCTTGAGGAAAATGAGGCAAAAAGGTACTGAAACCACGACTTTATGAGAGAGGAGAAGGAAAGATGACGAATCAGGAATTGTTTGAGAGTATTCAGATGGGACATAAAGAAAAGAAGGTTTTGTCCTTATCAAAGAAACTGGTAAAAAAATGTTCGTTTAATAGAGGATCGGATGTTGAAAATCTTTGCCACTTAGCCTATTGGTTATATGTTTATGGGTGTGAGGACGAGGCTCTTAAGTTATGTGAAATTACTCATGAAGTGGAGTTCCCGGGGAAGGGAGTATGGAATGTCTGGGATAGAATACTACTCATGTGGGGACTGGAAGTTCAAATTTACAAGAATAGAAATATGACAGAGAAGGCAGACGAACTCATCAGGCAGATGGATAATCTGTGGCGATTTCCTCCGACTTTACCGCCGGCAGATTCTGAATTGGAAGCGGAGCGAAGAAATCGATTCACAGTAGAGTTTTGTTCTTATAAGGAAAATATTGAAGGAGAAGATTCGGTGACATCTGCGAATGAATGGAGACTGATTGGATTGATGAATTTGGTAGGGTACGGAGCTACCGGTTTATTCCCGAATCTTGTAAAGGAAAAAGAAACGGTTGATTGTTTGATTGAAGAGTATATGTTGAATCTGAAAAAAGTAAAGTAGTGCCAGAGCTGCAAAAATGACAATCTCTTCAAATAATTTGTTGAATGGAGAAGAACATGAAGCGAATCGGATATGCAATAGCAACTGTGATTTTGTTGCTGACCGAGGTGTTGATTGCGTTATATGTACATGATGCATTTGTAAGACCATATATTGGTGATGTGCTGGTTGTGATTGTGATATATACGTTTATAAGAATATTTGTACCGGAGCGATGCAAATTGTTGCCGCTGTATGTATTTATTTTTGCAGCACTGGTAGAATTTTTACAGATGTTCCATATTGTGGAAGTATTAGGCTGGCAGGATAACCGATTCTTAAGTGTTTTGGTCGGTTCTGTATTTGATTGGAAAGATATCCTGTGCTATGTCGCCGGGTGTATATTGCTTGGAGTGTATGAGGTGTTGGTACGAAATACTGCAAGAAGGAGATAAAAATCGAAATTCTTAAAAGCGATCAGATTCCGTTTTACAGTGCCTCTGTCACGGATTTAGCTTCTCAGGCGGTTGCCTTTAGTAGTGGATATATGCTGTTGTGGACGGATTCTTTTGGTGTTCGGTAGTATAGGATGTAACGATACCAAATCACGATTTACTAAATCGGGATTTAAGCAAGAGATGATTTGCAATAATGGAGGTTACTTATGAGTCTATTTGATGTATTGAGTAAGGGTTTTTGTTCAAAAAAAAGGGAATCAAATGAAATATTATCACAAGAAGAGTATAAAGATAAGTTTTTACATGGTGATGAATATATTAAAAGAGAACTTTATGACGAATACATATCTCGAAGGTTGTCAGAAGAATTCGGGTTGAAATATAATGAAAAGATAAAAAAATGGCACTCTGAATGGAGTGCTAATCGGCGTTTTGTGGTCGAATTATGTTATCCAAGAGGAAATCACATATACTTGCGCTGGGGATATAATTATGATTTTATCCCTGATATCAATAGTAAAAATAAGTTGACATGGCATCGGACAGAAAGTTCTGTAAAAATACACATTGCTGATGCTTGGTATAATCACATAGAGGATGAAAGAGAACAAGACTGTGGATATACAAAGGAAGAATTTTATAATCCAAGGAAATGCACAAGTTTTCAATATCAAATACCTACCTACACGTCCGATATAGAATTTGCATTGGAATATATAAAAAATGTGATAGATAAAAATATCCCACTGATAAGAGAGTGGATAAATAATGTACAAACAGTTGATGATGCCATTACTGTTCTTAATCAGAGGATAGTAACTTTACCCCATATATATGTTCCGTATATGTGTCATATCAGAGCGTTTTTATATGCAAAGAATAACGATATAGATAATGCAATCGAATCTATTAAACAAGGTTATGAAAATAGCGAGATACCACAAGTTATAATTGATAAATTGGTTCAGATTGCTAATGGGTAAGAAAGAGACAAATTCCAGTTTATGAGGCTAAAAGGAGGAGAAAAATGAGATATCCGAAATTTTTAGAAAAAGGTGGAACGATTGGCTTTGTTGCGCCATCTTTTGGTTGTAATATAGAACCATATCGGACAGCATTTGGTCATGCACTTGATACATTCCATGCTAAGGGCTATCAGACGGAGCTTGGTCCGAATTGTTATGAAGGCTGTGGTATCGGTATCAGTAATACGCCGGAGAAATGCGGTCAGGAGATTAATGAAATGTACACATCAAAGAAAAATGATGTTCTGATATCCTGCGGCGGTGGAGAGTTGATGTGTGAGACTCTTGATCATATTGATTTTGAACGCTTAAAGAAAGCAGATCCGAAATGGTTTGTGGGATATTCGGATAATACGAATCTGACTTATCTGCTGACAACGATCTGTGATACAGCTTCTGTTTATGGTCCATGTGCGGCAGCATTTGGCATGGAGCCGTGGCATGCATCGATAGAAGATACATTTGCACTGCTTTGTGGTGAGAAGAAAAGCCTGCAGGGATATCGTGGATATGAGAAGGAATCCCTGAAGGATGAAGAACATCCGCTTGCACCATATAATATCACTGAACAGAAGGAACTTCACCTGTATGAAACGGATGCGACGCATGGATCGACTACTGTCGATGAAGTATTCATGGCAGGTAGACTGATCGGTGGCTGCATGGACTGCCTGGTGAATCTGCTTGGAACGAAATTTGATAAAACAACAGATTTTCTGGAACACTATAAAGAGGATGGCTTCATCTGGTTCTTAGAAGCCTGTGATCTGAATGTAATGGCGATCCGCCGTGCTATGTGGCAGATGGAGCATGCGGGATGGTTCCGATATGTGAAGGGGTTTCTGATCGGACGTCCGCTGGTGCATGGGCAGGAGATGATGGGGCTTGACCAGTATCATGCGGTACTGGATATTATCGCCCACCACAATGTGCCGGTTATCATGGATGCCGATCTTGGACATATCGCACCGATGCTGCCATTGATCTCCGGCAGCTATGCGAACATCACCGCCACCGGAAATAACCTTGTGGTTGACATGAAGTTGAAGTAATGTGTGAATTTCACATTTATGGATAAAAATCTAACCGGCTGTTCACCGTGTTAATCTGGCTCAGAATCGACAATAGAAAAACTCGTATAGTATTCTATTTCATGCATATGCCTGATCCGCTCATGCTTATGTGCAAACTCGCCCTACGGGCTCAGACATGCACTCGCATTCGCTGGCAATATGCATGTCATGACGAATCCTATACGAATGTTTTTGTCTATTATCGATCTGAACCGGCTCAACAACAGTGAACAGCCGGGTAGATTTTTTATAGATACAAATATGAGATTCACAAATATAAAATAACATTGTGTTGAGATTATCTGTTCCAAACAGATAATCTCAATTCAGTTTAGTACCCCAAGGGGGATTTTTTAAGTTTGTTTCATTCTAGTGATAAGGCTGATCACGCGTTTATTGATAAGAATATCTTTTAAGTGCACGACAGCCCATCGTTTAAAAATCGATAGTGCAGTCGACTGAGTTTCCTATGATGTTACAAAACGGCTGGATTGGTTATACTCTGGCACTAACAAAACAATAGCATAGATTTCGTTATATAATGCATATTGCCAGCGAATGCGGGTGCATGTGTGAGCCCGTAGGGCGAGTTTGCACAGGAGCATAAGCGGATAAGGCATATGCATTAAATAGAAATCTATGCTAGTTTTGTTAGTGTCAGAGCATAAGCAATTCAGCTGCTTGGAGTATCAGGCTAAATGCAGTATTCATCGCCAGCTTCCGGTCGGCTGTTGCAGAGGTCTGCGATGGTGGTTGTGTCAACAACACTGCAGATCGCACTGTAGAGTTGCTTCCACAGATTGTAGGTGGAGCATATGGATTCACGCTCACATTCAGGCGCATCCTCTTCGACACAGGCAACAGGGGCAAGCGTTCCTTCTGTCAGACGAAGAACTGCACCGACTGTAATGTCTTCCGGTGCTTTTCGTAACAGGTAGCCACCCTGTGGACCACGGACGCTTCGGACAAGTCCGCCGGAATTTAATATAGAAATGATCTGTTCCAGATATTTATCAGAGATATCCTCGTTTTTTGCTACATCCTTTATGCTGACCGGCTTACCATTAGAGTTGGCTGCTATATAGATCATAAGCCGTAATGCATATCTTCCTTTTGTTGATATTTTCAATGTAATACACCTCCAAATTACACGATCATAATTCATACTAATTTTCTATGAATTGATTATACACCAGTTTAAAAGAAAAATCTATAAAAATATTTCCATTATCCTATTGACAAAGTAGGAATAGAGGTGTAATATACATGCATAAGCTAAATCATAGTTTGTTGATAGGAATAAGCGGAAACGAGGTAAAAGGTATGTTGAACAAGTATTATCAACCACAATATTTGAATGAAGACAATCGAATGTGTACTACCAGACAAGCGTTATCAGCAGGCGGAATTTACAGATGTTGTCGCTAGAGTAAGCCCGGATAAGAATATCCATGAATGACGAAATGATAAGCTCCGGCATAGGGAGCAAATAACGAATACAGAATAAAATGACAGATAATAAAACGGCAGTACATAATGATAGAAGAAACGGAAACGTACATCAGCCGGGAGAAAAGAACAGGAGATTAAAAATTATGGCAAAGAAATCATACAGCGAAAGAGATTTAAAATTTGAAACATTACAGTTACACGTAGGACAGGAAACACCGGATCCCGTAACAGATGCAAGAGCAGTTCCGATCTATCTTACATCATCATATGTATTCCATAACAGCCAGCATGCGGCAGACAGATTTGGCCTCAGAGATGCAGGTAACATTTACGGAAGACTTACAAATCCTACAGAAGACATTTTCGAAAAGAGAATCGCAGCATTAGAGGGCGGCGTAGCAGCACTTGCAGTTGGTTCGGGAGCAGCAGCTCTGACATATGCACTTCAGGCAGTTGCACATAAGGGTGACCACATCGTAGCAGCAAAGAACATCTACGGTGGAACATATAACCTTCTTGCACATACACTTCCGGATTTTGGAATCGAGACAACATTCGTTGATCCATTTGACTATGATGCAATCGAAGCTGCTATTCAGGACAATACAACCGGTATCGAGATCGAGACACTCGGAAATCCTAACTCAGAGGTTGTAGATATCGAGAGAATCGCAAAGATCGCACATGCACATAACATTCCATTGATCGTAGATAATACATTTGCAACACCTTATCTCGTTCGCCCGATTGAGTACGGTGCAGATATCGTTGTACATTCCGCTACCAAGTTCATCGGTGGACACGGAACAACGATCGGTGGTGTCATCATCGACAGTGGTAACTTTGACTGGACATCCAGTGACAAATACCCATGGTTAACAGAGCCGAACGTATCTTACCATGGAGTAAGCTTTGCAAAGGATACAGCACCTGCTGCATTTGTTACTTACATCAGAGCGATCCTGTTAAGAGATATGGGAGCAACTATCTCACCGGTACATTCATTCATCTTCCTTCAGGGACTTGAGACATTATCCTTGCGTGTAGAACGTCATGTTGAAAATGCACTTAAGGTTGTACAGTATCTGAAAGATCAGCCACTGGTTGAGAAGGTAAATCATCCATCCATCTCGGAGGATCCTGAACAGCAGGCATTATATAAGAAATATTTCCCAAATGGCGGCGGATCGATCTTCACATTTGAGATTAAGGGCGGAGCAAAAGAGGCACAGGCATTTATCGATCAGCTTGAGTTATTCTCACTCCTTGCAAATGTTGCAGATGTAAAATCCCTTGCTATCCATCCGGCATCAACCACTCATTCAGAGTGCAACGAGGCTGAGCTATTAGATCAGGGTATCAAGCCGAATACAATTCGTCTGTCCATCGGAACAGAGAACATCGACGATATTATCGAAGATCTGGATGAAGCATTTAAGGCAATCGCAGAATAATCAATAATAAAAACAGTAGATAATTGAACATAAAAACAATAAAAAATATGGGTGATCGAAGATCATCGGTCACCTGCAAAACGAAAAATAGAATCAGAATAGGAGATTAAAATTATGAGTAAAATTTATAAAGACGCAACAGAGTTAATCGGAAATACACCATTAGTAGAGTTCAATCACATTGAGAAAAAGGAAGGCTTAAATGCAAAGATCCTTGCAAAGTTAGAGTATTTTAATCCGGCAGGAAGCGTAAAAGACAGAATCGCAAAAGAGATGATCGAAGATGCAGAGAGAAAGGGCACATTAAAGCCGGGCGCTACGATCATTGAGCCTACATCCGGAAATACAGGTATCGGTCTTGCATCTATCGCTACAGCAAAGGGTTATAAGGCAATCATCGTTATGCCGGAGACCATGAGCGTTGAAAGAAGAAATATCATCAAAGCATACGGCGCAGAGATCGTTCTGACTGAAGGTGCAAAGGGTATGAAGGGTGCGATCGCAAAGGCTGAGGAGCTCTCTAAGGAGATCCCTGACAGCTTCGTTGCAGGTCAGTTCGTAAATCCGGCAAACCCGGAAGCACACAGAAAGACAACAGGACCGGAGATCTGGAATGATACAGACGGAAAGGTTGATATCTTTGTAGCAGGTGTTGGTACAGGCGGAACTGTAACAGGTGTCGGTGAATATCTGAAGCAGCAGAATCCGAATGTTAAGGTTGTAGCAGTAGAGCCGGCTACATCACCGGTTCTTTCAAAGGGAACTGCAGGAGCACATAAGATTCAGGGTATCGGTGCAGGATTTGTACCGGATACATTAAATACAAAAATCTACGATGAGATCATCACAATCGACAATGATGCAGCATTTGAAGGCGGCAAAGAGATCGCAAGTATAGAAGGTATTCTCGTTGGTATCTCATCCGGTGCAGCTTTCGTAGCAGCAAAGGAACTTGCAAAGCGTCCTGAAAATGCAGGAAAGACAATCGTAGTTCTCCTTCCGGACAGTGGTGACAGATATTACTCAACTCCGCTCTTTGGCTAAGATGTAATTTAAACGAATGTGAATATATAAGTCCTTTTAGAATAAATCATTTATCTCAAAGCAGACACGCTCCACCATACAGCAATGCGGTGGGGCGTGTTTGATGTTACAGGCATTTGCATCTATATTGTTGTGACCTTTACGCCTGTGCACTGTGTCATGTACCATGATAAAAACTCATGTAAGTTTCTATTCAATGCATATGCCTGATTCGCTCATGCTTCTGTGCAAACTCGCCTTCGGCTCAAACATGCACCCGCATTCGCTGGCAATATGCATTTCATAACGAAACTGACACTAATGTTTTATATCATGGTATATGGCACAGCGGCACAGGCGTAAATGGCACAGTAGTTTAGATGCAAATGCCTGTAACAACAAACAGCCTTTTATGTTGTCGGTGAGCGTGTGGATATGGTATAGTATATTTATATGCGGATATATATGGAAATTAGATAAAAGGTAATAAGTTGAGTATGAAGAAATTAACAGAAACGCAGAAAAGTATTATAAAATGGGCATTTGTGCTGGTGCTTCTTGGCCTGATCGTATATGTGTTCCGGGATATGGCAGGACCGATCGCAAAGCAGCTTGTGAAGACAAGCCCTTGGATCGTCGTGCTGATCCTTGTGGCGACATTGCTGTATGGTGTGTTTGAGAGTACGATCACGATGTTATTTGCCAGACAGTATAATCCGACGTTTACATTCAGACAGGCGTTTGGAATGACATATTTTGTGTCATTTTACAGAACGGCGACGCTTGGAAGCGGAGCGGGTGTGTCGGCTCTGGTTTACCTGAATGAGTATGGAGTGAAGACATCAGAAGCATTTGGTATGTATATGATTGAATATGCAGTGCACAAATTAAGCATCGGAATTATGGCGGTGATCCTGTATCTGCTGCATTTCCATTATATGAATGAAACCTTTGCGGAATATGAAGCATATATTGGAATTGGATTTGTGGCTACGGTTATTATTACGATATGTTTACTGTTGTTTGTATGTGCCGGATGGTTTCATCAGATCTTAAAGAAGCTGATGGATCTGGTGAATTACAAAGGACGATTTACAGAAAAGTTTGATAAAATCAAAGAACAGTGTGATATCATGGAAACGGAATCAAAGAAATTGCTGCACCATTGGAAGCTGCTGCTTGGCGTTCTGCTAATCAATATTTGTAAGTTTTCCTGCTGGTTTATGATTCCGTATATCGTACTGTACAAGAGCGGTGCATTTTCGCCGGATGTGGCACTGGCGATCACGACGGTATCCGTCATGCTGGCGGCAGTTATTCCTACGCCTGCCGGGATCGGTTCCAGTGAGTTTGTAATGATCGCAATGTTTGGTGCGATCGTGGGAAGTGCGAAAGCAGGAGCTATGGCACTGCTATACCGTTTTGCAACATTTGTATTTCCGTGTGCACTGGGCGCGGCCTATGCAGCGAAGTTTGCAGTTATAAAACAGAGAAAGAATAAGAAGAAGGAAGTCTGACCCGTATGAGATGTGGGACGGATGGAAAAATATCCGTCAGCTATATGCTCGATATGATATATGATGGACAGAAACAGGGTAAATACAGATATGAAAAAGTTGGTGGTGGGTATTCTTGCCCATGTTGATTCGGGAAAAACTACATTATCGGAAGCCATGTTATATACGGCAGGCAAGATCCGTAAGCTTGGACGGGTGGATCATAAGGATGCTTACCTGGATACGGATGCACAGGAGCGGGAGCGTGGGATCACGATATTTTCCAAGCAGGCGGTATTTACATATGATGACATGGAGATTACGCTGCTTGATACGCCTGGGCATGTTGATTTCTCAGCGGAAATGGAACGAACCTTACAGGTGCTTGACTATGCGATTCTTGTCATTAATGGCATGGACGGGGTACAGAGTCATACTGATACATTATGGAAGCTGTTGAAGCGGTACGAGATCCCGACATTTATATTTGTAAATAAGATGGATATGGATGGGTCAGATAAAGATGCTGTTTTCCAAAATATACGAAAAAAGCTGGATGGGGATTGCGTTGATTTCTCATCCGAGGACAGAGATGAACAGATCGCGATGGCAGACGAGAGACTGTTGGATACCTATCTGGATAGTGGTACGGTTGAGACAGAGGATATCATCGAAGCAATTCTTGACAGAAAGATATTTCCGTGTTTCTGGGGATCGGCACTCAAACTCTCCGGTGTGCAGGAATTATTGGATGCGATGAATACCTATATGGTGATGCCTGCATATAATGCAGAATTTGGCGGACGGATCTTCAAGATATCGAGAGATGCAAAAGGGGAACGTCTTACCTATATGAAGGTGACCGGAGGATGCTTAAAGTGCAGAGAGCAGATCGAGGGAACTGAAGGAAAAGTCAACCAGATACGGATTTATTCCGGTGCGCGTTACGAGACGGTAGAGGAGGCTCCTGCCGGAACGGTATGTGCGGTCACCGGGCTTGGTGAGACATCCGCAGGTCAGGGCGTTGGATGTGAACAGGAAAATGTATTCGCAGGACTGGAACCTGTGTTATCCTATAAAGTCAGTTATCCGGAGGACAAGGATGCAGTTGTCGTACTCCGGGATATCAGGCAGTTGGAGGAAGAAGAACCGGAGTTACATGTGGAGTTTGCACAGGAGACCCGAGAGATCTTTGTCAAGGTTATGGGACAGGTGCAGCTTCAGGTGCTGACACAGATCATAAAAGACAGATTTGGTTATCTCATATCATTTGGTATGGGAAGGATCATATATAAAGAGACACTTGCAGAACCGGTAATGGGTGTCGGCCATTTTGAACCGCTTCGCCATTATGCCGAAGTGCATTTGCTGATGGAACCATTGGAGCCGGGAAGTGGAATGCAGTTTGATACGATATGTAGCGAGGATGTGCTCGATAAGAACTGGCAGAGATTGATCCTGACACATCTGGAAGAAAAAGAATACCGCGGCGTGTTGACAGGCGCACCGATCACAGATATGAAGATCACAGTGACCGCAGGACGGGCACATCAGAAGCATACAGAGGGCGGTGATTTCCGTCAGGCAACATATCGTGCAGTAAGGCAGGGGCTTATGATGGGGGAATGCAGACTGTTAGAACCCGTGTATGCATTCCGGCTGGAGATCCCTACAGAGATGACCGGGCGGGCGATGAACGATATCACGCGGATGCATGGACGATTTGCACAGCCGGAGATCGAGGGTGAAATGAGTATCTTGACAGGAACTGCACCGGTTGCTACGATGCAGGAGTACCAGCAGGATGTGACGGCATATACCAGAGGACAGGGTAAGTTATCCTGTACCCTGCAGGGATATGAGCCATGCCACAATGAAGATGAAGTGCTGGCGGCAAGTACCTATGATCCGGAGCTTGATATGGCGAATCCGGCATCGTCGGTATTCTGTGCACATGGAGCCGGATATATCGTGGACTGGTACGATGTGTATGATATGATGCATGTAAAAGAAGATCCGGGATTTGCACTTGCGGGAATGGAAGATGTCCTGCGAAATATAACGTCAGAGCCTACTGAGGCAGACGAGGATAACCGAAAACGGATGGCGCGTGAGCGGCAGGACGTAGGTGCTCCGGTGTATGATGAGAAAGAGTTAGAGGATATATTTGTCCGTACCTATGGTTCAAACAGCCGGGAAAATGCAGCTTATAATAAAGCCGGTTTTAATCGGTATAATAAGAGTGTGTCGGAAGCGGACTGGTATGTGAAAAAGGCGGCAGAACATGGCAAGAGCAAGACCACCGGTGCGCAGACACCGGCTGTCGGATTAAAGACGGCGGATACTGGAATTGCCAGACCCGGAGCATACAGGAAGCAAAAGGGCGAGATAGAATATCTGTTAGTTGATGGGTATAACGTGATATTTGCATGGGATGACCTGAAAGCGCTGGCAGCGGTGAACATCGACAGTGCCAGAGATAAGCTGATTGATATTATGTCGAATTATCAGGGGTATGTCGGCTGTGAGCTGATCCTCGTATTTGATGCTTATAAGGTGAAGCAGAATCCGGGCAGCATTACAAAGCATGGAAATATCCATGTGGTCTATACGAAAGAAGCAGAGACTGCCGATATGTATATAGAAAAGACGACACATGAGCTTGGCAGAAAGTATAAAGTGACGGTTGCATCCTCAGATGGATTGGAACAGTTGATCATCATGGGGCAGGGTGCACTTCGAATGTCCTCCCGTGGGCTTCGGGAAGAAGTAGAACGTGTGAACCGGATACTGAGAGATGATTATTTGAAATAAAGGCTGAAGTGTTATGCGGCAAAGCAGATAAGAGAACGATATAAAGTAACGAATGGGCGAAGCAGAGAATATATAATGGAGAAATGGGTATGAAGAAATACATTATGGCACTTGATCAGGGTACGACAAGTTCAAGGGCGATTTTATTCGGAAAAAATGGAGAGATGGCGGCTGTATCACAGAAGGAGTTTACACAGTATTTTCCTGAAAATGGTTGGGTAGAGCAGGATCCGAAGGAGATCTGGGCGTCACAGATGAGCGTGATGATGGAAGCCAGAGAGACACTGGGAATTCCTGTTGAGGAGATTGCTGCGATCGGAATTACGAATCAGAGAGAGACAACGATCGTCTGGAATAAAGAAACAGGAGAACCGATATATCCGGCGATCGTGTGGCAGTGCAGAAGAACGGCAGACCGGATCGAGGCATTAAAAGCAGAGGGCTATGATACAGTGATCCGCGAGAAGACAGGTTTGATCGCTGATCCTTATTTTTCAGCTACAAAGATTGAGTGGATTCTCGATCATGTAGAGGGAGCGAGAAAACTTGCAGAGGATGGAAAGTTATATTTTGGAACGGTTGATACATGGCTGATCTATAAGCTGACCGGAGGAAAGGTTCACGCAACAGATTATACAAATGCATCCAGAACGATGCTGTTTAATATCCACACACTGGAATGGGATAAGGAATTACTTGAGAAATTCCGTATACCGGAGAGTATGCTGCCGGAGGTACATAATTCCAGTGAGATCTATGGCTATACAGACGAGCGGTTATTCGGTGGTTCGATTCCGGTTGCAGGCGTTGCCGGAGATCAGCAGGCGGCATTATTCGGACAGTGCTGTTTCGAACCGGGAGATACGAAGAATACCTATGGAACCGGCTGTTTCCTGCTGATGAATACGGGAGACAGGGCTGTTTATTCAGAACATGGGCTGCTTACCACGATAGCGATCGGACTGAACGGCAAAGTACAGTATGCGCTGGAGGGCAGTGTGTTTGTCGCAGGAGCCGCGATCAAATGGCTGCGTGATGAGATGAAGCTGATCGAGAAAGCCGGTGATACCGAGAGAATAGCATTATCCGTTAAGGACAGCAATGGTGTCTATGTAGTTCCGGCATTTACCGGACTTGGTGCACCGTACTGGGATGCTTATGCCAGAGGTGCGATCCTGGGGCTGACCAGAGGAACGACAAGAGAGCACATCGTCCGGGCAACTGTAGAATCACTGGCATATGAGACTTACGATGTATTAAAAGCGATGGAGAGTGATTCCGGTATCAGCCTGAAGCAGTTACGTGTAGATGGTGGTGCAAGTGCAAATAACTTCCTGATGCAGTTTCAGGCAGATCTGCTGTCCGGCGAGATCATCCGTCCGGTTGTGACAGAGACGACAGCACTTGGTGCGGCTTATCTGGCAGGACTGGCAGTTGGATATTATGATGACATAGAAGAGATAAAGAGCAATTGGAGCGTAGAGCGGGCATTTACATCGGAGATCGATGAGGAGATGCGCCGGATGCGGCTTTCCGGTTGGGAGACTGCGGTAAAGCGGGTACTATTATAAGAAGCGGAATTTATTAGATAGAATCTGTAAGCTGTTTTCAGATAAAAATAGCTTCAAATAGCAGGAGATTGAGACATGACAGATAAGATCAAAAACATACTGGAACAAATGACAATAGAAGAAAAAGCCACTATGGTGTGCGGTGCAAGTAACTTCAGTACCGCAGCAGTTCCTGAGTGTGGTGTACCGGCGATCCGTATGCTGGATGGCGGAACGGGAATTAATTATGAACAGCTGATCGGCGATCTGATCCTTGCATGGAGACAGAATCCGAGGGATGAGGAAGAAGCATGGCTGATGAAAGACTTCAGTGCTACAGAAGAACGTCATGTTATATTTGATTATTTCCGTCCTGATAAGCTGACAGAAAAGGAAATGAAGGTCTGGAAGAAGGTTCGGGATCACTTCAAGGATCAGTTTGTAAAGAATACAACAAATAATGAGACAACACTGGCATTTGTAGAGATGGCAGGGGATGCTGCGGCAGACATTATGTCGCCTGCATGTTTTCCATGTGGGATGATGCTTGGGGCTACATTTAACCCGGATATCGTGAATATGACAGGACATGCACTTGGACGGGAAGCACGGGCGTATGGCGTGCATATGCTCCTTGGAACACCGAATATCAATATCCACAGAGATCCATTGAGTGGAAGATTATTTGAAGGTTTCTCAGAAGATCCGTGTCTGGTGTCGAAGCTTGCACCGGAGTATGTAAAGGGTGTGCAGGAGGAAGGAGTAGCGGCAAATATCAAGCATTTTGCTGCAAATAATCAGGAAAAGAACCGTCAGGGGATCAATGAGACGATATCGGAACGGGCGTTGCAGGAGATTTATTTTCCGGGCTTCCGTGCCTGTGTAGAGCAGGGAAAGCCGGCAACTGTAATGTCAGCATATAATAAGATCAATGGTACGGCATGTACACAGAATAAATGGCTGTTAGATGACATCCTGCGTAAATACTGGGGCTTTGACGGAATGGTTGTGTCAGATTGGGGCGCAGTCTACGATCCGATCGCAGCATTAAAAGCAGGAAATGACCTGAATATGCCGGGAGTTACAGCTGATCCTACAGTAGTCATGGAAGCAGTTGCAAATGGGGAACTGACCGAAGAAGAACTGGATCAGAATGTGGCGAGAATACTGGAACTGGCAGAGACTTACGCTGCACCGGAGTGCTATGATATGTCAGCGCAGTATATCATGGATATGTCGAAGCAGGCAGCCTATAAGACGGCTTGTGAGGGCATTGTTATGTTGAAAAATGAGAATGACATCTTTCCGATTCAGGCAAAGAGCAAGGCAGGAAGTGATTCGGTATTTGAGACAGCTGTGGAAGATGATCTTTTATCGGGTGTCGTTCTTTGCGGAAGCGGAGCTATCCGTTTATATGACTGTGGTACCGGAAGTGCAGGTATTACGACAGATAAGGACAGCAGCATCTACGAGGGGCTGATCCAGAATGGTGTCGAGGTGAGTATCGGAATACCGGCAGTAGGGAAGCGCGCAGGCATTTCCACCTATATCTGCGTTGCCAGAATACCGGGCATGGAAGGAAATGACCGGAAGGATATGAAGCTGTCCGCCGAGGATGCACAGATTTTGAATCAGATGTTAGATCTGAAACGGGAAAATCCACTTGTGAAGCTGGGACTTATCTTAAATGTAAGCGGACCGGTTGATCTGGCACTTTGGGAGCATGAGTTAGATGGCATCTTCTGTATGTTCTTACCGGGTATGGAAGGTGGACATGCAATGGCAGATATCTTAACCGGCAGAGTGAATCCATCCGGAAAGCTGCCGCTGACATTCCCAAAGAAATATCAGGATACACCGACGTATCTGAATTTCCCGGGTGACGGATATCAGGTCAATTATGGAGAAGGCATCTACGTCGGATACAGATATTATGATAAGAAGATGGTAGAGCCGTTGTATCCATTTGGACATGGATTATCCTACAGTCATTTTGAGATCAGCAATGAGCGTGCAATCGGAGAGCAGTCTCCGGTAGAGATCATTTACCCGGATGGCAAAGTAGATAATAAGAAAATGCCGGTATTTACGGATTCGATCAAGATCGCTGTGGATGTGATCAATCAGGGACCGGAAGAATTCTCTGAAGGTATGGAAGTTGTTCAGCTCTATATCAGTGATCCGTATGCATCCATCTCAAAGCCTGTAAAGGAATTGAAAGCGTTTAAGAAGATCCGGCTGGCATATGGCGACCAGGAGAAGGTCAGCTTTACTCTGAAAAAAGAGGACTTTGCTTCATTTGACAGTGACCTGCATCAGTGGGTGGCAGAGGAAGGAATCTATAATATCCTGATTGGAAACAGCTCCCGGAATATCGTGTGCAGCATGCCCGTCTATCTGGATGCAAAGACAGCGTACAGCTATAGTCTGATGACGCCGATCAAGGTGTTGTATGAGAATTCCGTGGCGAAAGCGCATATGAATCATCTGTGGCTCAGACTGGGGCTTGATCCGGCAGATATTGATTACAAATACGAATATGAGCCTCACACCAGACTGATCGATCTGGTTCATTTGAAATGTGAGAATCCGGAGCAGGAAGCACTGGATGAATTCGATCTTCGGGTTGGAAGCCTGAAGCGGGCGTAAAAAACGTCGAAATTTGTTTTTTTACATCTAGTTTTGTTGTTTATGTTCTAGTTTTGTCGAATAACCACAAAGTTTGTATATTTATGTTATATTTTCTATATCTGCAGATAATATTTAGAAAAGGAGATTATAATGTTTATGACAAAACGATTATTAAAGACAAAACGTTACATATTTATCTTAGGCTGTTGCGCCTGTATGATGTTTAGTACAGTTTCATTTGCACAAAGTAGATACGTGGGTAATTTGCCAACGCAGTCTGCGGTCCATGCAGGAATTACTGTAAGGGGAAATGCCAGCTATTTATACAGAGTAACGCGTGACAAAATAAGTTGTTATGCTACATTATCTGGACGAGATAGTGATGAGACTATTTCTAGTGGACCATTTAATGGAGTGAAAATGTTTGGCAATAAAAAATGGTCAGTGTATCGCTAAAGTATATGGAGGACATAGAAGTGCCAGTAAGAGTGAAAAAATTAGCACTGATAATACATATGCTACTGTAAAATTCATTGCGGATGGAAATAAGAAAAAGGAATTTACACTTTATGGTAATTAAAGTCGAATTCTGCTAACAACAAGATTCGTAACCGCGGACGAATCTTGGTTAGCGGAAAGTTGATCAGAGTTAGAGGGGGAAAGATATTGCGTATCAGAGATAAAGAGATTTCAATTTTATTCATTATAGGATTTACATTTGTGTTTATTCTTCTATGTACTGCATATGCCACAGTTTCAAATTGGCTGTGGCAATACAGTAATCAAAAAACATCGTATCAATATTCAGAAAATTTATACATACATTCCATACACTCATATGAGGCAAATTATGTAGACTGGGAGAAAGTTGCAGAAGACGGTTATTTTGAAGTAGATATTGAACAGGAAGCAGAATGTTTGCAGTTATGTAAGGATGATACAGATAGTATGGTTAATATATTATCTGATCAGATGGATACAACCTATATTACAGATATTAGCTTATCCTCTGGTGAAAATGGAGATTCGCGAGATATAAATGTGGTTTTTTCGTATAAAGATGTATGGTTTCAGACACTTGAAAGTGGGGAATATGCATGGACAAATGGGGAAAATCCTGCTGTTGTAATCAGCAAAGATCTGATGGCAGAAACGATTCAGAAAAACAACAAATTATATATGTGGATAGGCGATAGATATATAGAGGTATGTGGTGTATTTGAAAAGTATCAGGCAGAAGATGACTGTGAGATACTTGTTTTGGGAGGACGACAGTTTTATGAAGAATCAAGTATATTTCAGAATAAATTAAATGAAATGTTAAATAAAGATGAGATTCAAATTGTAATGGGAGCTAATGAGCCAATTGAATCACCGGATTTATTTCAAAAAGAGGAAAATGAGAGTGATAGTCTGTATTTGGGTGAGCCGGGATTTTCTATAAGAAAAGCTATGGATAGAGAGCAGTCTGATATATCGGGAAATAAGTGGAAGTACTTATATAATATAAAGACATTGATTGTTGCTGTAATGATTTTGTTTGGAATTATGAATTGTATTATGCTATCAAAAATCTGGATTTTACGGCGTAGAAAAGATTATTTGATCATGCGGATTTATGGTATGAGCAGTTGGAAAATTCTGTCAATGTCATTCAAAGAGATATGTCTGATGGCTGGAATTGGTTTGGGGCTTGCAACCGTGATCTCATTCATATATATACGTTATTTTGGTGGATTTAAGAATATCTCGTATATAATGCATTGGATTTGGCTCGTATTATTATTAGGTTTTATTATAACGGTATTTATTTGTATGCTATCAGTGGCTTTTTTCATAAACAGGAAAAATTATGGACAATTAGTAAGAGAATAAAATGGACAGGGGGTTAGATGGATGAAATTTCGATATAGACTAAAATTTGCAGTTGATAATATGTGCCTGCATAGTTCTAAGATATGGGAAGGAATTTTGCTGAATACCGTCACATTATTGGTACTGTCTGTTGTAATTCTAATTATGCATACGAGTGGTAATTTTTATAATGAAACGCAGAAAGCATATAAAGAAGACATTAAAAACATTGGGATGGTACAGATAGAAAATGAAGAAGATTATGAAAAGTGTTTGAAATTTATTGAATATATGAAAACACAAAAATATATAAAAATGCTTGGGACAATGGAGAATAAAATTGAAAATGGAGATAGCTGGAGAACTGTAGCAGAGAAACAGGCAAATAACAAGGAAGAGAAAGATGAATTGTATAATTCGGATTCATATGTTGAGACTTGGAATGTTAGTAAAGATATGTTTTCAATGCTGAGTATAAATCTGGAAGCGGGCTATATTACAATAGATGATGCATTGCGCAGGGGATATGAAGCGGTTTATGCCGGATTCCAATATAAAAAAATATTGCACATAGGTGATGTAATAGAACTAAATGGATGCGACAAACAGGGGATCATTGCAGGTTATATAAAAAGAAACCAGGTTATTCCTGTTATGGACATAACGGATGTGAATAAATATTCAATTCATACAACTACTTCTTTAGATTATGGGGTTATAGAAGTAAATGAAACAGAAGCGGGATATTGGAACCTTTATTTTTGTGTAAACCATGATTATACATTTGATGATGCAAAGAATAGATTGAATATGTTAGCAGACCGCGAGAATATAAGTATCTCTGTTAAGAATCTGGCAGCCGTTATGAGCAGCGTTGAGTCATCAACCAAGGATATACGCAGATATTTATTGGAATTGTTTTTTATTGTGGCAATATCAGCATGTGTATCATTGACTTGTTATCAAAGTATGAATATTCTCACACGAAAATATGAGTATGGTATTTTGTATGCGAATGGATGGAATCAGAAAGATATAATTTCAATTATTTTAATTGAAAATATATGGAAAATGTTAATCGCAATTATTTTAGTAATTCCTGTGGTGGCACTTCTTGCAAAATATTTTTTTGAAGCAGTATATGAGTCTCAAAGAATATTAACTATGGTGATATATAAAAATGTATTGGTTATGAATGTATTAGCAGGTGTCTTTATGATAATGCTTTCATCCGTTATCCCGATTAGATTGATAAAAAATCACTCAGGAGCAGAATTAATAGGAGATGAATTATGATTAGATTAAATAATGTAAGAAAGACATATGTAACTGGTGATGTATCGACAGCAGCATTAAATGGAATTTCTCTGGAGATAGAAGATGGAGCTTATATTTCTATTATGGGAACTTCTGGTTCAGGGAAAAGTACCCTGTTAAATATTTTAGGAGGAATGGATCGGCTGACGGAAGGCGAATATTTTTATAATGATATAGCAGTACATGAGTTGAAGGAAAATGAACTTCATAATTTCAGAAAAGAAAATGTAGGATTTATTTTTCAACAATTTGCCCTTATGAAACATTATACGGTTTTTGAAAATGTGGAGATACCGTTAATAGCATTAAATATTCCGAAGAAAAAAAGAAAAGAAATCGTTATGCAAAGCTTGGATATGGTGGGAATTGCAGATTATTGGAAAAAACTTCCGGCTAATTTATCAGGGGGACAACAGCAGAGGTGTGCGATCGCAAGAGCGTTGGTTGCAAATAAAAATATAATTCTGGCAGATGAGCCGACGGGTGCATTGGATAAAATGACCGGACAAGAGATTATGAAAATTTTAAAGAAAGTAAATCAACAGGGCAAAACAGTGATTGTTGTCACACATGATGAAAATGTAGCACAAATGGGTGATCGTATAATACGGATAGAGGATGGAAGATTAGTATGATAATAAATAATCTGAAAAAAACTGCTTTTTTATTACTTATCTGTGTGGCGTTGACTGGATGCCAGAGAAAAGTAGGGGCAGATATTAATGAGGAAATGGATGATTATGCAGAACCCGGTTTGAGAGGAGAATTAAATATACCGGAAAAGGAATCATTTGAATTTGGAGAGACCAATGGGAAAAAGATATTGCTTGATACAGAGAATATTATATTACCGGAGACAGACCGTATGGAATCGATACGATATAAAGAGATTCAAATAGATAGAGATTATAAGAAAAAGGTAGCGGAATGTATATTTGATAAGGACAATGAAATATATGAATATAATGGAAAATTGTCTAAGGAAATGCATGATGAAAATATTTGTTATTATAAAAAATGTGAAGATATAGCAAAAAAACAGGGAGATAAAGATGCGGTAGAAGCTTATAGAGAAATGGCAGCTGAAGAAGAACAGAAAAAGACACAGGCAGCACCATTGCATCCTGCAGGAGAATATGAGTCAGATTCATATATTGGATACATAGATGGAAAGACGTTCCTGCTGAATTTTACAGAAAGTGGGGATGGTTTTGAGTTAAAACGTTATCCCGAAGAATTAACATATGATGTTATACATGCAGACGACATAACATATGCATACTGCATTACAGAATATGGAGATGGTAAAGAACAAGAACTTATTCAAACCAATGAACTGAATAGGGCGGAGATCAGTAAAGAAGAAGCAATTAAAGAAGCGGGTGATTTTTTTGCTGATATAGGAATCGGAAATGTAATGATGGCAGAAGCGGCAACAGCAGAGTGGCTATGTCGTGATCTGGCGTTGGGACAGAATGAAGAAAGTGTTATATATGATGGTTACTATATTACTTTTACAGATGCAGTAGAATCAAATCCTGCCTACCTTGGATTTTGTGATGAAACGAATATTTTGTCACCAATTGAAGGTGATCAAAGAAGTATGACATCCCAAATTTATGAGGTTAACATAAATGATAATGGAATTGTTGGTATTGTATGCCGTCAAAAATATCAGAGGTCAGATAGCAAACAGGATCAACAGGTATTGATGGATTGGGATAAATTATTAGAAACAGTATCCTTAGAATTTGATAATTATTCTAATGATAATATATCAGGAGATATCATTTTTAATTACGCACGGTTAACTTATTGCATGACGCTTCAGGATAATGGAGAATTTGTACTCTCGCCGGTATGGGTATTTTTGTCATTGGATGAAATTTCATTAGAATATCAGATAGATGCCTATCCCAATGAAATGTTGATAATTGATGCATGTACAGGAAAATTTATTACAATTTGCACGTTTTAGTGCGTTGAAGTAAAAAAGTGCTTGCATTATTTTAAAAAGCTGTTATACTATACTCACACCAACGCGTTAAAGTGAGAAAATAAATAGAAAGAGCGTTGGATAACCCTGGGAGTTTGATCGGCTCATCAGGTGATAAAAAAGATTTAGGAGGAAACAGCGATGATAGGCGGAGATATGATCACGTACAGACCTGATATTCAGGTGCTTGATGCTACAATTCGAGATGGAGGACTTGTCAACGATTTTTATTTTACAGATGAATTTGTAAAAGCACTTTATGAAGCAAATTTGAAGGCTGGTGTTGATTATATGGAATTCGGCTACAAGGCTTCCAAGGAGATGTTCGATGTAGAAAAGTTCGGAAAGTGGAAGTTCTGTGACGAAGAAGCCATTCGCAGTATAGTCGGAGAGAATAATACAGAGATGAAGATATCTGTTATGGCGGATGTCGGAAGATGCGATTACAAGACAGATATTATTGACAGAGCAGACAGTGTTATTGACATGATACGTGTGGCTACATACATCAACACCATGCCTGCTGCGATCGAGATGATAGAGGATGCACATGCAAAGGGATATGAGACGACCTGTAACATTATGGCAATCTCAAAGGATCAGGAGTCAGAGATCGATATCGCTCTTGAGATGTTAGGCAAATCAAATGTAGACGGAATCTACATTGTAGACAGCTACGGCTCTTTATACCCGGAGCAGATCCAGAGACTGACACAGAAATATGTGGCAGTTGGAGAGAAATACGGTAAGAAGATTGGTATTCATGCACATGACAACATGAAGATGGCATATGCAAATACTGTTGAAGCAATGAGACATGGAGCAAGCATGTTAGATGGAACGGTAAGCTCTATGGGACGAGGTGCAGGAAATTGCGCGATGGAATTGCTGCTTGGCTTCCTTCGTAATCCAAAGTACAATCTGTACCATATCCTGAAGTTCATTGAGCGTTACATGGTTCCGTTAAAGGAAAAGGGTGATGCTGTATGGGGCTATGATGTACCGTACATGCTGACCGGTATGCTGAACCAGCATCCAAGAGAGGCCATTGATTTCATCAAACAGGGCAAACACGAATACGCTGACATGTACAGCTACTTACTTTATCGCGAATAAGCAACTGTGAGTAGTAGCTTGTGCTGTATTACAGATATTGTTCAGCTTGGCAGATAATAATATATGAAATAAAAATGGAAGACAGTATTTACTATATGTAACAAGTTGGATGTCAAGACTTGCGAATCATATGGAAAACTGTCTTCCATTTTATTTACGCTTTGGAGACTGTAGATATAATATAAGTTCTACGAACTTCGAGCAGTATCTTCAAGACGTACCCCGTTCAGAAAAAGCATTACCAGCCAATGCCGGTACCAGCCGACAGTATGGGTTGACGGATATCAACGATCATAGCGAGGCTTTCGTAATGAGGTTTGCGCTAGCTGCCTGCATTAAGCCCATTGTTTGAGCCTGAAAGGCGAGTTTGGGCGACTGCAGGCAAATGGGCGCGTGAACCGAATAGAAAACGAAGCGTATCGGAGATATCCGTCAACCCATACTGTACGGCGTACGGTGTACGGTGGTGTACAGGAAATAAACAACTGTACAAAATGTGGGGTTTGTGGTATTTTTTACTATATGTGTTTTGACAGTCGATTAGGTGCTGTCAGGCGGTAAGAAACGAAAAATAGATTTGATATAAGAGGTGGCAGATAAGATGGATTATAACAAATTAGCAGAATTAATATTCCCGGATATAACAGGAACGGTAGACGATCTCGAAGCAAGATTTCCAAAGAGAGACTTGCCGGAGGGTGCGAAGGTAACGAGATTTGCGCCAAGCCCAACCGGATATATGCATATCGGTGGTTTATATGCTGCTATGATATCAAGAAAACTTGCAAAGCAGAGCGGTGGTGTGTTTTATCTTAGAATAGAAGATACAGACAGAAAGAGAGAGCTTGAAAATGGCGTGGAGGAGATCATCAATTCCTTAAACAAGTTTGATCTTGGATTTGATGAGGGACCATTTGAAGGAAGCCCTGTCACATATGCACCATATAAGCAGAGCGAGAGAAAAGAGATCTATCAGATTTGCGTTAAGAAGCTGATGCAGGAGGGATATGCATATCCTGATTTTACAACTGCGGAAGAACTGGATGCGATAAGAGCAAAGCAGGAGGCTGCAAAGGTAGATATCGGATATTATGGAGAGTATGCAGTTGGAAGAAATCTGACATACGAGCAGATCGAGGAGAAATTGGCAGCCGGAGAGCCTTATGTTGTCAGACTTAAGAGCCCGGGCGAGGCAGGCAAGACAGTTGTTTACAGTGACCCGATCCGTGGTAAGATCGAGATGCCTGAGAACATGATGGATGTTGTACTGTTAAAATCTGATGGAATCCCAACCTATCATTTTGCACATGCAGTAGACGATCATTTTATGAGAACAAATATGGTCATCCGTGGTGATGAATGGCTTGCATCCTATCCGCTTCATAAGCAGTTATTTGAACTGTGCGGATTTGAACTTCCTGAGTATGCACATATTTCACCAATTATGAAGATGGAAATATCCGTTGATGAGGATGGAAATGAACATCAGCATAAGAGAAAGCTTAGTAAGAGAAAAGACCCGGAGGCAGCCGTTGGCTTCTATCAGGAGCAGGGTTATCCATCCGAGAGTGTACTGGAATATCTGATGACGATCGCCAATTCCAATTATGAGGAATGGCATGCAGCAAATCCGGATAAGACGATCGATGATTTCACATTGTCACTTGCGAAGATGCCGGCATCCGGTGCATTATTTGACATGGTGAAGTTAAATGATGTCAGCAAAGAGATGATCTCCACATTTTCAGAAGAAAAGTGCTATGAGAAGATTATGGCATGGGCAAAAGAATTTGATGAGAAGCTGTATGAATTTGGCACAAATGATAAAGAGAGCTTCTTAAAGACGATCAGTCTCTGGAAGATGTCCGGAAATAAAGTCCGTAAGGATGTTGGTAAGTGGTCAGATCTGGCAGAGATGTTCGGCTATCTCTATGTGCCGGAGGATGAACTGAAGCTTTCCTACGAGGTCGATGAGAAGTATAATGCAGATCAGATGGCAGAGATCATCAATGAATATAAGAAGGATCTGTTCTTAGATGCAGAGAACTGGTTTGCCGAGATGAAGGTGATGGGCGACAAGCTTGGCTATTGTCCGAATGTCAAGGAGTATAAGAAGAATCCGGATGCTTATAAGGGATCGATCACAGATGTCTGCACGATCGTTCGTGTGGCAGTAACCGGTAAGAAGAATTCACCGGATCTTGCTACGATCATGAACGTGATCGGCAAGGATCGTACGATCGGAAGACTGGACAAGTTCCTGGCAGCGATCGGTAAGTAAGATAATAGAAATACAGGCAGAGTTTTATATATCTTAAAAAGGAGGCAGTGGCGAATCACTGATCGGCAGTAGCGGAACAGAACGTGGAAGTCGACAGGATTTGGCTACGGATGATTATGAAGAAGAAAACATACGAAGGATACACATATGTAGATGGTGGTGTCTGTGCAGCAAAGGGATTTGTGGCAAATGGTATAAACTGCGGACTGAATTCCGATAAGAATAAGAATGATCTGGGTATGGTTTACAGCAGTACAGTCTGTAATGCAGCAGCCGTATATACACAGAACAAGGTAAAAGGTGCGCCAATCCTTGTAACTAAGGAGCATCTGAAGGCAACAGGCGGCAAAGCCATGGCAGTTGTCGTTAATTCAAAGAATGCAAATACCTGTAATGCGGATGGCGTGGAAAAGGCAGAGCGGATCTGCGAGCTGGCAGCAGATGCACTGGGAATCGATGCAGATATGATCATCAATGCATCGACCGGTGTGATTGGTCAGATCATTCCGATCGAACCATTTGAAGAGCACATGAAAGAGCTTGCTGGCGGTTTAAGTGCCGATGGCAATGATAAGGCTGCAAATGCGATCATGACGACAGATACAGTTGATAAGCAGGTTGCAGTAGAATTCACACTTGGTGGCAAGACCTGTCGTCTTGGTGGAATGGCAAAGGGAAGCGGTATGATTCATCCGAATATGGCAACCACGCTGAACTTTATCACAACGGATGTTGCAATCTCAGCCGATATGATCCAGAAGGCTCTGAGTGAGATCGTAAAGGTAACCTATAATTGTCTGTCTATAGATGGTGATACATCGACAAATGATACTTTAAGTGTCATGGCAAACGGACTTGCAGGAAATGAAGAGATCGTAACAGAAAATGACGACTATGCAATTTTCAAGAAAGCACTGTACATCGTTATGGAGTGTATGACGATGATGCTCGCAAGTGATGGAGAGGGCGCAAGCAAGATGCTGGAATGTACAGTATCAGGAGCACCGGATCAGGACACAGCGATCATCGTCGCAAAGAGCATTATCCGTTCCCCACTGACCAAATGTGCGATGTTTGGTGAAGATGCAAACTGGGGACGTATTCTCTGTGCGATCGGATATGCAGAAGCAGATTTCGATATCGATAAAGTAGATGTAGATCTTGAATCTGAGAAGGGAATCGTAGAGGTGTGCAGAAATGGTTCCGGTATTCCATTTTCTGAGGAAAAAGCCTCTGAGGTATTATCTGAGGATGATATCTATATTAACGTCAATCTGAATCAGGGCGAAGCATCCGCCAAGGCGTGGGGCTGTGACCTGACTTATGATTACGTTAAGATCAACGGGGATTATCGTTCATAAATAAAAAGTGCTACCGATAGACGGTTAGCCTTGATATGATTGGTTAAAAATAACCGCTCGCAGTTTGCAGGCTGGGCGGTTATTTTTTATACTTATAGTGCGCTGATTAGCGTGTCCCAAATGAATCCGTCCAGAGTGGCATATAGCCGCTTCGGATGGCTACTGCTTGGGAAGCCAGATTTGTAACAGATGCACTATAAAATGGAATCATATTTCGTTCCAGAATTTCAACTGTCAGATTTCTAACCAGCAAACGGGCTAGACCATATCCTCTCCATTTCTTTTTTACATCAATTCCAACTTCCATCAGTTTACCGGTGGGAGCAGCACCCGCAATTGCTATTATTTCGTTATCTTTTATTGCACATAAAACGATGGTTGTATTTGTATTTCCTTCTGCATCAAAAGCCAGTGAATTTTCAAAGCCCTCGATATCACATAATGTTTTAAGGTTGTTACCTTCATATAATTTGAACGAAAAGGTATCTGAAAGAGGTAATTTAACCATTTGTTTCAGGTCAGGAATGTAATGAATAGTCTGACCAAAAATCAAGGTACTTTCATATAATTCGTTTCGAGTTTTACCTGATAACAGTTGTTTTCCAAGTTCATATTTTTCTTCAGACAGAGAAATGATATTTGTATCTCTGATGCTGAGAATTTTAACATAATTTTTAGCAGCCTTTTTGTTCTTTACGAAATGTGTGCCTTCTTCTTTTAATTGATCTGTTGAACAATTTATGTAGCCGGCAATGTAGTCATATATTTTATTATTTATCTCATCTTTATTAATATAAGAATTATTCATGATTTTCTCCATAAGTATAGTCAAACAGGGAGATAAAAACTTATCTCCCTGAAATGAATGATTTGCATTTGAACTGTGCTTAATACCGTGTATCTACTGAAAAGCCTGTTTGCTGCAGGGAAGATTTCGTTATGGTTCGGAACCAGTGAATGGAGGAGTTGTAGTTTCCCTCTACTACTGTTACGGAATCGCTCGTATGTGAGATGACGATAACGGAATGATAATTACCGATCCGGATATGGTCGCCGTTCTTGATCGCGGAGAAATCTTTATGCGTTTTTACAGGTGCATCTTTGCCGAATACAGTATCACTGATCTTTCCGGCAAGGGCGATACAGCCATAGCAGTACATGTTCTTTGCCTTCCAGAGATAGAAGTTGTCATTTGTCCATGTTGTACCTTCTTTATATGTATTCTGTAATGCAAGGATTTTCTTTTTTACAGTCTCTTCACGGGATTCTTTTTTCGCTGCTGTAACAGTGACCTTGCACTTTAATGTCTTTATCTTTCCGTTCTTTTTATAGGTAGCTTTAATAACGGTGGAGCCTGCCTTTTTTGCAGTAACCTTACCTTTCTTTGAAACTGTGGCAATCTTCTTATTAGAAGATCTCCATGTTACCGTTCCCTTTACATTTTTTGTTTTTAACTGGTAAGTTTTGCCCTTCTTCAGCTTTAAAGATGTTTTATTCAGTGCAGCTTTCTTGGCCGTGGTCTTGCTTGCGGTAAGGGTGGCATCATTTGTGGTTGTATTTGTAGTAGAAGTGGCAGTGTTTATAGCTGCGGTCTTACTTGTGGCAAGGGCAGCATTGGTGCCTGTGTATGTACTGACAGCGGAAACTGTGCGCTCATTTAAAGTTGCTGCCTGAACTGCTGCCTGTGCTGGCAATGCAGTTACGATAACCATACCGAGCAGGCTGCATCCGATGATTGTACGTTTCCAGAAAGAATTGGAATGTTTCATAGAAATTACCTCCGAACTATGTAATAAAATATTTGATCTGTTAACTTAATAAGTCCCCCCATATCAGCTAATGCAGATATTTATATTATATATGTAATTTTAGACAGGAACAACCGGAAATATATGGTGATGTCCCATTTTATATTTTAGAATTTCGTACGCAAAAAAGAACTCTATAATGAAATCCTTTTTGGAAGAGGCGCAGCTATGACCCTTTGGCTGATGTCATATATCAATCAGCAATATTCGATATAGCAGATTGGTTATCGACCGGCAGGTGGTCTTATAACGAGACTGCCTGCTTTCTTTAATTCTGTTTCTTTCATATTTGTTCAAAAAACTTCAAAATAATGCAAATTAATGATTGATTCTGAACGAAATGTGTGTTAATATAAATCTAAGTTGAACGAATATGATTGATTTTGAATGAAAAATCGGTTATAATGCATATATATGAATTGAATTGCAAATAATAAAATGATTTGATAATAAGGAGACCAATATATATGCTTACGGAAGAAAGATATAACAAGATACTGGAAGCTCTGAAGAACAAAGGAACGATCACAGTTGCAGAAATGACAGAGTGCACAGGAGCATCAGAATCAACCATAAGGCGGGATCTTATCGCTCTCGATGAAATGGGAAAACTGAATAAGGTACACGGAGGAGCTACAGCAGTTGCACACCAGTTTATTGCAGATGAGATTGCGGTCAGTGTAAAAGAGCAGCTCTGTGTGGAAGAAAAGAAAGCAATTGCGCGGTATGCGGTGAATATGATCAATGATGACGATTTTATTTTCATAGATGCAGGAACAAGTACCGGATGGATGATCGAGTATCTGGAATCAACCAGAGCGACATTTGTCACAAACGGAATTGCACATATCAAACGGCTGATGAACAAAGGACTTCGGGCATACATGATCGGAGGACTCGGAAAGCCGGTCACAGAATCTACGGTAGGTGCAGATGCTGTAAATAATATGAAGATGTTCAATTTCTCAAAATGCTTCCTTGGAACTAACGGTGTACATACAGATTACGGTTTCACGACAGTCGATGTAGAAGAAGCACTTGTAAAGATGGAAGCGGTCAACCGATCTTATGCAAGTGTTGTCCTTGCCGATCACACGAAGTTTGACAAGGTTACAGCGGTTACATTTGCAGGAATCAAGAAGGCGTGTATTATCACCGACCGACTTGTAAATGATAAGTATGCAGATGCAACAGTCATAAAGGAGGTAATGAAGGAATGATCTACACAGTAACTTTCAATCCGGCAATCGATTATGTTGTCAGAATGGAAAAACTGGAAATCGGTTCGGTAAACAGAAGCAGAGAAGAAGCCCTGTTCTACGGTGGAAAGGGAATCAATGTTTCGACAGTCCTTAAGAATTTGGGCGTAGATTCTGTAGCACTTGGATTTGTTGCAGGCTTTACCGGAAAAGCGATTGAAGAAGGAGTCGCTGCCCTTGGTGTAAAAGCTGATTTCATCACGGTTTCAGATGGCGTTAGCAGAATCAATGTTAAGCTGAAAGCCGGAGAAGAAACAGAGATCAATGGAAAAGGCCCCAATATCAGCGATGCAGAACTGGAAGAACTTTATAAGAAATTAGATGGTTTAACAGACGGTGACTGTCTGGTTCTGGCAGGAGCGATCCCACCATCTTTACCATCTGATGTGTACGAGAAAATCATGGCAAGACTTGCAGGCAAGAAGGTTGATATCGTAGTCGATGCTACGAAGGATCTCTTGTTAAATGTTCTCAAGTATCATCCGTTTCTTATCAAGCCGAATAACTTCGAGCTTGGAGAAATGTTTGGCGTAACACTTCATTCCGATGAGGAGATTGAAGAATATGCAAAGAAATTACAGGCACTTGGAGCAAGAAACGTAGCGGTCTCTATGGCAGGAGACGGATCTATGCTGATCACAGAGAACGGAGAGACATACAGAATGGGCGTTCCAAAAGGAAAAGTTGTTAATTCTGTAGGAGCCGGAGATTCCATGGTGGCAGGATTTATCGCAAGCTATTTTGCAGAGCATGATTACAAGAAAGCATTAAAATACGGCGCAGCAACAGGCAGCGCAACCGCATTTTCAGAAGGACTTGCAACTAAAGACCAGGTTGAGAAGCTTTTAGGACAATTTTAACAGTTGGGGAAAAGGGAGAAGAATCGACTGACCTGACCAGATCCTGATAAACCGGTATTTGAATAAAGGAGAATGAGTATGAGAATAAGGGAGTTATTAAAAAAAGAAGGAATTGCCCTTGGTGTAAAAGTAGATTCTAAAGACGCAGCGATTGATTATCTGATCGATCTTCATGCAAAATCGGGCAATATAACAGATAAGGCAGAATTCAAGAAAGGAATTCTTGCAAGAGAAGAATCCGGTTCGACCGGAGTTGGAGAGGGAATCGCGATTCCTCATTCCAAGAATGCAGCAGTTAAGCAGCCGGGACTTGCAGCTATGACAGTACCGGACGGTGTAGATTATGATTCATTAGACGGACAGCCTGCAAACCTGTTCTTCATGATCGCAGCACCGGAAAAGGGCGCAGATGTACATCTGGAAGTATTATCAAGACTCAGTATGTTGCTGATGGATGAGAACTTCAGAGCAGAACTTCTTGCAGCAAAGAATGCAGATCAGTTCTTAGATATCTGCAGCAAATATGAGATGGAAAAGTTCGCGGATGAACTTGGAGAAGCAACAGAAGATAAGAAAGAAAACGCACCGGAAAAGACAGGATACAGAGTCCTTGCAGTTACAGCATGTCCGACCGGTATCGCACATACATTTATGGCAGCGGAAGCCCTTGAGAAAAAAGGAAATGAAATGGGCATTACGATCAAGGTTGAAACAAATGGCTCCGGCGGTGTTAAGAATCGTCTGACAGCAAAGGAGATTGAAGAATGTGACGGTATTATCGTAGCAGCCGATAAGAATGTGGAGACTGCAAGATTTGACGGCAAGCCAGTTCTTTTTACAAAGGTAGCAGATGGTATCCACAAACCGGAAGAGCTTATCAATAAAGTGATCGATGGCAAGGTTTCGGTGCATCATGAGAGTGGAAAGAAAGCAGAGGAAGAAAGCGCAGGCGGTGTTGGAAGTCAGATCTACAAGCATCTGATGAGCGGTGTATCCCATATGCTTCCATTCGTTATCGGTGGCGGTATCATGATCGCACTGGCATTCCTGATCGATACAATCTGTGGATATGGTTCAACCGGTGGTTCAAACTTCGGTACCTGTACACCACTTTCCGCATTCTTTAAATATGTCGGAGATCTGTCCATGGGACTGATGGTTCCGGTACTTGCAGGTTATATCGCATATTCGATCGCAGATCGTCCGGGTCTTGCAGTTGGATTTACCGGCGGACTTCTTGCTTCATCCGGTAATGCAGCGATCGCAAAATATATATGGGCAGGTGCAAGCCTTTCCCCATTCCAGAATTTTATTGCAAAATTCGGTTTTGTAGGCGAAGGCTCCGGTAATACAGTATCCGGTTTCTTAGGTGGTATTCTTGCAGGTTTCCTTGCAGGTTATATCGTACTTTTATTAAAGAAGATGTGTTCAAAGTTCCCTCAGTCATTAGAGGGTATCAAGCCAACATTGATCTATCCGTTAGTTGGTATTTTCCTTGTAGGCGTATTGATGGTATTTATCTTTAATCCATTGATCGGCCTTATAAATACAGGACTTTCCAATATGCTTACATCACTTGCAGATAAGAATCTGTTAGCTCTCCTTGGTCTGATCCTCGGAGCAATGATGGCGATCGACATGGGCGGTCCTATCAACAAGGCAGCTTATGTATTCGGCTCGGGAATGCTTTCTACAGCAGCAGACCTTGTATCAGCCGGTGCATCCCAGAGTGATGCAGCCGTTCAGGCATGTTACATTTCCATGGCAGCCGTAATGATCGGCGGTATGGTTCCACCAATGGGAATTGCACTTGCATGTAAGCTGTTTCCTAAGAAATTCACAAAGGCAGAAAGAGGCTCAGCCGTTTCTAACTTTGTAATGGGTTGTTCCTTCATCACAGAGGGTGCGATTCCATTTGCAGCAGCAGATCCGCTTCATGTTATCCCATGTACCCTGGTTGGTGCAGGTGTAGCAGGAGCATTATCAGCAGCATTCAAATGTACACTGATGGCGCCACACGGAGGAATCTTCGTATTTGCAACAGTAGGACATCCATTATTCTACATTCTTTCATGGGTGATCGGTTCTGTAGTAACCTGTTTACTGCTCGGTCTGATCAAGAAAAATGTAGCAGAAGAATAAAAACAAAAACCCTATCCTTTTTAATAACGGTGGGAACAGAAAGAATCTGTTCCTGCCGGATATAAATAAAACAGGAATATTTCAAATATTAAATCAAAAGTATCAATGTTGATCATGCGTTTGTCCGAATCGGACAAATGATAAAAGAAATAAAAAGAGATATAAAAAGGAGAAGATAATTATGGTATCACAGACAGTTAAAGTTATTAATGAGCAGGGATTACACATGAGACCGGCAGGAGTATTTGCAAAGGAAATGACAAAGTTCAAATGTAACGTAACAATCGATATTGCCGGTAAGAGAATCAACGCAAAGAGCGTTATGCTGATCATTGCAGCATGTATTAAGTGTGGAACAGAGATGACAATTGAGTGTGACGGTGAAGACGAGCAGGCAGCTCTCGCAAAGGCAGTAGAGTTGGTTGAATCCGGCCTTGGCGAATAGTCAGACAGCATTCTTTCATCTGGAAAGCGGGGTAGAAGATATGTTAAAAGGAATAGGCGGCTCAGCCGGTTATGGCATCGGAAAGGTTGTCATCATCAGTGATGGCAAACCGGAATATAAGCAGCATACAGTAACAGATACAGATGCTGAACTTCAGAGATTTGAGAATGCTATGGAAGTTTTTGTTGAAAAGACTCAGAAAATGGCAGATGCAATGAAAGAAAAGGTTGGAGAACATAATGCAGAGATCCTGGAAGGACATATCGTTTTGATGAGTGATCCATTTATGCAGGATCAGGTCAAGGAGTTGATCGGTAATGGCGAATGTGCAGAAGCAGCCGTTGACAGCGTATGTGATATGTTCGTATCCATGTTCTCCCAGGTAGATGATGAACTGACCAGACAGAGAGCAACTGACGTAGGAGATATCCGTGTCCGTATGCTTAAGATCCTTACCGGTACGCCGGATATTAATATCGGAGATGTTCCGGCAGGTACAGTGATCGTCGCAAAGGATCTGACACCATCCATGACAGCAGGAATCGTAAAGGAAAATGTAGCAGGTATTATCACCGAGATTGGCGGTAAGACTTCTCATTCAGCTATTCTTGCAAGAGCACTTGAGATCCCTGCTGTACTTAGTGTAGATGGTATCGTAGATCAGGTGTCCGATGGTATGATGGCAGTTGTAGACGGATGCGAAGGCGTTTGCATCTTAGAACCTGCGACGGATGAGATCGCAGAATATGAGACAAAGCGTGCAGATTACCTGAAAGAGAAGGAACTGCTTGAGATCTACAGAGGAAAAGATACAGTAACTGCTGATGGAACAAAGGTAGCTTTATATGGCAATATCGGCAATCCGGAGGATGCCAAGGGTGTTGTAGCTGCTGATGGTGAAGGCGTAGGCTTATTCCGTACTGAGTTCCTGTTCATGGGAACAGACAGCTTGCCAACAGAGGACGAGCAGTTTGAAGCATATAAGGCAGCAGCCGAGACGATGCAGGGTAAAGAAGTTATTATCCGTACACTGGATGTCGGCGGTGACAAAGATATCCCGTATCTCGGATTGGAAAAAGAAGACAATCCGTTCCTTGGTTTCCGTGCAGTCAGATATTGTCTGAAAAATGAGGACAGCTACAAGGTACAGCTTCGTGCATTGCTTCGTGCGAGTGCATTTGGCGATATTAAGATCATGGTTCCGCTTGTTACCTGTGTGGATGAGATTCGACGGGTAAAAGAACTGGTAGCGGAACTTAAGAAGGAGTTAGATTCAGAGAAAATCGCATATAACAAGGATATTCAGGTCGGCGTTATGATCGAGACTCCTGCAGCCAGCCTGATCGCAGATCTTCTGGCAAAGGAAGCTGATTTCTTCAGTATCGGTACAAATGATCTGACCCAGTACACAATGGCAGTTGACAGAGGAAATGCCAAGGTTGCATATCTGTATTCCGCATACAATCCTGCTGTTCTTCGTTCTATGAAGAATGTTATTGAAGCAGGAAATGCAGCAGGCATCATGGTAGGTATGTGTGGTGAAGCAGCTGCTGATCCGTTACTGATCCCACTTCTGATCTCCTTTGGACTGGGAGAGTTCAGTGTATCGGCAACTTCTGTTTTAAGAACCAGAGGCACGATTGCCAAATGGTCAAAGGCAGATGCAGATGCTCTTGCAGCAAAAGCATTGTCCTTATCCACAGAAGCTGAAGTGGCTGAACTGTTAAAAGCCTCCGCAAGATAAGCGAAAAACCCATATCTGTTTTGTTTGGAACAGAATGAAAGATATTAAAAGCAACTAGTACTATAATTACACCTATTATTCCGCAAGTCGTTTGCACTCTATTTCAACGCAGCGGTACTAAGCTCCTTGCTTATGGCAACTCGCTAAGGACCGGCGTTGAAAAAGGCTTGCTACATAATAGTGTAATATATAGTAACTGTTGCTTTTGTAATATATCGGATAGTTCCAAACAAAACAGATATGAAAGTTTCTGCAATTAACGCAGGATGAACTTTAAAAGTGCATTATTTTTTGAGGCGGTTTTCTGCATATTTGAATAGCCGGGTAAATGTCAAGAATAAATTTTTTACAAAATTTGAAAGCTTGAGTGTGGTTTTTTCCGAATTTCTTACGAAAATTAATTTGCACTGGAATTTTATGGAAAATATTTGGTAATATTAATAATATAGAAGTCTGAAATAAAAAAGTTATTTTTTAGCCGTAGCGGCAAGACGAAACAGGGCACATATTGGCAGTTGGAGATGTTTTCAATAGGTAGAGAGGAAGATAGGTTATGTTTGAAAACGAAAAAGTGAAACATGTAAAATTTGGTGAGGGGAATGTAGTTGAATGTGATGGTACACACATCCGTATTTTATTTCAGTGTGAGAATATAGAAAAGACTTTCACTTATCCGACCGTATTTGAGAAGTTTGTAAGATTTGACAGTCAGGACGCACAGGATAGGGTCACAGATGATCTGAATACCGCAAAAGAGGAGGCTGCAAAGCTGGAAAATCTCAGAAAATTATTCATGGCTGAGCAGGCAAAGAAGCGAAAGCTGGAGAAAGCAGCCAAGGCAGCAAAGAAAAGATAAAGCAAGAGCACCCGGTCGGGGGATCAGCCCATCTTCTTCCATTGAGCGAAGACTGTCGGTCAGAACCTTCTGGCTGATGCCGGTCAGATCACGTTTAAGTTCGTTGAAATAAGACTACCGCAATCCCACTGGCTTTAGACAATGGGTAGTTCACTACTGAGAATACTTACTTCATAAAAACTTCATACAAAAAAGTTCTTGACTTGGAGTAAGGTTCAAAGAGTATGATAGGAGTGTACGAAAAAGGTATGCTCCTTTTTCGTATATAAATACGGGAAACATCAGAACATAAGAGCATAAGCTCTGAAGCAGGTTTAAGTAAGATGGAGAGTGATAGTATGAAGACTACAAGCAGAGAAGAATTTGAGAAGCAGAACGTATTTGGAACAGGAACAGCAAATACAGCATATGCACAGTATTTTATCGGAGATTCCTTTTTGAATCCACTGACCGATCCCAATAAGACAGCAGTATTTCTTGCAAATGTAACATTTGAACCGGGATGCCGTAAACTGGATTATGTAGCATAAGAGTGTATAGCGTGTCTGTAGTCTGATTTTTGCCATAAATAAGTACAGGATACACAGAGAATAGAAAAGAATGTGTATTCAGTTAAATAAGAAATAGATAGCTGGTATGAGAGAACAAGGAGTCTTTCATACCAGTTTTTTGTGGGAAAAGGGATAGGTTGCACAGGATCTGCCAGGAGATTTCAGTAGGTTTGATGAATAGCTTTCTTCCAGAAGTGTGGTATAGTCTTGTGCTTGGAACAGGAAAACTACACAGAAGGGAGACACCGATATGACAACACAGCCAGATATTATCTGGAATGAGCAGTGCCTGGGGATACGGATAGGAGAACAGGTATGCACCTATCTGAAAAAGCATGATGCGGAATACCAGAGACTGCAAAAGAAAATACTGGAACTTACAGAGAAGTATCCAGTGATAGAAACATTTATGGAGTCGAATCAGTCAATCAGCCTAACAGAAGAAGAGCATAAGGCAGTACATCGATATTTTCAACTGGAGAGCGAAAAGGAAATGATAGAAGAAGAGTACCATTTTTATATGGGACAGGCTCAAATGATCTCCTATGGAGCAATGCTTGGAAAAATTAAAAAAAGCAATATTGGGAAATGATGACGGTGACACAAAGAAACTGCTGGAGTTGCTGCTGGATACCTGGATTGATGAGGTTGAAGATCAGCTGAAAGAAAATACAGTGTACCAGGGAATGCTTGAAAAAATATCGAAATATGAAGAACAGGTTCAGACAATGGGATTATCAAAAGAAAAGCGAAAAACAATAGACAAATACGTTACTGAAGTTAGTGAGAGATGGATATTATATGCGGAATCTTTATATCAGGCTGGCATGCAGAAAATTCTGGAACTATTAAATTTGTAAAAAAGGGACGGATAAAATGGGGAAGCACGAAAGGAACTTCCCCATTTGTCACTTCTATTCATCTTTGCCATCAATGAGAAATATGTATGAAACCTGAAAGATTTCAGCAATGGCTTTTAATTCAAGATCAGTGACATAACGCTTGTTTGTTTCGATTCTGGTGATTACATTTTTATCCATATCGTAACCAGCTAACTGGAGTTTATAGGCAAGATCACGCTGAGACATATTGTGGGTCTTGCGAAGTTCAATCAATCGCTGGCTAATCAGATTCTTCTCACCAGACTGTGTCCTTGGCTTTGGCATCTTAAATCTCTTCCTCTCTGGTAAAAGGATGGCTTGTCTCACTTTTTGCACCATCTGTATTGATTTTAACGATTGGACAAGGTAGAATCGGTTGTAAAAGTGAGACAAAGTAGAAGAGAAGGGAGAAATATATGGAGCAGGCAAAGATAGAACAGCTTGCATTTTTATATCTATGCAGCGAGCATGATAAAAGGTTATTGCTGAAAAAAAGAAAAAATGCCGTTAGCTGATTTTGACAGGTTGACCTACTTGATTTACCATTTTGGTTTTAAGGAATACCATATAAAAGTGTGGATGGAATTTGCAGGAGAGTTCAAAAAGGAATGGGATTGTCTGGAAGCACTTCAGGAAATGGGGGGCTGTGTTGGAAACATAGGAAATACAGAATCAGAAATTAGCTTGCATAAAATGTGGATGCAGAATTTTTGTAAAAATGCACCCAAAGAAAGCAGAGAATGGATTCAAAAATTGAATTAAAATATGCAGTAGAACATTTTTGTGATATCATTATCAATAGAGCAGATTTGTATTTTATGAATTTGTAAAAGAATAATGAAGCGAAAAGGTGTGAAGCTAATTATGAGTGAATATGCAGATATAGTAATTGGAAATTTATCATTACATTGGTTTAGAAACTATTTGGATAGCAAAATCGTTAGTCTGTTTTTTTCAAAAAATGACCTTATTGTAGTAAATAATTGTAATATAGACGATGATGATAAAGATGCCGGAACATACACTAAATATATGTATAGGACGACTGTTCGGCGTGCAAAAGAACGCTTAGATGCACAGGGATTTGGACTTAATAATTTTGAAAAAATATTTAATGATGAAATGGTTCAAGCAGTAGACTACTCATCTTTTTTGTATCATTTACAGGGAGATTATGATGAAGAGGACAAGAATAATGAAATTCGGATTAAGAAAAATGTTTCATTAAAAAAATGGAAAAATGCAATGAAAAAAATTGTTTCTTATGAACTTGCAAATGGAAACATACAATTTGGAGGAACACTTTCAGAGGTTAATATTACAACAGAG
The DNA here is from genome assembly GCF_000154245.1 of Clostridium sp. L2-50. NCBI lineage: Bacteria > Bacillati > Bacillota > Clostridia > Eubacteriales > Clostridiaceae > Clostridium > Clostridium sp. L2-50. Next base: position 210,751 of record NZ_DS480312.1, on the reverse strand, counting down.
TGTGACAAAGTTATATTTTATTCTTTGAAAGATGAGGATAGCGAATCATTTTATGCTTTAAATCCTGAAATAATCAATTATAAATATGTATACAGACTTATACTAGAATATTGTGCAAATGATATGGAGATAATATTGGATTTCTCAAATTTGGATAATTGGGCAGATGATTGTATTCCCAAAGCACTAGCAGCGACAGAGAACGTTTCAAAAACAATTGTTCTTGTTGAAGGGTCAAGCGATAAAGATATTTTAGAATTTGCGATGTCACAGTTATATCCTCATCTTTCAGATTTATTTTATTTTATGGATTTCAGTGATGAATCTGGTGGAAAAAGAGATGGAGGAACATCATATGTAATAAAAAATCTTAAAACTTTTTATTTTTCAAAAATTAGAGCAAATTTTATTGCAATTTTTGATAATGATGCAGAGGGATATTCTAGTAAATGCTCATTATTAAATGAAATAAAAAACTGGCCGGCAAATTTTAGAATATTATTATATCCAGAAATTACAATGTTTCATAAATACCCAACTATTGCACCTAATGGGAAAATTGTGCCTGATGACATTAACAAGAAAGCTGCTTCTATTGAATTGTATTTGCCAGATTCCATTATAAAAACTGGTGGGAACTATTATCCAATTGAATGGGAATCGAGAAAACGAATACGAAATAAAAATAATGTTGAAGAAGCATTATATCAAGGAGTGATTTCTTATAAAGATGATATAAAGCATAAGTTTCATGAAATGCGTAATAAAATTGAGAGAGGTGATGAAGTTTTTAAAACAGAAGAATGGAAAAATATGAAAAAATTACTAGAAACAATAGTATTCGCTTTTAATAACGAACAATAAATAGCAACGTAAACTAATGCAAATATCATGGGCAGGGCTCTTCGGGGTTCTGCCCTTTTTCTTTTTCCAGACCAAAAGACCACCTGCTGGAAAAGAACAAGAAAAACCTGAAAGGATGTGGTGACTTATCATTATAGGAATCGATCATGGATATTATGCCATCAAAACTCCCCATGTGTGTTTCCCGACTGGACTGACCGGGTACGATTATGAGCCGTATACCATGCAGAATGTCCTGCAGTACAATGGGAAATTTTATGTGTGTGGAACTGGGCGGCAGACGCTGGTGAGAAGTAAGACTTCCAATGACAATTATTATCTTTTGACAATGGCAGCCATTGCCCAAGAAATCCGCTATCGCCGGGGAGAGCGGAAAACAGATGTAGTTCTGGCAGCCGGTCTTCCACTGGCAAGTTTTGGCAGGGAGAAAAAAGGCTTCCGGGAATATCTGTTTCGGAAAGAGCAGCCTCTGCGTTTCCGGTACGAGGATGAGAGCTATGAGATCCGGATTCAGGATGTAAAACTGTTCCCACAGGGATACTCAGCCCTGGCTCTCCACCCGGAATGTGTTCGGGACGAGCCTTCTGTTCTTCTCGCAGATATCGGTGGCTGGACCGTAGACCTGATGCGGCTGGACAACAGTGTTCCAAATGCCGCTACCTGCCGCAGCCTGGAACTTGGTGTGATCCGGTGTGTGGATGAGATCACCGAGCAGGTACGCAGAAATACCGGACTGTCTGTAACGGATATTCAGATCGAACGTGTTCTGAACGGCCAGAGCTGCAGCATGGACCCGGCCGCAAAAGAAATCATTGTCCGGCAGGGAAGGCTCTACACGGAGAAAATACTGTCTGCAATTATGGAAGCCGGGTTCGATCTGAAGGCAATTCCGTCCGTGATCATGGGCGGCGGAGCCAGCATTCTGAAACGGCACGTGACACCGCAGGACGGGCTGTGTCGGCAGATTTACCTGACAGACGTACACGCCAATGCTTCCGGCTATGAGCGGATTGTGGGGCAGATGTGCGCGAAGTAAAGAGACCCGTTTTCTCGTTCCGCCTGAACCTTGATAACCCAGATCACAAAAAGGCATGGGAGATCCTGCAAAGTGTTCCAGATGGACAGAAGAGCAGCTATCTGGTTCAGGTGATCTTAAAAGATCAGGAAAACAACCAGCTGGAGAAAAGCATCCGGCAGGCAATCCGGGAAGAACTGGCAGGTGTTTCCATTTCTGGCTCCGGGGAGAGTGTTTCAAAAAAGGAAGAAATCCCGTCCCAGATGCTGGATTTTCTCTCCGGGCTTGAGGATGCATTCTGAAAAAGTCAAGTCTTTCCTGGTGATAAAATAGCCAAATTTCAAGCAGTCAAATTAGTATAAATCACGGATTTTTGAAAGGGGTGATGCCTATTGAATGTTATTGGATCTGCATCCTTTGGGAGCTTTTGAGAGCCTCATATTCGTTGGGTATTGTGAATAGCTTTCTGTCACGTTTTAGGGTATGTTGTATGTAGAAAAAAGAAAGGAGAACGAACACAATGGAGATGAAAAACATATGCGGAAAAATCCCGGTAGAGCTGCATGAAAAGCTAAAACTGGAAGTCGAAGAGTTAGGAATCAGCATACCAAAATACCTTGAAATGGTAATCGAAGAACACATGACAAGAAAAGGAGAAAAGACGAACATGGCAGATTTAAGAACAGTAGCAGTACAGGTAACCGAGGATTTATTTTCCAGACTGAAAGCAGTCCTCGCCAGGAATGGCATGAAACAGAAAGACTTCTTAATCGGGCTTATCGAAGATGCAATCGAAAAAGAAGAAGCCAAATGGAAAGCAGAGTCAGAGGAAGCCGAAGAAACAGAAATGGAAGATCCTGAGACTGCGAAATCAGAACCGGATGAAGAGTCAGTAGAACCTGAAGCAGAAGAGCCTGAGACAGAAGCACTGGAAGCTGAAACAGACGGAGAAATGACAGAACCGGACGAAGCTGAAGCAGATGAAGAGCCGACAGAGCCAGAAAACGAAGAGCCAGCGGAAGCAGAGCCAACAGAACTGGAAACCGAAGAAGCAGAAGAATCTGAGCCAGAGGAAGCGGAATCAGAAGAATAGACATCACAAAACAGAAACCAAGAGACGGAAACGGTGCAGAGAAATCTGCACTGTTTTTTTCGCAGCGAAGGGAGGCTGATAGCCGGAACAATTCGATTTTTTGACCTGTTCAGTGGAATCGGAGGATTCCGAGAAGGGCTGCACAGGGCAGGGGGCTTCACCTGTGTCGGACACTGTGAAGCAGATGCATATGCAGACCACAACTACCGGGTGCTGTTTGATACGGAAGGAGAGTGGTTCTGCAATGACGCAAGAAATATTGAAACAGAACGAATGCCGGACTTTGATCTTTTATGTGCGGGATTTCCTTGCCAGGCATTCTCAATCGCTGGACGAAGGGAAGGATTTGCCGATGCAAGAGGAACCCTTTTCTTTGAAGTTGCCAGACTGGTTGCAGACAAACGACCTGCGTATTTTCTCCTTGAAAACGTACCCGGTCTGCTTTCGCATGACAAAGGGCGGACGTTTCACACCATCCTCAGTACGCTATCTGAACTGGGGTATCATGTCGAATGGAAAGTGCTTAACAGCAAGGATTTCGGAGTCCCCCAGTCAAGGAAGCGGGTGTATATTGTCGGATATCTTGATGGAAGATGTGCCGGAAAAATATTACCTTTCCCAAAAGCAAATGGAACAGCTCTTATACAAGTCCATGCTGGCAAACAGGGAGAAAGAGTCTACGCAGAAGAAGGACTGAGCTGCACGCTGACCAGCGGGGCTGGTGGTATGGGCGGCAAGACCGGATTATACGAAGTCGGTATCCCAATCAAGGAAAACACCCGAAAAGGATACAAGATGGCCTACGAGGGGGACAGCATCGATCTCGGATATCCGGGAATCAACAGTCGCAGGGGGAGAGTCGGGCATGAGATCGCCCATACCCTGACGACCGGAAACCAGCAGGGAACACTGCATTTTGTAGATATCTCCCCTCCGCCGCTGGTGACAGACGTTGCAAGATGTCTGAATACCAGACAGGATTCCAGCATCCATAACCACAGAGGCGAAAGTTCCGGGGTGCTGGTGGAAGAACCGCCAAGGGCAGTGCTGACACCGGCCAAGGAAAAAGTCCGCCAGAATGGAAGAAGGATGAAAGAACCGGAAGAGCCAATGTTCACCATTACGGCAACTGACCGTCATGGAGTGATTTACCACGGCAGAATCCGCAGGCTGACGCCAAGGGAGTGTCTGCGGCTGCAGGGATATCGGGATGGTCAGATTTCCAAGATGGAAAAAGAAACATCGGATAACCAGCTTTACAAGCAGGCCGGTAATGGTGTCACTGTCAATGTCATTGAAGCAATAGGCAGAAATTTGAAAGCAGTAGATGAAGAGATCCAAAGCGGCTCACCTGTTCCAGAAGCGAAGGGTGGGTGAAGCAGATCGACCTAAAAGACCAGTATTTTGGTACAGAGATTGAGATGACAGGTATCAGCCGCTATGATGCGGCTGTTGCGATTGGAAGAATGTTCGGAACAGAGCCATATCATATCCGTTCTTACGATTCCTGGTGTGTAAAAGATTCAGATGGAAAAACGTGGAAATTTTCAAGAGACAGCAGTATCGACTGTGAAAGGCTGGCAAATGGTACTGTAATAGATGCCGATGGAGATTATTCGACAGAAATGGTATCCCCGAAATTGGAATATTCGGAAATGGGAAAACTCCAGGAAGTGGTGCGGTGTGTCAAAAACGCAGGTGCTTTTGTCAATTCATCCTGTGGCATGCATGTCCATGTGGACGCATCCAATCATACACCAAGGAGTCTGAAAAATGCACTGACGATCATGTACTGCAAAGAGGATATTCTGTTCAAAGCCTTAAATGTACAGACGAGAAGGGAAGATGAGTATTGCCAGAAAGTCCGTCCTATGGTATTGGAGAAGATCCGCCGGATGCCAAACAGCACCATCACGATGGAAAAATTCAAAAGGGCATGGTATGAGGGAAATGACGGAAGCTCCGAGCATTACAACTGGACAAGGTATTATGCCTTAAACCTACATGCTGTTTTTTCCAAGGGAACACTGGAATGGCGTTGTTTTGAAAGCACCCTCCATGCAGGAAAAGTCCGGTCGAATATCACACTGGCACTTGCCATATCCGCACAGGCGATCAACCAATCTTGTACCCATGCAAAAAAGACGGAGATCGGGGATAACCCGGCATTTACGTTCCGCACCTTTCTGCTCCGCCTCGGATTGATCGGGGACGAATACAAAAATGTACGGAAGCATCTACTTGCCAATCTGGACGGGGATAAGGCATGGCGGTATGACAAAAGTACCTATGCCTGTCTGCAGAATCCAAGACGGACAGATGATGCGAGATAACAGAATAATGAGAACAGACAGGCCGGGTGGAAACATCCGGCTGTTCTTATGCAAAATGAAGAAAAAGAAGAAAGAGGTAGAAAACATGAAGAGTAAATATCGATTCAGGCGAATCCTTTCAGGGGTGATGGCGGCAGTCACCATCTTATCCACGGTCATTTCACCGCTGACGGTGTATGCTTCGGAAGAGCCGAAAGCGGCGGAACCGCCAGCGTATGAATCCGTAAAGGATCAGCTGGATGAAAATGAAGTGGTAAAAGCCACCGATCTGGAGCTGGAAGTCGGACAGGACTTTGATGTTTCCACGGATTTTACAAATTTGGAAATCAAGGACGAAAGCAAAGTCAAAGTGACATTCCAGAAAGCAGAGAATGACGCCGGGGAGAACTTCAGCACCAGCCATGCAGACATTTACCATGCCGTTTATTATGTGGAGCCAGTCAACCAGAACCACCCGGTTTATCAGATTGGGAGAAACCTGATCGTAAAAGAGCCTGTGACAGCAGCTCAGAGTGAACTGCAGACAGAACAGGCAGTTACCGAAGAGGATACAGGTTCTGATGATGAGGAAGCTGCCTCGCAGGAAGAAACTGAGACAGTGCCTGTAGAGACAGAAATTGTTGAGCCGGAGACAGCTGAATCTGAAACAGAAGAACCGGAAGAAACAGAACCCGAATTTCAGGGTGGACTTTCTGAATCTGAGTTTGATGCCGCATTAGAGGAAGCCGAAACAGAAAATACAACCGATAAAGAATCCGGGCTGACACTCAGCGATGTTCTGGAGCAGGCAGGGGAACAGGATATTGACCTTATGGCAATGGAAGATGGGGAAACCGTTTCTTTCACCGCAGTCAATACCAGTACAAGAGCAACACAGGATGTAGATGTGACAAGAGGGACTGCATACTATTATGCAGACTACGGTCTGGGTTCTTATGTAACCTATAAATATACCGTAAAATTTGGAAACGTGTCTGCAACTGCCTACTGTGTGCAGCCGTCAAAAGCAGGACCTGGGGATGGTGTTTATAAGATCACCAAACTGGGTGACAGCAAAGCACTGGCAAAAGTATGCTACTACGGCACAAAAGCATCCGGCGAAAATGGATTTTTCTCAGAGAAACATCCTGATTTTTCCGCTGGAAAACAGTTTATCATTGTCCATCTGGCTGCGTCTTATGCCAATAACAGTAGTGACGCTTTTTCCGGTACGAATGCAACCGGACAGGCTCTGGCAATGGAACTCTACAATTATTGCATGAGCCAGCCGGAGATACCGGAAGTGGACATGAGTTTCTCCAATGCAGATGTTACCGCATATATCAGCGGCAACAGCCAGAGAACAGAAGAGATCACCTTTAAGGCATCCGAACTGCAGACCATCACCATGAAACTGCCTTCCGGTGTCAAACTGCATAATGTGACAACGGGAAAAACAAGCAGTGCAGGTGCATCCGTGGAGATCTGCGGCGGTACCAAATTCTACTTATCTGCACCGCTGACACAGGCAGTGGATGTCAAAGGGGAATGGTCTGTTACCATGAAGGGAAGCATCATCAAAGACTATTCCGCTTACAAGATCACAACCGGAAGCGAGACACAGGACCTTGCCCTGGTATTTGGCGAGGGCGTGACCGATGAGAAGTATGTAGATTTTAAAGTGTCATGGGTAAAACAGGCAACTCTAGAGATCGTAAAGAAGGACCGCAAGAGCAACAAAGCCATCGCAGGTGCAGTTTATGGCGTTTACAGTGACAAGGATGGAAAGAACTTGATCACAAAGATGCCGGCCACAGATGCCAACGGAGCTTCCAGCGTTACGATCACCAAAACACAGGATACCGTATACCTGAAAGAGATCTCCGTACCAAACGGATATCTGCTGGATACCAAAGCCTACGATGTGAAACTGGTCATCGGAGATACTGTAAAACAAACCGTTACCGATGCAGAGCAGATGGCAAGCCTGACTGTTTATAAATTAGGAGAAGTCCTGACCGGAGCAAAGGTAACTGATGATGGTGTTTCCTTTGTTTATACCGAGCAGAAACAGAAGAGTGCGGTTTACAATGTTTATGCCGCAGCGGATATTGTATCCGCAGACGGAACCGTCATTTATAAAAAAGACGCACTGGTCAAAGCCGGACTTACTACCGGGGATGACGGAAGTGTCACACTGGATAATCTATATCTGGGAAAATATGTGGTAAAAGAAATGCAGGCACCACAAAATCTGGTATGCACAGGCGAAAGCCAGGAAATCACCCTTTCCTATGCCGGAAGCAATGTGGAGAAGGTCATGGGAAGCGTGACATTCAAAAATGACCGCCAAAAAGCAAGCGTAAGCGTATACAAACAGGATAAGGAAACCAGGAAATACCTTCCGGGCGGCACTTATGGCCTGTATGCCGGAAACGACATCAAAGCAGCGGACGGAACCGTTGTGGTCAAAAAAGATACCCTCATTGAGAAGGTAGTGACCGGAACAGACGGAAAAGCCGTATATCAGGCAGACCTGCCGATCGCTAACAGCTACTACATGAAAGAGGTTTCTGCACCGGCCGGATATACCAGAAACAGTGAGGATGTGTACTCTTTTACGTTCCAGTACACCACAGACAAAGAGGCAACCGTTTCTTTCAGCCACACGTTCCAGAACGAGCGTGTCAATGCGAAGATCAAACTGGTAAAAGAGGATTCCGAAACCGGAAAGACCGCACAGGGAGATGCAACCCTTGAGGGTGCGGTTTACGGACTGTATGCCCGTGAGGATATCGTTCATCCGGATGGACAGACAGGTGTCCTTTACCCGGCAGGAACGCAGATTGCAACCCTGACTACGGATACAGAGGGAAATGCAGAAATCGCAGACCTCTATCTCGGAAAGTATTACGTGAAAGAATTGACGCCGCCTGTTGGATATCTGGCAGACCCGGAAGAACATGATCTGGAGTGTAATGACGAGGGAGATCTGGTTCAGACGGTAGAACGTACCGCAACTTCTCTGGAAGATGTGATCAAACAGCCGTTCCAGGTCATTAAAGCAGCCAACAATGGTAAGACCGATGCCGATCTGTTAAAAGGTGTGGGATTCAGTGCATATCTGGAGAGCAGCCTGAAGAAAAATAAGGACGGTTCCTATGACTTTGCATCTGCAACTCCGGTTGTACTGACCGCAGACGGACAGACAGAAATGTTCACGGATGAGCGTGGATATGCATGCTCCATTCCGCTTGCATACGGAACCTACATTGTAAGGGAGACCACCACACCGCACAACTTCAAACCAGTCGATGACTTTAAGGTTGTGATCTCGGAAAACAATCCGGATCAGCCGCAGGTATGGCGTGTGCTTCTGGACGAAGAGTTTGAAGCAAAATTAAAGATCGTCAAAAAAGATGACGAGACAAAGAAATCTGTCCTGGTTCCGAATACTGAGTTTAAAGTATACGATCTGGATAACAAGAAATATGTGGAACAGGTGACCACCTACCCATCTACTATGGTACATAAATCTTATTTTACGGATGAGAATGGATACCTGATCCTGCCACAGAATCTGGCTTGTGGAAATTACCGCATCGAAGAAGTGACTGCACCGGATGGATACACCCACAGTGCCAATACCGTGGAAATCAAGGTAGACAGCGATACTGCATACCAGGAAGATCCGGTCAGCGGTGACCTGATCATCGAGGTGGAATTCGAGAACCACCCGGCAAAAGGCAGACTGACCATCCACAAGGAAGGAGAAGTAGTCAAAGGTTTTGACAAGGATTTCATCCACGAGGAAGCCAGCCTTGCAGGAGCCGTGTTTGAGGTTTATGCCGCAGAAGATATCTATACCGCAGACCATCAGAAAGATGAGAACGGCAACCGTTATCTGGAATATGCCAAAGACACACTGGTGGCAACGGTGACAACCGATGAAACCGGAAGTGCCGTAGTAGAGAACCTTCCGCTCGGCAAATACCGTGTAGAAGAGAAAAAAACGCCGGAGGGCTACACCTGGAATGCCAAAGGCGAAGAAGTAACTTTTACCTATGCCGGACAGGATACCCCAGTCGTAGACGAAGAAGTGACTTTTACCAATGAACGCCAGAAAGTAAGCATCACCGTGGAAAAACAGGATGCAGAAACAGGAAGCACGGTAGCTGGAGCTACATTCGGTCTTTACAATAAGAACGAGATCAAATCCGGTGACAAGATTATTGTGAAAGCAGATACCTTATTACAGGAGATCACAAGCGATGAAAAAGGACAGGCACACTTCACCCTGGACCTGCCGCTTGGAACTTATTATGTGAAAGAAATTTCTGCACCGGATGGTTTTGTATCTTCTGACGAGATACTGGAATTTGATGCCACCTATCAGGGGCAGGACATTCCGACCATCAAGCTGAAATCTGTGAAGAAGAACCAGCCGACCACCATCGAGGTGACAAAATCCGACCTGACCACAGGCGTAGAGCTGAACGGGGCATCCCTTTCTGTTCTGGACAAGGATGGAAATGTGATCGACAGCTGGACTTCCGTAAAGGATGAGCCTCATGTGATCAAATACCTGACCGTTGGAAAAACTTATACCCTCCGTGAATCTCTTGCACCGCTTGGTTATTTAAAGACCACGGATGTGGAATTCACCGTTCAGGATACCGCAAAAGTACAGAAAGTGGAAATGAAAGACGATGTGCCGAAAGCCCTGCTGATCGTAAACAAGAAGGGTGAATTCCTTGATAAGATCACCCTGCTGGACAATGTCAAAGGCGTTGTAGAGCATCTGTTTGAGTACATCACAGGAAGCCTGTCAGACGTTACCTTTGAGATTTACACTGCAGAGGATATCAAAGCAGCCGATGGTGTAAGCCCGGATTATTATGCTAAGGACGAGCTGGTGGCAACCGTGACTACTGATGCAAACGGTGTTGCAGAAGTATCTGACCTTCCGGTTGGAAAATACTATGTCAAAGAGGTGGGCACAGCATATGGTTATGTGCTGGATGAAAAACCACGATATGTAGATCTTTCCTACCGTGACCAGGATACCCCGGTTGTCGTATACGATGAGGACTGGCAGAACAACCGTCAGAAAGTAAAAGTGAACGTCCTGAAGAAAGAAAAGGATACCGACCGTGTATTAAAAGGCGGCATCTTTGGACTGTACACCAGAAACGACATCCTGTCCGCATCTGGAAAGGTGCTGATGGAAGCAGATACCCTGATCGAGTTAAAAACAACAGATGCAGATGGAAAGATTTCCTTTATTGCAGACCTGCCGATCGACGGAACCTATTATGTGAAGGAGCTGTATGCACCGGATGGATTTGTCACCACCGGAGAAGAGCAGGAATTTGTTTTTGAGTACCAGGGGGATAAAGAAGCAGAAGCATCCTATGAATTTGTATTTGAAGATGAGCCGACAACCGTGGAGCTTTCCAAAACCGATCTGACCACGGGCGAGGAACTGCCGGGAGCCAGATTACAGCTGACGGATGAAAACGGGGCTGTTGTTGAGGAATGGACATCCACCAAGGAGCCGCACATCATCAAAGAACTGGTTGTAGGAAAATCTTACACCCTGACAGAAAACAAGCCGGCCGATGGATATGCCACTGCGGAAAGCATCACATTCACCGTAGAGAATACTGCGGAGATCCAGAAACAGGTAATGGAAGATGACGTGACCAAAGTGAAGATCAGCAAAACGGATATTACCGGAGATAATGAGATCGAAGGAGCCAAACTGACCATCACAGATGAAAATGGCAACATCGTAGAAACCTGGACTTCCGGTAAAGAGCCGCATTATATCGAAAAACTTCCGATTGGTAAATACACCCTGAAAGAAGAGCAGGCTCCAAACGGTTATGTCGTTGCAGAGGAGATCACCTTCGAGGTGGCAGATACCGCAGAGATCCAGAAGGTAGCCATGAAAGATGACACCGCAAAGGGACGCCTGATCATTGAGAAAACAGATAAGGATGCCGGAGCAGCACTGAAAGATGCAGAATTTGAACTGAGGGATGCGGATGGCAAAGTGGTAGAAACCCTGACCACTGATGAAAACGGCCATGCAACCAGCGGACTGCTTGCAATCGGAACTTATAAGGACGGCAAATTTGATAAGGCAGCCACCTATTATCTGGTTGAGACCAAAGCACCGGAGGGCTATCAGCTGGATGAGACCAAACATGAGGTGACATTTACCTATGTAGATGACAAAACTCCAGTGATCGAAGTCATCCAGAAAGTGACGAACGAGAAGCTGCCGGAGGATACCCCGTTTGTAAGCAACCCGAAAACAGGCGATGACACCAACCTCTGGATTCCGGCCCTGTGCCTGATTCTTTCCGCAGGCGGTCTGATCGGCATGGGTGTGGCATCCAGAAGAAAGAAGAAAAAAGGGGGCAGATAGGCTGAAACAATTATATTTTGCGTATGGAAGCAACATGGATCTGGACCAGATGGCATATCGGTGCCCAAAGGCGGAGGTGGTAGAAATCGTCCGCCTGGAGGGGTATCGGCTGACCTTTGCAGCCGCAGGAAGCGGCCTTGCCACCATCTTCCCGGAAGAGGGAAGCCATGTGGACGGCGTCCTCTGGTCACTGACCGGGGACTGTGAAAAGAGCCTGGATCTTTATGAAGGCTATCCTGATTTTTACGACAAGCAGGAGATCACTGTCAAGAACAAAGATGGAAGAGAGATCAAAGCCATTGTCTATATCATGACAAAAGATTACATGCAGAACTTTAATCCGCCCGGACGGTCGTACCTGACTGGGATCTTAAAGGGCTGCAGACAGAACCAAATCCCGACAGAGCCGATCCTGAAAGCAGCAAGGAAACCGCCTGTGCCGGGAAAGACGCAGAAGAGTCAGCCAAAGAAGCAGAGAAAAGCCGGACAGGAACGATGAAGAAAAAACCAAAGACAGGAATCTTACAGAGGTTTTTCAAGATCATCTGCCTTGCAGTGACGCTGACAAGTGCCGGGTTTCTGATTTACCACATGGTATATCTTCCAATGGAGAACAAAAAGCTGATGGCAGAGCTGAAAGGGAATTTCCCGGAGCCGGAAGCTCCGGGAGCCTCAGGCTCTGAAAAGAAAGACCAACCAGCTGGAAGAAAATGCCCGGTGGCTGCGGTAGACCTTGTTTCTCTTCGGGAACAATACCCGGATGTGCAGGGATGGCTGACAATACCGGATACCGGGATTGATTACCCGGTGCTTCAGTCCGAACAGGAGAATGGGGAGTTTTACCTGAAACGGAATTACAAAAAGGAATATGACATCAACGGAAGCCTGTTTTTACAGGCAGACTGTAAAGTGTCTGAAAGTCGGAACCTTATCATTTACGGTCACAACATGAACAGTGGGGCAATGTTCGGAAATCTGGACTTATATGCAGATGAAACGTACTATCAGGAGCATCCCTTTGCTTATCTTCAGACAGAGGATAGCATTCAGGAATACCGAATTGTCACGGTGCTGAAAGCAGACAGGAATTTGTTCCCATTCCAGCAGAAACTCGCAGATGCGGAGGCAGTGCAGGAATATTTAAAAGCAGCTAAGCAGAGGGAAGTGTTCGAAACCGGGGATGATTACCTGAAGTGTATATACGATAAGGTTTTGACGCTCGTCACGTGTTCATATGAATGGAGCGGTGCCAGGAACATCGTCCTGGCGGTGCCGGTTTCCGGGGCAGTGTGGAGTCAGAAGTGTTCGTAAGTACCCGAAAAGTGCAGAAAATGAGACAAATAATGACCGCACGGGCAGGGATGTGTTCAAAACAGGGGGATTATGAAGGGTGTGCATTGGTAGTATTTAGGTTGAAAAAAGTGTCTGAAAGTACCAGAAAAGTGCAGAATGTGAGACAACTTATAACCCAGATCCGGCAGAAAGTGTTCCAGAAAGGAGCGTTTCCTGCCGTTATTATTTACTTGGAAAGGATGGTAACGATTATGAAACGATTTTATACAGCAGAATCCGTAACAGAAGGACATCCGGATAAGCTCTGCGACCTGATCGCAGACAGCATTCTGGACGCGTGTCTGAAAGAGGACGAAAATTCCAGAGTGGCCTGCGAGGTGCTGGCGACCAAAAGGAACATCATTGTAGCAGGAGAGATCACCAGCCGATTTGAGCCACAGGTGTTTGAAATCATCAAAAAGGTGCTGGAGAGTGCAGGCTATGAAGCAGAGGAAATCCACATGGATGCCCTCATCCACAAACAGAGTCCGGATATCGCCGGGGCAGTGGAGAGATCCAGAGAACGAAGGGCAGGGACTGTTTTTGTTCAGAGCGGACTTGCCAGCGGTACCGGGGATCAGGGCATCATGATTGGCTACGCCTGCGATGAGACACCGCAGCTTATGCCGATGCCAGTGGTTCTGGCGAACCGCATTGTAAGGGAACTGTCTGCAAGCCGTAGAAGCGGATATATCACGGGAATCTTGCCAGATGGAAAGGCGCAGGTGACCGTGGAGTATGAAGATGACAGACCTGCCCGGCTGGATACCGTCATTGTGTCCTGCCAGCATGAAAAGGAAAAATCCCTTCGGAAGCTGGAGCATGAGATCCGGGAGAAAGTGTTACGCCCGGCACTCCGTATGCTGCCACCGGATGAGGATACCAAGATCCTGATTAACCCATCGGGCAGATTTGTGTGCGGAGGTCTGGATGCAGACACCGGACTGACCGGAAGGAAACTAATGGTGGATACCTACGGCAGCCTGGTACCGCATGGCGGCGGTGCATTCTCCGGGAAGGATTGTTCCAAAGTTGACCGTTCCGGGGCATACATGGCCCGTTACATCGCCAAAAACATGGTAGCTGCCGGACTTGCCAGCCGATGCCAGGTGTCCCTTGCCTATGCCATTGGGGTTGCCCAGCCAGTCATGGTGCAGGTGGATACCTTTGGAACGGGAAAGATCTGTGCGGATGACTGCCTCGCCGCAGCGATCCCTCTGGTGTTCGGGCTTACCCCAAGCCAGATCTGTGACACCCTGCACCTGAAGCGGCCAATCTACCGACAGAGTGCGGTGTTCGGGCATTTTGGAAGAAAGGAATTCCCGTGGGAGAAAACGGATAAGGCAGAGCAGCTCCGGGATACCGTGATGTAATGCCGTGGATTCCGGAAGAAGAAATCAAACGTGCAAGGGAGATCACCGCCATTGAATACCTGAAGAAATATCAGCCAAACCGTCTGAAAAAATCTTCAGCCAGAAATGAATGGGAGCTGACAGACCACGACAGCTTTAAGATTAACGAGCAGACCAGCCAGTGGCACTGGAAATCCAGAGATATCGGGGGCACCAGTGCTTTAAATTTCCTGATTCATGTAGACGGGTGTTCTTTTCTGGAGGCAGTGCAAATGCTGAAAGATGAGTATCCCACCTATATCCCTCCTCCAGTGGAAGCAAAGCCAAAGAAGCCATTTGTCCTGCCTACGGCCAGCCCAGACTGCCGCAGGGTGTTCCGCTATCTGAAAGAGCGGGGCATCAGTGGCGAGGTCTTACAGCGGTGTGTTCATTTGGGAATCTTATATGAGAGTCTGCCCTACCACAATGCCGTGTTCATAGGACGGGATGAAAACCAGGTGGCAAGATATGCTTTCCTGCGTGGGATTTACGATGCCAGCGGAAAGTCTTTTAAGATGGAACAGGCCGGAAGTGAAAAGGCATACGCTTTTTGTGTTCCGGCGAAATCGGGATGCAGACGGGTTGCTGTTTATGAAGCCTGTGTGGATGTGCTTGCCCACATGACATTGGAACAGAGACAAGGAAGCCGGGATAAGTACCGTCTGGAGCTTGGCGGGATCAGCGCACCAAAAGAAGGGCAGAGCCAGCGGAGCATGAAAAAGCCGCAGGCATTGGAACATTTTCTGTCCCAGCACCCGGAGATCACCGAGATCGAAGTGTGTACCGACAATGACTTTGCCGGACGGTGGGCGTGTGAACATATCCGAAAAGCCTACGAGGGAAGCTATCGGATCATCGAGAACCTGCCGGAAATCGAAGGGGCAGACTGGGCAGACATGGCAAAAATGGCTGCCCGTACACCGGAGAAACGGCAGAATAGGGAAGCGAGGTGATGCTTTGAAAGATAAAATAGAAGTGGGAATGCTGTCACCTCTGATGGCAGAGTTTATTCCGGACTATTCAGACATTGTGGATCTGGATGATGCGGAGCCATTGGAAGGACCTGACCTGGTGCAGTATCAGACATCCATCGCAGAAAAGGTTGACGAGATCAATCGGCTCGGTATGCCTGACAACCAGCCATGCAACCTGATCGATTATTTTGACCAAAACAAGGACATTAAGGAAAAAGTGGAACGCATTACAATGGCGGTAAAGGAACAGGAGGGCGTTTTATATGGCTGTGCAAACCTGACACTCCGGGAGAATCTGACACCAGAGGAATACCGTGTGGTGGGGCAGTATCTGAGAGGGCAGTACAGCGATGGCTGGGGAGAAAGTCTGGAACAGCGGGAGATCAAGGTAGACGGTGGTGAATTATACTTACATTTCTATGTTGGTGCCGGCTCGGATTTCCAGATACAGGTGAAAGCACCGGAAAACGGTGTGCAGGAAAAGCAGCCGGAACAAAAGCCGTCCCGTCCAGAACTTAAGCTCTTAGGGCATGACGGAAATATTTTCTCAATCCTTGGGGATGCCGCAAGACTGCTTAGACGTGCTGGGATGTCCGAACAGGCCAACGAAATGGCGGATCGTGTCCACAAGAGCAGCAATTACTATGAAGCGCTGGGAATCATCAGCGAATACGTGGAAACCGAGCTGTCGGACCACCGTGAACAGCCCAGAACGCCAAGAAAAGAAACACTGAAAAAAGAGGATACCTGCCGATGAGCAGTTCCATAAAGAAAAGCACTTCCAGAGAAATCTGGAAAATAAGCGACCGAAAGGATGATGCCTATGGGAAATACCCTGAAACTTGAAGATCTTTTAAAACCGGACTGTGTGCCGGATGAGTCTGCCGGAGGGGAGAACTGGCGTATCCTGCATGGAGATACCTTAAAACTGGTCAAAGGATTCCAGCCGGGGATCTTTGATGCAGTTATAACCGATCCGCCCTATGCGTCCGGGGGAACCAAGCAGAACGAACGCAACCGAACTACCAACCAGAAGTACAGCAGCATGAAAGCAGAAAATGCCCTGCCGGATTTTGATGGGGATAATAAAGACCAGCGTTCCTGGACCCACTGGATGGCAGAATGGCTGTACGATGTGCGGAAAGCCTGCAAGAGAGGGGCTCCGATCTGCCTCTTTATTGACTGGAGACAGTACCCGTCCATCACCGATGCCCTCCAGTGGGCAGGGTGGATCTGGAGAGGGACTGCCGTCTGGGACAAGGGGAACTCCCGTCCGCAGAAAGGCAGATTCCGCCAGCAGGCAGAATATATTGTATGGGGAAGCAACGGACCGATGCCGATCAACCGCCCGGTGTCCTGCCTTCCGGGTGTGTTCCGTTATGGGAATCCCCAGAACCGCATCCATGTGACAGAAAAGCCGCTCCAGCTGATGAAGGATGTCATCCAGATCTGTGAGCCGGGCGGCCTGATCTTAGACCCGTTTGCCGGAGCTGGTACTACCATCCTTGCGGCGGCAGAGTCGGGGTTTCAGGCAGTCGGCATTGAAGTGACCGATGCGTATTATAAGCTGGGAAGCGACCGTGTCCGCATTGCACTGGAAGCTGGGGAAGAAGCGGAAAACAAAGAACCACAGTAGCCGGATGTCTGGCAGACATCTGAAAAAGAGAAGAAAAGAATCCAGATGTCCACAAGACATCCACAGAGCGGAATGCTTTGTGGGTGTTTCTTTTTGGAAAAACGCCGGGCAGAGGAAACCTGTCCGGCCAGGAAAGGAGATGGTCGTATTGGAACAGGCACTTGCTTATGTCTGCTGTTCTGCAGAAGAAGGAAAGACCAAAGTACAGCGGTACTGCCGGAAGATCTACGAACTGGGATATGTGCCGATCTGCCCGCAGTACAGCTTTTCCCCATTCCTTGATGACGGGGATGCAGAGGATATGCAGGCCATGCGGAGAATGTCCCACCAGATATTAAGGCGGTGCAGGATGGTGGTTGTCTGCGGAAAAGAGACCACCGGGACGATGAACACGGAGATCAGCATGGCTGACAGACTCCATATCATCTGTACCACACTGGATGGGTTGAGCAAAATCAAGGAAAATGAATGATTCAGAAAAACGACTGGTTCAGAGGGGACGAAACCGGATGCGACTGGTTTTGCAAGCATAGCGTTTGGATATCCAAACGCACTTTGGGGAGAACCCCAATCCCCCATACCGAGCCGTAAACAGACGAAAGGAGAACGAAAAAATGTTGGGATTTATACTTGGCACAATGACCGGAGGAGTAATGGGCGTTTTTGCAATGTGTCTTTTCATAGCTGGAAAACGTGAGGATGAGGCACTGGAGCGGTGCCGGATGAAACCAAAGGAGATCATTGACCACGGCGTGTGCATCTGTTTTGTAAACAGCCAGGGAGAGGAACTGTTCCGTCTGGCAGACGGGGAAAGCCTTGTGCAGAATGCCCCAAATGGAGAGCGGAACGTATCCACCTGCCACTATCTGGATGCCGATTCTGCTATGATTGATGGGAAAAAATGGAACCTCCTGGAATTCGCAAAAGAGATGGAAAAGAGAGGGATCATGTTCGCCCCGATGGAGCTGTGCCAGGTATCGGAAAGGGGGTGAGGCCCATATGAAGAAAAAGATCATTGCTGCAGCGGTAGCCATCGGCGTTCTGGCAGGTTTCCTGATCTGGAAAAATCGTGAAATGTAATGACGCAACCAATAACCCGTTGGAAAGCAGGTGAAGAGATGAGAAAAAGGAACCATGTGATACCAGTCCGCCTCAATGCAAAAGAGCTGCGTTTTCTGGAAGAGCAGGTAGAAAAAAGCGGCCTGTCCCGTGAGGAATACATCCGTTCCATTGTCATGGGTGGCGAAGTCCGGGCAAGACCCTGTGAGCATCATACGGAGCTTTTGCGGAAAATATCCGGTCTGTGCAACAACGCCAATCAGCTTGCCCATGTAGCCAACGGCTGTGGGATGGCCGGGGAAGAGAGTATCCGGGAAATGCTCCGCATGACGAAAGAGACATGGAGGCTGGTCAAAGAGGAATGGTAGCCGATGGCATACACCAGTATCATCCCGGTCAGCCGTCTGGACAATTCCATCACGTACATCCGAAACAAGGATAAGACCACCAAGAAAGGGCAGAGTGCCGGCTCTCTGGAAGAAGCCATCGATTACGCCATGAATCGGGACAAGACGGAGCGTTCCGTTTTTGAGGATGCCATCGGCTGCGTCTGTGAGACTGCCTATCAAGATATGGTAGCTACGAAGAAACGATACCACAAGATGGACGGAGTACAGGGGTACCATCTGGTGCAGAGCTTTGTCAAAGGGGAAGTCACCCCGGAGCTTGCTCACCAGATCGGCATGGAAATGGCAGAAAGGCTCCTTCAGGGAAAATACGAAGCAGTCATCACCACCCATCTGAATACGGAGCATTACCACAACCACAT
This sequence comes from Clostridium sp. L2-50, assembly GCF_000154245.1. NCBI lineage: Bacteria > Bacillati > Bacillota > Clostridia > Eubacteriales > Clostridiaceae > Clostridium > Clostridium sp. L2-50. The sequence continues at coordinate 191,870 of NZ_DS480312.1, read as the reverse complement.
CGTGTTTAATTCCGTGAGCATGGAAGATGGGAAAAAGTACCACAGCAACAGCAGGAGTTACTATGAGGATGTGCGGAAAGCTTCGGATGCCTTATGCCTGAAATACGGCTTATCTGTCATCGAACCGAAAAACGGCAAAGGGAAATCCTATGCACAGTGGATGGCAGAACAGGACGGAAAGCCGACCTGGAGAACCTCGATCCGTCTGGACATCCGGGATGCTGTGGCAGAGAGCTTCACATGGAAACAGTTTCTGGAACAGATGAAGCAGAGGGGATACCAGTGGAAGCTGAACCGGAAGTACATTGCATTAAAAGCACCGGGGATGGAACGGTATATCCGTCTGCGGAGCCTTGGGAAGCATTACTCGGAAGAGAGCATCCGGCAGTGGATCTTGCAGCCCAAGAGCAGGATACCTGCTGGAAAAGAAGGAGATTCCAGATTCCCGAAAAAGAAGTTAAAAGGGATACAGGCCCTGTACTATTCCTATCTGTACCAGATGGGTGCACTAAAGCAGAAGCCGAAAAGGATTTCCCCGGTGCTCCGGGCAGACATCCGAAAACTGGATGCCAGGATCGAGCAGATGGAATTTCTACAGAAGCATCAGATTACTAGCCGTGAAGAGCTACTCGCCTACCGCACATCGTTGGAAGAGAGGGTACAGGCACTCACGAAAGAGCGGAAGCGGCTCTACCGGAGCGAACCGGACAGTGTCAGGATCGGTCAGATCACCGAAGAACTGAAGCCGCTTCGAAAGGATATCCGCATTTGTATCCGGATCGAACAGCAGTCCCAGGAGATGGAAGAAAAGATGCGTCTGGCAGAGCAGATCCAGAGACAGGAAGAAGAACAGACGGAGAAAAACAGAAAACCGAGAACAGAAAGCAGGTGAACAACATGAATTATGGAGGCGATGCGGCGGACCAGATCGTCCGGTATTCCCTAGACGGCGTGGACCACGGGCTCAGGCTTTCGGGTACGCTGGCAAAGCATCTGGCGGTATTTGTTGCCGCCGTATTAAAAGACCAGAAGAAAACGAGGGGCAAGACCAGAATGGTGCGGATGTTAAAGGAGAACAAGCCATTGAAGTTCTTCACTGTGCCATCTGACCGCCTGCGTGAATTCTGCAGTGAGGGCAGGAAACGAGGACTGCTCTATGTGATCATCCGGGATAAAAAGAACCCGGAGATGAGCGAGGTCATGGTCTTTGCCGATGATGCAGCCAAAGTCAACCGTGTCATGGATAAGATGAACCTTGATTTTGTAAGGAGCGAAGTCGGGGAAGCTGTCCATGAGGTAACCGCCGGAATGGAAGCACCGGAAACCGAAGCAGTACAGGAAACTGTGCAGATGCCGGAGGGCGAGGTGCAGTTTGAAATCAGCGATCTGGACGAAGCATTCCAGGTCGGTGACATGGACTTTTCTGAAGAGGAAAAGAACCAGAATCATCCCGAAAAGGAGTTTTCCGAACCGGAAAATTTTATCCCGGTGCAGGAAGAGGGGGAAGAGAATCTGTCCGGCTCTTCCTTGCACAGCAGAAATATTTCTACCGGGCAGGAAAAAGGGACTGATGCAGGGCAGAGGGAACAGGAGCGTCCCAGTGTCCGCCGGGAGCTGGAGAACATCAAACGGGAGAAAGCAGAGGAATCCCAGAAGCGGAGCCGGGAAAAGAACCGTGGACCAAGGAAAACGCAGAAGAAAGCAAGAAAGAAACGAAAGGTGAAAGCGAGGTAGGAGATGGACCTGACAAAATTTTTAGGGCAGGACTCGCAGGAGCAGTCCGCCCAGCGGTTATCGAAAGAAGAATATGCCGCACAGAAAAAGCAGGAGAGGGAAGAAATCTGGGGTATGATCGATGGAAAGGCACAGGAGGTCTTCCAGAATGGGGACTCCTTAAAAGGATTCCTTGATTTTATGGGACAGTGCAAGCCGCAGAGGACAGACAACCTGTTCCTGCTTTATGCACAGAATCCGGAGATCCGGCAGGTCAAGACCTTTGAAAAATGGAAGGAAGAAGGCAAGGTAGTCAAGACCGGAAGCAAGGGATACAACTTCATTGTCGGACAGGAATATGAAAAGGACGGTGTCATCCAGCAGGGGTACTCCATCCAGAAAGCCTATGACATCAGCCAGATCCGTACCAAGCAGCCAGAAGAGGCAGAGCCAAAGCCGATGGACCAGCTGATGGAAGCACTGCTGACCGACAGCGAGGTACGGATTCAGATCGCAGACAATCTGCCGGATAAGGTACAGGCACAGTACATCCCGAATAAGCGGACGATCTATGTCCGAAATGGCATGAGCGAAAATGCAACGTTCCATTCCATCAGCCGGGAGCTGGCCTGTGCATCCCTTGACCATCACGATGGAAGCTACAGCCGGGCAGGGGTATCGGCACAGGCCTATTGTGCGGCGTATGTGACAGCACAGAAATACGGCGTGGATGTCTCCGGTTTTTCCTTTGACAAGGTATGCCAGATGCAGGCATTCGGACAGAAAGATCCGAAAGAACTCCGCTCCTTTATCCAGGATGTAAAGAGTGCAGCCTATTCCATTGGCAAGCAGGTAGACCGCAACCTTGGCAAAAGCGAGCAGGAATTTATGACCGATGAATTTGCCATCCCGGAGGAAAAAACGGAGAAACCTGCCAAGAGTAAAAAGTCTCCGGAACGCTGATAAAAAGGGGCTTTTCCGGCTCTTTTGCAGTAGCTTTCCGGGAGGAAGTGTGGTATGTTGTGGTTGAGAAAAAGAGGAAAAAAGGAGGCTCGCCTATGACAAGAATGCGATATGTAAAGATGGACCGGATCATGAACCACATGCTGATCCATGCACTCCGGGAAGTGTTCCGGCAGGAAAAAGAACAGGGGCTTCCGGTGGATACCACACGGGATCTGGTTCTGAAGCTGGCAGAGCAGGAAGAGGGAAAGCTCTACCTGACAGAAGCCGAACACAGCAAATCCGTGGAAGCCTTAAACCAGCTCCGGGACACATACCTGAAAAACGGACGCTATTCCGATGGGATCGACAGCGTCCTGTTAAAGATCATGAAATCCAGATACCGCCCATACCGTGGAAGGGGAAGATGAAGAAAGGATGTGGTACAAATATACAGAAATATGACACAAGAAAGAATAGAAGCCATGCGGAGAAGATATCCGCCGGGAACCGAGGTCATGCTTAACAGCATGGAGGGGGAGAGCCACATGCCACCCGGCTTAAAAGGTAAGGTGGATATGGTAGACGATGCAGGGCAGATCCACGTAAACTGGGAGAATGGAAGCAGCCTTGCCCTCGTTCCGGGAGTGGACAGCTTCCACATTACAGACCTGCCAAGAGCAGAGAGGCCCAAACAGCAGCCATCCCGGTAACAAACAGCCGGAAGTCAGACTGGGTGATTTGGCTTGCCGGACTGCCTGTCATCTGGTGGGTAGCAATCCTGCTTGCGGATGCCATCCAGCCGGGCAGGAATCTTTTCGAGCTGATGGAGGTTCTCACAGAAAAGCTGAACCATCCCTTCCAGTTTCATTATACGGAATACACCATCAAGTCGATGCTGGTCTGCACGTTACTTTACGCAGCCGGGATCGGCATTTTTTATTCCAGTCAGAAGAACTACCGCAGAGGGGAAGAACATGGCTCTGCCAGATGGGGCGATGCCCGGCAGATCTGTAAGAAATATAGCAAGAAGCCGTACTCCCAGAACATCCTGCTGACACAGAACTTCCGCATTAGCCTTGACACCCACAAGCACCGCAGATGTCTCAACATTCTCGTAGTGGGAGGCTCCGGTGCAGGAAAATCCAGAGGCTTTGCCCTGCCAAACATCATGCAGTGCTGCTGTTCGATGGTCATCACCGATCCGAAAGCCGAGCTGCTCCGAAAGACAGGCGGTCTGCTGGAAAAGAAAGGATATGAGGTGCGTGTCTTTGACCTCATCAATCCCGACACATCTTTTTGCTACAATCCATTCGAGTATGTCCACGATGACAAAGACGTGCTCCGTCTTATTTCCAATCTGATACAAAACACCACACCCAAAGGTTCCCAGTCCTCCGATCCCTTCTGGGAGAAGAGCGAAACCGCACTGCTTCAGGCACTGATGCTGTATCTGCTCCACGAAGCTCCGCCGGAAGAACAGAACTTCGCCATGATTATGGAGATGTTAGGCTCGGCACAGGTAAAAGAAGAGGACGAGGACTACGAGTCCCCTCTGGACATTTTGTTTGACCGTCTGGAGATGCGGGACCCGGACAGCATTGCCGTCAAGCAGTATCACATTTACAAGCAGGCGGCAGGAAAGACCGCCAAGTCCATCCTGATCAGTGTAGGTGTCCGGCTGGCAGCCTTCAATCTGCCGCAGATTGCCAAGCTGACCAATACTGATGAACTGGATCTTTCCAACATGGGAGAAAGAAAAGTTGCCCTTTTCTGCTGTATCCCGGATGCAGACACCTCTTTGAATTATCTGGTAGGCATGATCTACAGCCAGCTTTTCCAGACGCTTTATTACATGGCAGACCGTGTGCATGGCGGTGCCCTCCCGGTTCCGGTCAACTGCATCATGGATGAGTTTCCAAACGTATCCCTGCCAAATGAGTTTGAGAAGATCCTGGCAACCTGCCGTTCCCGTTCCATTTACTGCAGCATCATCATCCAGAACATGAGCCAGCTAAAGGCTCTGTTCAAGGACTCCTGGGAAAGTCTGGTGGGCAACTGCGATGAGTTTTTGTACCTGGGCGGCAATGAAAAAGAGACACACAAATATGTATCAGAATTACTGGGGAAAGAAACCATAGACACCAACACCTACGGGCAAACCAAAGGAAAATCCGGCAGCTACTCCACCAACTTCCAGCAGAGCGGAAGGGAGCTGTTACAGCCGGATGAAGTCCGTATGCTGGATAACCAGAATGCACTTCTGTTTATCCGCGGGGAGCGGCCCATACTGGATGCCAAGTATGACCTGATGAAGCATCCCAACATCCGGTATACCGAGGACGGAGGTGCCGGCCCGTTCAATTATGCGAAAGCACCGCTGGCGCATGACGATTTTACATTTGACGAAACAAGATATGACGATTACGAACTGCTTCTGGATGAGGACATCATCGGGGAGCTTTTTTGATGGGAGGAATGCCAATGAATTTACTGAAAAATAAGAAACACACAGAAATCAGGAAAGAGACCGCACCGCTAAAGATGAAGAGAGGGCAGAAGAAACTGTTTGCTCTGTATGCAGTCATGGTACTGTCGATCTGCATTGGGGCGACCTGCGTTTATGCCGCAGGCGATCCGCTGACCGTAGTCAATAACCTATCCACGTTTATCTTTTCCCTGATCCGCGCCATTGGCCTGATTCTGCTGGGATTTGGTATCGTGCAGGTCGGTCTGTCCTTAAAGAGCCACGATCCAAGCCAGAGGGCAAACGGATTTTTGACACTGGCAGGCGGTATCATCATTACCTTTGCAAAAGAGATCCTGGACCTAATCATGGGATAGGAGAAGAGTCCAGAAGGGGAGCCATGCGAAATGCCGGCTCCCTGCTCACTTTTGAGGATGGGAGGTGAAACTGTTTGAGTGATAACTGGATCGTACAGAATCTAAATTCTGCCTTGCAGACCTGGAGCGACAAGCTGGCTGAAATCTGGACACTGCTGACGCAAAGCCCGGAGAATTTCAAGGGCGGGGCAATCTGGAGCGTGATGACGAACATCAACGGTGGACTGAAAGCCATCGGGTACGGCCTGCTGGTTCTGTTCTTTGCGGCAGGGCTGGTAAAAACCTGTGGGAGTTTCACGGATATGAAAAAGCCGGAACACGTAGTGAAAGCCTTTATCCGTTTTGCACTGGCACAGGGAGCCGTTATGTCCGGCATGGAGCTTCTGACAGCGATCTTTTCCATTGTGCAGGGCATCGTGACCAACATCATGTCCCACTCCGGGATGGCAGGGGGAACCGTAACGGAACTGCCCTCGGAGATCGTGGACAAGATCGAAGCGGTCGGGATGCTGGAATCTATCCCTTTGTGGATCGTAACTTTATTAGGAAGCCTGCTGATTACGGTATTGTCATTTGTCATGATTCTGACTGTATACGGGAGAATGTTTAAGCTGTATATGTACACAGCCATCGCACCGATTCCATTGGCAACCTTTGCCGGGGAGCCAACCCAGTCTGTAGGAAAGAACTTTATCCGTTCCTACGCCGGGGTATGTCTGGAAGGAGCCATCATCGCACTGGCCTGCATCATCTTTTCGGTGTTTGCATCAAGTCCGCCGGCCATCGGGGACACCAGCCTGTCCGCCGTGACCATTGTCTGGAATTACGTCGGGGAACTGGTATTTAACCTGCTGGTACTGGTCGGGGCAGTCAAGGCATCCGACCGTATCGTAAAAGAAATCATGGGATTATAGGAGGCGAAAAAAATGGAAGAACCAAAGACACTGAGCTACGACTGGCAGTATGGCCGGGAGGAATTATTTCTCAGGGTAGACAGTTACATGAGCGATGACAATCTCTATATCGGGCTTTACCATATGGAAGATGGATACCCGGAAAGCTTTGCAGACCTTACGGTAAACCTGCCTTTTGCTCCGCTGGGCGGTATCAATGAAGCCTATATCGACCACAATTTCAGCAAAGAAAAGCTTCGTTTTATAAAGCAGCATAAGCTGGGAACGATACAGCCGGATACCGCATCCTCCGGTTACTGCATCTTCCAGAGGGTTGCATTCGACCTGAAAAACTGGCAGAGCTTGATCCGGAAGGAACAAAAAGATTTATGGAAAGAAATGGCATCCGGCAAAGGGATGTACCAAAACAGAAACAAAAGAAAAAACAGAGATTACAAAGAGAAAGGTAGGAAACAACATGGAAGTGAAAATGAATAAAGAAATCCGAGACTATCAGGAGTCAATGTTCTGGGGCTTAAGCTTCCGGCAGTGCTTATTTTCGGTACTGGCGATCCTGGCAGCCCTTGGAATCTATTTTGTCACCCGGAAATATGCCGGGGAACAGGTAACCGGATGGCTGTGCGTGCTTGGGGCGGCTCCCTTTGCAGCCTGCGGCTTTTTCCGTTACCACGGCATGACGGCAGAACAGTTCGCATGGGCAGTCATCAAATCCGAACTGCTGTACCCGAAACGGCTGGTATTCAAATCAGAGAACCTGTACTTTTCCTGCATGGAAGAGAGCCTGCGGCTGGGTGAAAAGATGATGGGAAACGGAGCGGAACTTCTGGAAAAGAAGCGGACGAAACAGAAGAAACCAAAGAAGCGAAGAGGAAGGGGTGATGCCTTTGATTAAAACCCTGAGTCAGACACTGAAACAGGACAAGGAAAAATTTAAAGTACCGAAGTCTGTCCAGCAGGCCATCCCGATTCGCAAGATCTGGCCAGATGGTATTTTTCAGGTGGAGAGCAAGTATTCCAGGACATTCCGGTTTACGGATATCAACTATTCCATTGCCAGTAAAGCGGATAAGACGGAAATGTTCCTGGACTACTCTGAACTTTTAAATGCACTGGATTCTGGCTGTACGGCGAAGATCACCCTGAACAATCGTAAGATCAACAAGGAAGAGTTTGAGCAGTCCCTGCTGATCCCGATGAAAGGGGACGGTCTGGACGAGTACCGGAAAGAGTACAATGACATGCTCCTTTCCAAGATCTCCGGTACCAACAACAGTATCTACCAGGAACGCTATCTGACCATCAGCGTCCACAAGAAAAACATCGATGAAGCCAGAACCTATTTCGCACGTGTGGGAACGGACATCATCACCCATCTGGCCAAGCTGTCCTCTATTGGGGAAGAGCTGGATGCAGAGCAGAGGCTACAGATCTTCCGGGACTTTTTCAAGGCAGACGTTCCACAGAGTTTTCCATTTGACATGAAAGCCTTTGCGAAAAAAGGACACAGCTTCAAAGACTGGATCTGCCCGGACACAATGGAATTCCATAACGACCATTTCAAGCTGGGCGAGCAGTACGGCAGAGTCCTTTTTATGGAAGATTACGCCAGCTATGTAAAGGATGAGATGATCTCCGAACTGTGCAGCCTTGGCAGGAACCTGATGCTGTCCATTGATATCATCCCCGTACCGACAGACGAAGCGGTGCGTGAGATCCAGAACCGACTGCTGGGCGTGGAGACAAACGTCACCAACTGGCAGAGACGCCAGAATGCCAACAATAACTTTTCAGCCGTAGTTCCCTATGACATGGAGCTGCAGAGAAAAGAGACCAAGGAAATGCTGGACGATCTGACCACCAGGGATCAGAGGATGATGTTCGGCATCCTGACAATGGTACATATGGCAGACAGCAAGAAACAACTGGACTCCGATACGGAAACCCTGTATTCCATTGCGAGAAAACACCTCTGCCAGATGGCAACTTTGAAGTGGCAACAGGTCGATGGACTGAATACCGTCCTGCCGTATGGCCTGCGGAAAATCGATGCAGTGCGTACCCTTACTACAGAATCCACCGCCGTCCTGATCCCGTTCCATACGCAGGAAATCATGCAGCCGGGAGGCATCTATTATGGGCAGAATGCCGTCAGCAAAAATATGCTGGTGGCAGACCGAAGGAAGCTGTTAAACGGCAACTCTTTCCGACTGGGTGTCAGCGGCTCCGGCAAGAGCTTCTCGGCAAAAGAGGAGATCGTAGACCTTGCCCTTTCCACGGAAGATGACATCCTCATCCTCGATCCGGAGTCGGAGTTTGCTTCTCTGGTGGAAGCCTTAAACGGAGAGGTCATCCGGATCTCGGCAACCTCGGATACCCATCTGAATGCACTGGATATGGATTCTGCCTATGGCAATGACCGAAATCCTCTGATTGAGAAGTCAGAATTTATCCTTTCCCTGTTTGAGCAGCTCGTAGGAGCCGGAAACCTTTCGGCAAAGGAGAAATCCATCCTTGACCGCTGCACCGCAGATGTGTACCGGGATTATATGAGGGGCGGTTACAAAGGGCAGGTGCCGACCTTAAAGGACCTGTACCGACAACTCATGCTCCAGCCGGAGGAAGAAGCCAGAGGGCTGGCTCTGTCTTCGGAACTGTTTATCAATGGCAGTCTGAACACCTTTGCCCAGGAAACCAATGTCAACACGAAGAGCCGTATCATCGACTATGACATCCGGGAGCTGGGCGAACAGCTGATGCCCCTTGGCATGCTGGTCACATTGGATTCGATTTTTAACCGTGTGATCCAGAACTGGAAGAAGGGAAAAACGACATGGATCTTTGCGGATGAGTTTTATCTGCTGTTCCGCTATGAATACAGTGCGGACTTTTTCTACCGCCTGTACAAGCGTATCCGTAAGTATTCCGGATTTGTAACCGGACTTACCCAGAACGTTGAGGAACTTCTGAAATCCGATACCGCCCGCCTGATGCTGGCGAACAGTGAGTTCCTGATCCTTTTGAATCAGGCTACCACCGACCGGGATGAGCTGGCGGCACTTCTGAATATTTCAGACAATCAGTTATCCTACATCACCAATGTGGGTGCCGGCCATGGTCTGATCCGCTGTTCCGGGAATCTGGTGCCGTTTGAAAATTCGTTTCCAAGAAATACAAAACTGTACCGCCTGATGACAACCAAGCCGGGCGAAGCGTAAGAGCGGGACAAGCCGGGACTGGAGGTGAGAGATGAAGGATATCAAAACCAAAGAAGTTACAACAAAACCAAAGACCAAAAATCCTGCCTCCAGAATCCCCAAGGAGCTGATGCGGACGGCCATACTGGAGAGCAAGGAAAAATCCCAGACCATCGCAAATGCCAGGGACAATGACATGGGAGAACAGTCCCCATCCGAATATGCCAGTGGGAAAGTCACATCCGCAGAGGAATGGGCTGCAAGAAAGACAGGCAGAACTGTAACCAGAGCCGGAAAGACAGCCGCACAGACTTCCTACGAGAAGATCAAACAGAGAGCCGCTGGCAAAAAAGAAGCGGAGAAAGAAACCGCCAGAGGAACAGGGGACACACAGACCGCCAATCCTGCCAGCCGGGAAGCTCAGGAAGCACAGATCCGGGAAGTACAGATCCAGGAAGCCCAGCGGCAAAAGGTGGTTTCAGATGCCGTCAAAACGAAAGAGCAGAAGATCCGGGCTGCCAGGGAGACACCAAGAATCCAGAACAGACAGGAAATAGCAGAAATGAAGCAGCTCTCCATCCGAGAACAGAGCCGGAAGAAGGAAGCAAAAGATACAGTAAGGCAGACCGCCATCCGACAGAAACAGCCGGAAACCATTCGGATTAAAGAAAAACCAAGGAAACAGCCGGAGCCGAAAACCATACAGAAGCGTATCATCAAGACGGCTCCCCAGTCTGCGAAGATCAGCGTCCAGCCAGAGCAGAAGCTCCGTGCGGCCAGCTCCAACGCCCTGACAGCCCGGATGCAGAAGCAGATGGAACGAAGGGCAGCGAAACAGGCGGCGAAGAAAGCAGCCTTGCAGACTTCTGATGGAATCCGTCGGATACAGAAAACGGCAAGGGCAGGGGAGAATACATTCAAGGCAGCTAGGGCCGCCGTGGAAGTGGCAGCGAAAACCGTGCAGTCCATGATGGCTGCACTGGGAGCCGCCGGAGCAGTTATCGTTCTTTTATTGGTTATCATGGTTGGAATCATTGGCGGTGCGGCATTTTCAGGAAGCTCAGAGAGCAACGAAGCATTGAGTCAGGAAGTCCTTTCCTATACAACAGCTATCCAGAAATATGCCAACCAGTACGGAATCCCCGAATACGTTTCCGTGATACAGGCAATCATGATGCAGGAATCCGGCGGCCGGGGAACCGATCCCATGCAGAGCAGTGAGTGCCCATACAACACTAGGTACTCCAACAGTCCCAATGCCATCCAGGACGCAGATTACTCCATACAGGTAGGAATCCAGTATTATGCAGACTGCCTGAAGGAAGCCGGATGCACCAGTCCACAGGATATGGATAAGCTGAAACTGTCCCTGCAAGGATATAACTACGGCAACGGATACATAACGTGGGCGATACGGAAGTATGGCGGTTACAGTGCCGAAAATGCCCTGCAGTTCTCCAACGAGCAGGCGGCTTCGCATGGATGGAGTGCCTATGGCGACCCAGAGTACGTCCCACATGTCCTGCGGTATTATTCCAGCGGCGGATTGTTTGCCGGCCTGTTTGGAGGCAGCGGCCAGATCGTATCGGTGGCACTTACCCAGCTTGGAAATGAGGGAGGCCAGAAGTTCTGGTCGTGGTATGGCTTTGACAGCCATGTGGCATGGTGTGCCTGCTTTGCCAGCTGGTGTGGGGATCAGGCAGGACTCATCGAGAGCGGCAAGATGCCAAAATTCTCCCTGTGCGATGATGGAATCGCATGGTTCCAGAGCAAGGGAAAGTGGAAAAGCCGGGGATATTCCCCAGCACCCGGAACCCTGATCTTTTTTGACTGGAACGGGGACGGAACCTCAGACCATGTGGGAATCGTGGAGAAAACCGAAGGCAGTACCGTATACACCGTAGAAGGAAACTCCAGCAATGCCGTGAACCAGAGAAGCTATAATATTAATAACGGAACAATCATGGGATATGGTATACTTTGAAAATAAAAATATAAGTTATAACCTATGAAGAGAAATTTGATATGTACAAGTTGACTTTTTTATTTGATTGAAATTTTAATTTTATATGAAATGAAAAGAACCAGTGAGAGAATCGTTAAATTTCACTCACTGGCTCAATTCGTTTCAAATTTTTCGGACAACTCTGTCAGTTCTTTCACCGTTTCCTGGGTGTGATGCAGCAGGGTGTCACGCATTTCTGGCGGACAGCTGGAATAAAGCATTTTCATCTGATTGACACCCGCATCCTCCAGAGAAACATCTGGATTTATAAGTGTATCTAAAGAGATGTGCAGGACCTTTGCCAATGCTCTCAAAATCAAATAGGAAGGATTCATTTTCCCTTTTTCGATATTGGCGATTTGCTTTACAGAAACATGGCTCAGATCAGAAAGTTCCTGTTGTGTCAGTTCTTTATTCTTTCGGGCTTCCCGCATTTTTTGCCCTAAAGCAGTTAAATCATCAATCGGCATAATCGTTCACCTCAATAATATCGTATCGTTCCGGTTTATGTGATGGAATGACCTTATTATGCCGGTTAATGGGCTTGATTATACCGATTATAAAACTGAGAATACAAATTCCATTAAAGAGTAATGAAGGATGCAAACTTACCTGTATCCGTGACAGCATCCGGCGTGGTCTGAAGCAGCTGGCAAAGTATTTTTAGGGTAGAATAACAGAGGGCGCAAGGTCTCAAAGTGCTTCTGCATAAGACCTTGCGCCCTACCTATTGTAGTAGCCTTAGAGGTGTATTTTGTAAAGCTATCTTTGAGTGAAGAAACATGATCTTTATCAAGAAAATTTGTTTCTTTCGGATATGTTTATATAGTTCCACTTGATAGCCAAAATAATTCATAACTATTACCTTGAAGCGGGCAAGCACATCGGATAGAATAAATATAAAGAAAAGCAGCGGCGATCTGGCACAAACGTCACATCGCCGCCCTTTAGCATTTAGCATAGAAACCTTACATCAACTGTAAGTGGTTTATCTTCCTGCCATGCAGTAAAATATAATCAACAACTAATCAAAAAGCGAAAAGGCAAAAGGTGATAATATGAATTGCAAAGAAAAACTTTTGGAAGTCCGAGATATACACAAGGTATATACGAAAGAGGGTGTTCCTACAAAAGCTCTTAATGGCATTACCTTTGATGTTCTTGATGGCGAATTTTTGGGGATCATGGGCGCAAGCGGATCAGGAAAAACGACCCTGCTAAATTGCATTGCTACGGTTATTAAACCGACCTCCGGGCAAGTCCTGCTTTCCGGCGCAAATGTGAGTTCCTTTGATAGCGAAAAACTGGCTGAGTATCGGGGCAATAAAATAGGCTATCTGTTTCAGGATTTTGCTTTGCTTGACAACTTGACTGGCAGAGAAAATATCCTGCTGCCGCTTTCTATCCATAATGTAGATATATCTGCTGCGGAGAAGAAGTTGAATGACATTGCAGGACTTTTTGGAATCACGGATGTGCTCTCCAAATTTCCGGCGCAGATGTCAGGTGGTCAAAAACAGCGCGTCGCTGCCGCCCGCAGTTTGATTTCCGACCCCGATATTATTTTGGCAGATGAGCCAACTGGGGCATTGGATACAAAGGCAGCGCGGTTGCTTATGGAAAAACTGTGCGAGATCAATCACGGTCGCGGACGCACAATTTTGATGGTAACACACGACCCGAACGCTGCAAGTTTTTGTTCCAGAATCCTATTCATACAGGACGGTGTGATTTTCCATGAGCTGCGCCGGAAAATTCCGACTGAAACACGGGAGGAATTTTATGCGCGTATCTTACAGGTAATGGCACAGATGGGAGGAGGGAGTGCAAATGTTCTTTAACCTTGCGTGGCGAAACTCCAAACGAAACCGTAGTGAGAACCTGATTTATTTTCTTACTATGGTTACAGCTGTAGCCACATTTTATATCGTCCTCTCCCTTGGAAGTCAGGACGTGATGCGCTTCTTGGAGGAAATCGAAAGTGACGCTGTTAATCGACTTCTGACAATGCTAATGCCGACGGTTTATCTTTTTTCGCTGCTGTTTGTATTTTTCCTTGTCATTTTTGCGAACAAATATCAGCTTGAATGTAGGAGCCGGGAATTAGGGCTTTACCTGATGTTTGGAATGACAAAGCGACACTTGTTTATTCAAATCATGGCAGAGGGGCTAATCACATCACTGCTGGCTCTTTTGGGCGGACTGATCTGCGGCGGCTTTTTATCAGAGGTAATCAGCCTTGCTACGGCACGGCTTGTAGGTCGCGGCATAATTGCACATCAGTCAAGTTTTTCTGTGAGCGCTGTTCTCTTGACAACGCTTGGATTTCTAATGATTCAAGTTGTCGCGTTGTTCATCCTTTGTGGAAAACTATTCAACAAAGAAATCCACCAACTCCTTTATGGAGAAATGGCGAAGAAACAGCAAGTTGGAAAAATGAGTGGGAACTTATTTTCCCTCATTCTCGGAGCGGTAGTTTTGACGCTTGCATATTGGGTAATCCTAAAGTATTTCATGGTTGCTGGCGGTATGATGATAATTGTTGCCGTGATATTAGGTATTGTGGGAACAATGCTTTTTATCCGTGGGCTTGCAGGCTTGCTGAGCGCAGCGGCGGCTTCTGTGAAACGCAACACAACACACGGTCTATATATTTTCACTCTGCGGCAGTTACACGAAAATATAGTCCACAAGTATATTTCAATCGGTGTTGCATCTATTTTGATTATGCTCACTATCATGCTCATTGCGGACGGATCAACCCGCATTATGTCGTATGGGAACCAAATGACGCGGGGATCTTCTGTTTACGATTTTACCGTCACGGGCAATGAAGCGACTGTTGAAAAATACCTTTCGGGTAAGCAAATGCAGCCCTATGTGGCTGATTTGAGCCGCATGGAAACAGGAACAATGAAACGCCCAGCTTCCGTGAAAGCGAACTCTTTTATAGATTGGTCCGGGCTGCGTGAACAGGTTGTTTTGAATCTGCCGCCAGAAGTAGAGGATCCCGTCACACAAGGAGCTACAAGCTATGAGTTCAGTCCCAATCAACCAGCCGCGCTTAACCTTTTAGGGTGTATTGATACTACGGGAGCTTCGCCATTTTTAATTCCCGTATCTTCATATAACGAATTGCTGGAAGCAGCTGGAGAAAAAACTATCGTTCTTGGAATCGACGAAGCTGTATTCTATCTTAACCCGGATTTTCAGGGGAGTACAAAAGAAGAAACCACCACCATGTTGAACCAGATTGCGGAGGACGCACGGGCTAATGGTAAAGTCTTGATTTCTATTGACGGACTGCCAATTACGCTTATCCCGTTTGTGCCGATGAAAGGCTTGACTGCGGATGAAAACGTAAAAATCATAACCGCATTGATTGTTTCCGATGAAGTATATTCTGAATATGTAAATCCAGACACCGTTACCGTTTATCACAATTTCTGTATTCCGAGCGAAACTGTGGAAGCTGATGGCCTGATGGTGTCGATTATGGAAGCCCGTGACCTGTTAAAGCCCTCTGGCCTGTACTGCGAAAGCTATTTGGACAATTTCGGACGGCAACTATTTTATGTCATTTCCGGCAGCTACACGACCTTATACATGGGTTTTATGCTTCTAATTATCGCTTGCGCCCTACTTGCCCTGCAATTCCTAACCCAAATGCGAGAAACAAAGGCAAGGTATGCGACACTTTCTATTCTGGGCGCACGACGCGAACAAATGAAGCGTTCCATAAACCAACAGGTGCTATGGTATTTTCTGCTCCCGCTGTTTCCTGCGTGTATCAGCGGTACAGTCGGAATTTGCGCAATGCAGCATTACCTATACTCTAATATGGCAAAACTGCAACAGTCTTATCCTATGCTGCTCGTTATGGCGCTTGTCGTTGTTTGTATGCTTGCATTGTACGGTGTGGCTATTGCGCGGACAGCAAACCGTGAAATCAGCAAATTAAATTGGAAGCCAAATGCTTAATGGGCTTATTCGGGAAGGAGGTGTTCATATTGGCGCAAATTATTGTGGTTGAAGATGATGTATATATGCGGGAAGAATTGATTGATGTGTTGGAAAAAGCGGGATATGACGCTGTTCCTTTGCTTGACTTTGAAAATGCCGTATCACAGATAATGTCTCTTTCCCCGGACTTGATTTTGCTCGACATCAATCTTCCTTTTCACTCCGGCTTTGAAATCTGCAAAGAGGTAAAGGCCAAACAGCTTGGGACTGTGCTGATATTAACTGCAAGAGATAAATTACAGGACGAGCTTCACGCTTTGGGATTAGGGGCGGACGATTACCTAACAAAGCCATGCAACACGGAACGGCTTCTTGCCCGCATTAAAAACCTCTTGCGCCGCAAAGAAGAACAGATGCAGCAGGGATTGCTTAACGGGGGCGGCTTCCTGCTTGATCCAAACACTTTTACGCTCTATGCAGGAAAGAAATCTTATGTTCTTCCGCAGAATGAGGGGAAAATACTTCTCACCCTTTTGAAAAGCAGCCCGAACCTTGTATCAAAGAGCGACCTGTTTCATGTGCTTTGGGGAACAGCGGAGTTTATAGACGAAAATGCGCTGCAAGTCAATTTTACACGACTGCGGAAAACGCTGCGTGAAGTTGGACTTGATGATCGCATTGAAACGGTGCGCGGGCAAGGCTACCGTTTGAAAGAGCAGGTGGAAGTATGAAGAAATTTAATACTCTCTTGACCTATGTATCGTCCAATCGTATTTGGTTGATTACTCTTGGCTGCTTGGATTTGTTCTTTGCGTTTCTGGCATGGGTGGCTTATCCGGGGGATTTTTTGAGCCTTGTGGGGCTAATGATATTTGTATCACTTGCCGCGTTTGTCATCCCCTTTGTCATCTCAATTCATAAACGCAGTAAAATTGATGCCGCTTTTCGGCGCTTTCTGTTAGAGCCGGACGACACAAACGAATACCTGTTGTGTGAAAGTGCCCCCGCGTCAATGCGCCCATATATCCATGAATTAGCCCATCATCTGAGAATGCAAGAGGGGTATGTGAACGAACAGCAGTTAAAGGTTGCCAACTACGAAAGTTATATTGAAAATTGGGTGCATGAAATCAAGAAACCTCTGTCCCTTATGACGCTTCTTTTAGATAATCGAAAGGTTGAGATGTCACCGTTGGTGCATACTCGTATGCTATATGTACGCGACCATGTGCGGCAGAACGTAGAACAGATTTTGTACTTTTCACGTCTTGGGGCGGCTCACAAAGATTGCTATTTTGAACCAATTCTGATCTTAGAGACTTGTCGGGAAGCGGTTGAGGACAATTTATCCTTGCTTGAAGAAGCCCAATTTTCTGTCACATATTCCGGGAACGACTGTAACGTAATTTCTAACAAAAAAGGCTTTATGTTCATTTTGGGACAGATTATTAGCAACAGTGTAAAGTATGCTGTGAAGGACACCGCCCCCGCTATTCAATTTTCAGTAACGGATAATCCAGAAAGCGGGCAGATTACTCTATCCGTCAGCGATAACGGAACAGGTATACCCGCGTCTGATCTGCCGTTTGTTTTTGATAAGGGCTTCACTGGGGACGCAGGAAGCTTTTTAAGCCGCTCCACAGGTATGGGATTATATTTAGTGCAGAAAATGGCAAAAGATTTAGCGATAGATTTACAAATCACATCACAGTTGTCATGCGGAACAACCATTATTCTGATGTTCCCCAAGGTGCAATATCCAGTCAGGAGGTTTGATGATGCAACAGCAGATTCGTACGCAAACACCAAAGAAAAATAAGCCTGCGGCTTCTCTGATTATAAGTTGGCTGATTATCTTGGGCGTATATTTACTTTTGCGCCTTGTCTTTGTTATCTTCGGATTTCATTTGGCACCAGTTGTTTTAGGTGGATGTTTAGCTGTTCTACCTTACATTGCGGGAGCGTTTTATCTTTTTAAGACACCAGCGGCACATCGGGTGGGAGGTTGTGTGTTAGGAATTTTACTGCCGTCCATTGTAGAAAAACTCGTTCTTTATTTTTTGGGTGCGTCCCTTTACGGAATACCTCTGGCAGATGTCAGCGGAGTAATGAGCAGAATTGCAGCGAATGAGCCGTTCACACACATTTTTTCTAATCCGGCAGCACGCTATATTCTTAATCTATCATTTTTTGGATGGCAGTACATTGTCGGCAGTATTGTCGTATGTGCAATTCTGATTTTAGGCATGATGGGTATTCAAAAAAGAAAATCATGTTCTCGAACGTAAGGAAAACTGAGGGGATTTGTAAATGAGCAGAAAAATAGTGATGACACTCGTGTGCATCCTTGTATTGGGTCTATCTGGGTGTGGAGATACACTCACTCTTAATCAATACAATACGAGTGAAATTTGGTATATAGCATATACAGACATTGATACAGTTTGTGAGAGCAATGAATTAACCGCAGATGGCTCCAGCATTTTACATTCTGAGGAAGATTATCTTCTGCTTTCATATGTAGTTGACAGCAATATTGAAATTACAAAAGAGCTAAAGGATGGGGGGGTGGGACCATTTGATCCTGACAAACCCTCAATGGATAGATCGCTTTGGTGATCCCAGCAAGTTAAAACCTGTGGAATATGGCAGTTTGGCAAATAGCATGCAGGAATTTTTAGATGTTCAAATGCCTATATTGACTGCTGATGGAAATGTATTGCCTGATGGAGTGGGACTATATCAATATGATGGAGAGACATTATTGGCATTTCCGGTGCATGTGGCGTTGGGCGCAGCAGAGCCGATAGAAGCAAAAAATCCATTGATTATCCTTGTGGATAAACCGGCACAAAGTCTTAAAGCGAGTAGCTGTATGTTGCCGCTGACTTCAAGCGGAAATGTCCTGTTTGCAGAAGGAGAGAAACTTCAAGAGTCATTTGACGAGAGCAAACTAATTGACTATGGATCGATTGAAGAGTTTCAGATGAATCATTAAAGTGAATCTGAAATGTGGAAAACAGTAGCTTAGTATAACAGAAATAGCTGCCGCACGACGGCAAAAGAAAAAAAGCCGTCGTACAGCAGCTAGAATCCGTGCTTATACTTCAAAAGAAACTCGGTATGGTGCGTTCCGTGGATGTTGCCCGGTACATGGAAGTTTCAAAACCCAGCGTATGTTACGCAGTAGGAACTTTACGAGAGGGCGGTTTTTTGACAACAGACGAAAACCATTATATACACCTGACCGACCTTGGCCGGGATGTGGCCGAAAAAATTTACGAACGCCATTGCTTTTTTACTTATCAACTTATAGCCGTTGGAGTTAATCCACAAACTGCAGAAGTGGATGCTTGTCGCATGGAACATGCAGTCAGTGATGAAAGTTTTCAAAAACTGAAAGAGCATGCGATGAGAGGGATTGCTGCACAAAAAATTGACAATACATTTGATAATTTTCCTGTGAAGAAATAGAAAATGTTGCTTTGCTAAAATAGATTAAATATGAAAGACACAAAATACAAGATATTAGCATATTTTGACAATCAATCATATCGAAAACTATTCAATGAGGTAAACTCAGATTATGCAGAAAATCTACAAATTTTACTGCATAATTTGAGTTTATTTTCTTATGATGTGCTTATAATAGGAGTGATCCTTTATAAAGAGAACATAAGTAATATTATATCTGCTATTAGAAAAATAACGCAGATACCAATTATTATTTTGACGGATGCTTCCTCTTTATTGTGTATGTCATGGAAAAAAGAATTAATATACGCTGGTGCAGATTGTGTAATGGATATAAATAGCACTATAGAAGAAGTAGATC
The DNA here is from genome assembly GCF_000154245.1 of Clostridium sp. L2-50. Lineage (NCBI taxonomy): Bacteria > Bacillati > Bacillota > Clostridia > Eubacteriales > Clostridiaceae > Clostridium > Clostridium sp. L2-50. Next base: position 172,460 of record NZ_DS480312.1, on the reverse strand, counting down.
TGCAGATTTTTTCATTGGCACGACGAAATAATAAACAAAAAATAACTCAAAAGCAATCCGAAACGATGATTGATAAGGGAAAACTTGTAATGGATCATAAGAAACATAAAGTATTTTGGAATAATGTAGCGTTACATTTAACACGACAAGAATATAATTTTTTATACTTATTAGCGGTGACACCGATGAGAGTATACACATTTGAACAGATTTACCAGCTCGTATGGAAAGATTATTCTGTTGGTGATATTAAAAATATCATCTGGTGTCTGGTAAAGCGATTGAGAAAAAAGTTGAATGTCGTTGAAGACGGTGCCGGGAATTGCATTGTCAGTGTCAGGGATATAGGTTACAAATTTGAATTGAATAATGAAAACGAACAGCAGTAAGGCGAATAATCCGTAAAAAGATTGTTCGTCTTATTTTATTTGTGCTGGAAAGAAGGTGATAAAAATTGACCGTCAATTGACAGGTTTCTGACCGTTAACTGACAGGTGCATCCGATACACTGTGCCTTTGTAAAGATATGATTACAAAGGAGATCCGTGTTTGCAGGGAAACAGCAGAGATGCCGGACATTCCTGTGGACAGGAAGAACGAGCCAGATCACCGCCACACTCCGATTTGATTTCACAAAAATTCAGATCGGAGGAAAAGATAAGTGGCTTATAACAAAGCAAAAGAAGAATATAGATGGAACCAGTGGAAAGCAGAGGAAGAGAAGATCCTGCGTGAACAGGGCGTGGATGAAGAGACGATCCAGAAGCTTCGGGAGTATGACTGGGACGATTTCAATGCAGAGCGGAGATTCCGGGAACACCAGACCTCGCTTCTGGACTGTATGGAACTGCTCCTGGAAGAAAAAGAAACCAAAGAGTCCCAGCCGGAGAGCGTAGAAGCCCTGCTGGATACCGTGGAGAACGAAGAACTGCTTCAGATCCTGTTATCAACTGATAAGAAAACTCTTCAGATGATTGTCCTGAAGATGATGGGATATGCACCAAAAGAGATCAGTCATCACATGGAACTGCCGGAGCAGACTGTTTATACAAGACTGCGGAGGTTACGGGAGAAAATCAAAAAGTCCATGAAATTTGAATAAAACAAAAGGCTCTCATCGGCTGATTATCAGAACGAATAGACAGGAGGATTGATACGATGGATGAGAAAGAAGTGTCCGAAATGCAGGAAGAAATGATGATGGTACTGGTAGTCGAGCCGATGAAAGCACCCTATGTCAAAAGCATCCCCAATGAGCTGGAAGATCTGCAGCAGGCAGTAGGCGGTGACATTGAGATGACTTATCCGTTTGAGGATGAGGTTGGAATTCTTTTAAACGGCAATGGAAAATTTGAGGGGTTGCCGTTAAATCGGGCATTGTACGATGACCGAGGACAGGTCTATGATGCCATTGCCGGAACATTCCTTGTGGTAGGACTGACAGAAGATGATTTTACTTCGCTGACACCGGAGCAGATTGAAAAGTTTAAAGAAAAATATCAGTCACCGGAAGTTTTCACCCTGTTTAACGGGGAACTTCATGTGATGAAGATGCCACCGCAGGAACAAAAAGAGCAGAAGGAAAGTCGGAAGAAGGATGCACAGCAGAAGAATCCGGCAAAAGGAAAAAAGAAAAACAGATCCGGGGAAGCACGATAAAAAATTTTTCTGTGAAGTGAATAAAAAAATACACTGCCATCGGCTAGTAAGCAGAGGGACATCCCTCGGCTGTTCTTTGGCAAGTGAATATCGGCACTACAGGTACGTTCCCAACCGTAGAAGCGTGACAGTATGAGCGCCATGATTAAGTATAGGGTAAAGATTCTTAGACTTGGAGCGAGAAAGCATAGCTGTGAATAAGGCGGTGGCAGCCTTTCGCCAGGATCACGGACGGGGGATAATGATACACGTTACCAGCCAGAGAGCGGAAGATGGACTCCGGGTTGTAATCAGAAAGACCCCTAGGACATCTGTGAGCGGCGGCAGGCCAGCCGCCCGCCTGTAGTGTCCCCTTTCCCAGAAGAAATACAGGGATAGTTCCGGGGGTGCGAGGTCAAATGCGGAACAGCAAGATAAAAAAGAAATCAATGAAGAAGTGTGTCGTTGATATCAGATACCATGCGGCTGTGGGAGACTACAGCCGTATTCTTGTGGTATTAACGTCACATCAAGGGGAGAGAACAGATGGAAGAAACAAAAAGAAGTGGAATGAGCAAGGATCAATTCTGGAATCTGATTGAAAAAGCAAAGGAAGTGTGCGGCACCGATCTGGATGCTTCGGCAGTGTGGATCAAGCAGCAGCTCTTCTATATGACACCGGAGGATGTCCTCCAATTCCACAATCTTGTTTACAGTTACCGGGATGTGGCTTATAAGTACGGCTTATGGACAGCGGCAGGTATTATGATGGAAGCAGGGTGCAGTGATGACAGTTTTTCCGATTTTCGGATGTGGCTGATCGCCCAGGGAAAAGAAGTTTATCTGAATGCCTTAAAAGATCCGGATTCCCTTTCCGGCGTGACTCCGTATGGGTACTGTAGTTTTGAAGCGTTGGGATACATCTCATCGCAGGTCTACAGTGCCATGAAAGGGAAAAATATCTATCAGGACAGTACGGCAAGAATGCAGATGGAATGTTATGAGCAGGTGATCCGGGATGTTGTGTACCATCCCATGATCGAGTATCCGCTGGAATTACCGGAAGCAATGGTGGTATATCCGAAACTCTGTGAATGCCATTTGTCCGAGCAGGTAAGGAAAGCTCCTCAGAAAGTAAGGACATGGAATGTTTCCCGGACGGATATCCGAAGGATGATGGCAAGAGGGAATGCTGCCATAAAGAAAATGCAGGAACAGGGACAGAATACACCGGAAGCGACCAGACCCGTCCGTAAGGGTACGGTAAGATAAGCTTTCTGGCAAGGAGAAGTAATGTGTTATAAAAATGAATATCAGAAAAGGGCACATGGCGAAGTGGAACAGATCTTTCGGGAGCTTCTCCCGAAAGCCGGGCTTCATGTAAGGGAAGAACAGATCCGTCTCTGCCATGAAATGCTGGATGCCCTTATGAAAAATGAAATCACGCTCTGTGATGCAGGAGTCGGCATCGGAAAGACCTATGCCTATCTGACAGCCTGCATCCTGATGCGGAAATATAGTGTACTGCATTCCGGTTATTCGGGATGTGACAGGCGGTCTGTAGTGGTATCCACTTCCAGTATCGCCTTACAGAAAGCCATCATAGAGGAATATGTTCCTTTCTTATCGGACGTACTGTTAAAAGCAGATCTGCTTCAGGGAGAGTTAAAAGCGGTCGTCCGCAAGGGAAAGGAACATTTTGTATGCGATTACAGGCTGGCCCAGAGATTAGAGGCAGTCCGGGACAAGAATAAAAATCAGGCACAGATGGAGGCATTGAAGTCCCTCCGGCATAACTTTGATTTAGATTCCGTACATAACCTGAGCGGTTTTGACCGCAGGCTGGTGTGCGTACCGAAATTCTGCCCCAGGGAATGTCCGGGGAAAGCAGGATGCCGTTATCAGAAGCATCTGGATATTTCCAGGAAAGAGGATATTTTTTTACAGATTTGCAATCACAATTATCTTCTGGCAGATGCCATGCACCGGGCAAATGGGTACCGTCCGCTTCTGGCAGATTACAGGGCTCTGGTCGTGGATGAGGCCCATAAACTCCCGGAAGCCGCCAGCCAGATGTATGGAAGAAGCATTGGAAGGGAAGATGTGCAGGAGATTGCTTACTTTTTAGTCAGAGAGCATAAAGGCACGGATGGAAAACGGCTGCTGGAAGGGGTTTCCGCTCTTCAGATGGAGATTCGAAAGCACCGGAAAGATGGCATCGAGGACATGGCTGGAAAAGAAAGTTTTTATTTTCCGCCGGGAGCTGGCACAGCCTTAGCCCAGATGCAGGAAAGACTTCAGCTTATGATCAAAAGGCTCGCCGGGAATATTCCTTACTGGACTTTCCGGCGGCTGGAAGAGATGGAAGAGCTGTTCGGCTGGTTTTTAAAGAACGACAAACGGTATATTTTGTTTTTACAGCAGGACAGCCGGGGACATTTAACCTTTATGGCAGTCAACCGGGAGATCCCGAAGTATCTGGACGCCACCTTATGGAGCCGGGGATTTCCGGCAATCTTAACCAGCGGCACCTTAAAAGCCGGGAACGGTTTTGCAAGGACCAGACAGATGACCGGGCTGGAAAAAGAAACAGGTGTCCGGGAGTGTGTGGCAGAATCCCCATTCTGCTACCAGGAGAACTGTCTGCTTTACATCCCGGAGCATTTAAAACCAAGAAAAAAGGGGAGCCGGGAAGAGGCCGAGCAGCTTGCCGGGCAGATCCGTGATCTGGTGTGTTCCACTTACGGGCATACGCTGGTACTGTTCACATCTTATACCCTGATGGGAAATGTGCAGCAGCTTTTGCGGGATCAGATCCCGTTTCCGATGGTGCAGGTATGGAGAAACTCCCAGGAAGAGATCGCCCGGTTTAAGAAGATGGAGAATGCCGTGTTGTTCGCAGCCGGCTCCTGCTGGGAGGGTGTGGACTTTCCGGGTGACATGGTATCGTCCCTGATTATCGTAAAACTACCGTTTTCTGTTCCGGACCCTATCCATGAAGCCCAGAGGGAGCAGTACCGATCGCTAAAATCCTACATCCAGACCATCGTGGTGCCAGATATGCAGAAGAAGTTGCGTCAGGGATTTGGCCGGGCAATTCGCACGGAGCAGGACACCTGCGTTGTGTCTATTTTAGATCACCGTGCCACGAAAAAAGGCAGGTATCGGAGTGATGTTCTGGAAGCACTGCCAAAGTGCCAGATGGCAGAACGGATCGAAGAAGTAGAAGATTTTATCCGAAGCCGGAAAGTGGAGCGTTACTACAGCTGAGAGCATCCGTGGCGTTGTTGGTTCTGCCCAGATCCGGGTAGCAGACAGGACAAAAAGTTTAGTGGTATTTCAGGGGCGGTTTGGAGCGAATTGGTAGTATTGGTGATAGCTTTATCGGCATGAGTTGGGTATACTGTGTATAGCGTTAGAGGAAAGGAAGTGAGCAGAAATGAGAAGATATGAGCTGGAAACAGAAAGAGAAGGCTCCACCGTTTATTTCTTTATCAGAGATGTGGAAACACTGGATATCGTCCTGCTTCCAACCAAATATCTGATGCACAAGATACGGAGGAAATGTTCACCGAATACGGTGCGGCGCTCCGCACTTGCAATCCTGTACTATCTGGAATACATCCATGAAAAGAAAAAGGAATTGACAGACGTATATCAAATGCCTTATGTTGAACAGACAAATCACTTTGTGGAATTTTTATACTGGCTGAAAGCCGGGAAGCATACCAGAGATAAAAATCACAGATCTCCAAACAATGGAACCTGCAACGCATACTTAAGAGATGTGTTCAGGTTCTATCTTTTTATAGAAGAAGAGTACCAGCAGTTCGGGGAGCTGAAAGTCCTGTCCTATAATTATTTTGTAGCCGTGGATGCAGTAGGCGTAAAGAAAAGCATACGATCAAAGAGTTTCAAAGGCTATTTAAAAGAGGAAGAGCATAAGGCGAGAGCAGCAAAGAAAGATGAAATTGTGGAAATCTTGAAAGCGTGTACCAATATAAGAGATCGGCTTCTCATGCTGCTTCTGGCAGAGACAGGCTACCGAATCGGTGAGATCTTAGGAATTGATTACAGTAAGGACATTGATTATCAGAACCACATAATCCGGGTATATTTCCGTGAGGACAATGAAAATGGAGCGAGAGCAAAGAATGCAGAATACCGAAGTGCGAAGATCAGCAAAGATACCTTCGGCTTTTTAAATCTGTATATCGCAGAGTACCGAAAACTACTTCAGCACCAGACAAGCCTGTTTGTGAATATTTCCGGGGATAATATCGGAAAACCAATGAACGTGGAAGCAGTATACTCTATGCTAAAAAGAATGGATAAGAAAACAGGGATTAAGATCACGCCTCATATGCTCCGGCATTACTTTGGAAATGAGCGGAGAAAAGCAGGATGGTCGCTGGAACTGATACAGCTGGCCTATGGACACCGCCACATCCAGACAACCATCAATTATCTGGACATTGTGGATGATGAACTGCTGGATGCCAGCCAGGAATTCTACGAGAAACACTCCTCCCTGTATGGGATTGAGGAATTGCTATAGGAGGTGGTTTTTATGCCTGCGTTTTTACAGTCTTTTATAGAGGCAGAACAAGAACGGAGCAGGCGGATTGAGCAGCTACGAAAAGAAATCCGGGAGTTTGCAAAAGAGGAAGCAGGAAGTTCCATTACAGAACAGATTCTGCTGTTTCTGGCAGATGAGATGGTAGAACATCTTTCGGAAATAGATTATGAACTGCGAATGAAATTTGAATTATATATAACACCGCTGATAAAGCGAAATTACATTTACCGATATACCGGAACGTTCGACCGGATACGGCAGGCGTACATCCGGGAACGGATGAAAACTCCGGCTGGACAGAGGGAATGTGAATGGAAATATAAAAATGAAATACTTTTTGTTCCATACCACTCAGATCCTGTAATCGTAAAGAGTGTGGAAACGGTACGGTGTCGGAGTAACATGGTCTGGAATTTTAAAGCGGCAGCCAGTGAGAAACTGAAACGTCAGATTTTTACCGTGCTGGAATATATTCTGGAGAATTATGAAATTTCCAGACTGAGGGAATATAAACTGACCGGGTTACAGCTTTTTTACGAATTTTGCATCCGGGAGCAGATTACAGATATCCAGCTTCTGGAGCTGGAACAGGAAACAGCATTTCAGGACTACCTGAAGCAGAAAGTCGAGAAAGAGCAACGGCGAAAACGACTGAAGAGCATTGTGGAAACTGCCCGTAAAGTGATTTTTATAGAAACTGATGAAACAAGATGGGATGCTACCATCTGGTATTTAGAGCGGTTTCGTATTGCCAAAGAAAGAATAAACCAGAGTGACAGTATAGAAAAAATATCATTTCAGGAAGTTCTACAGCCCAAGAATCGATTGCTGCTTCAGGAATATATGAAGTACGAAATTGGAATCGGAGAACTGGCGCTCAGTACGGTGTACGAAAGATTCCGAACCATTCGAAATTTTTTGCAGGAGATCAGCGAACTGGAAGTTACCAAGTGTGATGCCAGCCTGATTGATGTATATTTAAAGAATTTGCAGAATGGTGCTATGGGAGCAAAGACATTTAATACCAATGTTTCGGGAATACAGTTTTTTATGAAATTTCTGGAAGTAAAGGGGTATATAAAAAAGGTTCCGTTTTATGCATCGTATTACTTGGAAAAACAGATCCCAGTCCACCATGACAGAAGTGTGGAAGAGGATGTGTATATGGAAATTATCCAAAACCTCTCACAGTTTCCTGAACACCTGAGAATGATGTTTTTACATCTCTGGTGTGTGGGACTCCGGATCAGTGAGGTCTGCACCTTAAAAGGGGATGCGTATTATATCCAGAATGGTGACTGCTGGATGAAGGTCTACCAGGTGAAAATGAAAAATTATAAAAGGGTTCCCATTCCGGTAACATTGTATCGTCTGATGCAGGTTTATCTGAAAAAACACCCTACCGAAAAAGAAGCATACATTTTTCGGAATCGGAAAGGTGGAGCATTTTCCAAAAGCACCTTCATGGGGCAGATGAAAAAATACTGCTCCCAGATAGGCATACAGAATGGAGAATATATTTTTAAGTCTCATGATTACCGACATACCGTAGCAACCAATTTTTATGAGCATGGCGTATCAATCCAAAGCATCCGGGACTATCTGGGACATATGTTTGAGGAAATGACCATGCAGTATATAGATTATATGCCAAGAAAAATTGCTAAAGAAAATGACGCATACTTTGAGGAAGAGGAAAACAGCCTGCTTGCCTGTATGCAGAAAGGAGAGAAGCATGGATAATAAACTGAAATTCCAACAACTGGAATGTTATAAGCTGGCTACCGATGAGCAAAAGGAAAAGCTGAATAAGGAACAATATTTTGATCTGGATAAACTGCCGGGAAACCAGCTTCAGACAGAATTTGTCGAATACATTTACTACCGTGGAACGCAGGTATCCATCCTGACCATAAAAAGGGAAAGGCATTATTTTAACAGCTTATGTGAATTTTTTCAGAAGTCATCCCATCAGGAAAACAGCCTGCTTGACAGAGAAAAAGACTTCTGGATAAAGCAGTTGAAAATGTGGATGATACAAAACGGTAGGGCTTTGACGAAGCATAAAGTGACGAACATTCAGACTGAATCGGTGGAAAAAGCTGCCCTGATCCGGTATTTTGAAAGCCTTCTGGAATTTACACTGGACCGATCAGAAACCAATGAGCTGGCAAAGGATATCTGGCATCTGGAAAGGCTTCCGCTTATCCTGCGGACAAATCCGATTGTCAACCATAAGACACTAAATTTCAGAGGAATCCGGCAACCAGATATTCGGGAAGAAGTAAAAAAAGCAATTTACCATCATCTGAAAACCGAAGCCCTTGGCAGTATAAAACGTGAACTGTCCGCCATGAATAAATTTTCAAAGTATTTGGATGAAAAGCATTCCAAGATCAGCACCTGCGAAGAGATTGACCGGGAGATCATAGAACAATTTTTAATCAACATCAAGGTAGAATCAAACGGAGGGAATGGCATCCGGGATGACCTGCTAAAGCTTCGAAATGTGCTGGAAACAATCGGAAAAATTTATGATTTTCCACATCTTACAAAACTGTTTTTAAAATCTGATTTTCCGCCAGAACGGAAAGCAGAATTCAAATCTTATTCGGACAGTGAGCTGAAAAGACTGAATGCCCAGATTGTAAAAATGGAAGAGCAGATAGCAAGGGCAATGATCATCCACCAGATGCTTGGAACCAGAATTTCCGACACGCTGACCTTGCGGAAAGACTGCCTTTATAAACATGACCGTCAGGATATGATTATCATATACCAGCCGAAAACAAGAAGATATGAAAAACCGATCAGCCGGGAGCTGGCACAGCTGATTGGAAAGGCAGTCAGTTATGCAAATGAGCATTATCCTGAAAGCATTTATATCTTTGCGGACGAGAACAAACCGGAGAGACCAATCAGTTACCAAACCTTGCAGGATAAAGTGCTTCGAATGATCTATGAAAAAGATATCCGAGATGACAGCGGGAAATTATTCGGATTTGGAACGCATATGTTCCGGCACTGTTATGGGGTAAAGCTGACAGAACTCCATGTGGATGATTGGACCATAGCAAAGCTCCTGGGTCATAAAGGAGTGAAAAGCGTCCAGTACTACCGGAAAATGAGCAATCAGCGACTGGCAGATGAGACAAGGGAAGTAAGAAATCTTATGTCACAGATTATCTTAGCAAATCTGGACGGATGGGGAGAAGAATATGAGCAAATACGACAAGATTCTGGAATTGAATAAAAGAAAGAGCGAAGAAAAAGTGGAACGGGCAGTCCTGACAATACGGACAATGGTGTTGGAGAGAGAAAAGGTGTCCGTACCAGCACTGATGCAAAAGACTGGTTTATCTAGAGGATTCTTTTACAAGAATCCGATTGTAAGAGGTGAGATTGATGCAGCAATGGAACAGCAGGCTGGTATGGTGGATCCAAGGAGAAACATTATCAGTCAGGCGATGGAAGCGGAAATGAATCTGCTCCGGCAACAGCTACAGAAACTGAAAAGCGAAAATGAGAATCTAATAAAGGAAAACCAGAAGTTAAAAAAAGCACTATCCAAGAAAGAGTTGAATCTTATCAAACAGATTTAAGCTATATCATAATGCAAAGTAGGTCTGCCAGAATACAGCAGATCTGTTTTGCATTGTGATATAGAAACAGATTATGCTTAAAAGGCATTAAGCAACCCATAATAATGGGTATTGGACATAGAAAGCAATATGGGAGTATGATGATACCGATAAGAAATAGAGTGTACCTGAAATGCAAACTGTCACAGAAAAATTATGAACTTTATGTAAAAAGTTGCAAAATCTATTGACCTAGAGCTTACTTCAGGTTGTACCATAAAATAAAAAGAGCAAGGAGGAATTTTTTATGGATATCGAACAGATGAAAAAAGACTTAGGTGGAGGTAACGTATTTCCAATCGGTGAAGAAAACGTAGCATTCGCAAAGTATTTTACAGGTGAATGCTATTTGAATATGCTTACAACAGAGAGAGTACCAGTTGGTCTGGTTACTTTCGCTCCGGGAACAATCAATGCATACCACATCCATCATAAAGGTGGACAGATCCTTCTGGTTACTGGTGGAAGAGGATGGTACCAGGAAGAAGGAAAACCAGCTCGTGAATTGAAAGCTGGAGATGTAGTAAATATTTCACCAGAAGTAAAACACTGGCACGGGGCAGCGAAAGACAGCTGGTTCCAGCATCTGGCTGTTGAAGTTCCAGCAGAGGGAGCTTCCAACGAATGGCTGGAGTTTTTACCGGAAGAAGAGTATAACAAATTACCATAAATAAGAAAGATGGAGGTTTGATATCATGGCAAAGATCACACAGATAGCAGGAAGAAATGCTCTGGGAACATTTGCACCAGATTTTGCACATTTTAACGATGACATTCTTTTCGGAGAGAACTGGAATAACGAAGATATTGATTTAAAAACAAGAAGTATCATCACAGTTGTAGCACTGATGGCACAGGGAATCACAGATTCCTCTTTGAAATTCCATTTACAGAATGCAAAGGATCATGGGGTAACACAGAAAGAGATCGCAGCAATCATCACTCACGTAGCATTCTATGCAGGCTGGCCAAAAGGCTGGGCAGTCTTTAATCTTGCAAAAGAGGTTTGGAATGAGGACGAAGCAGAGAAATAACCTGGCAGAAACTGCTCGTCATGAAAGGGTCGCACAAAACACAGACGTGTATGCCGTTAAAGCCCGTAACTATAAGGGATTGCGGAGGGGTAGTCCAGTTTTATGCCGTAACAATTGGCATATCCATCACGCAACAAAGGGCGGTGGACAGCTTCTGATCTGCACAGCCGGAGAGGGCTGGTATCAGGAAGAAGGAAAAGAGGCAGTCAGTCTTGCACCGGGAACTGTAATTACGATTCCGGCAGAGGTAAAGCACTGGCATGGTGCAAAGAAGGATAGCTGGTTTTCCCATATCGCAGTAGAAGTACCGGGGGAGAATTGCAGTAATGAATGGTGCGAACCGATTACAGATGAAGAATATAATAAGTTAGCATAGGAAAGGTGGATCTATCATGGCAGTAAAGCAGACAGCAGGAAGAACACAGCTTGGAGAATTTGCTCCAAAGTTTGCAGAATTAAATGATGATGTATTATTTGGTGAGGTATGGAGCAGAGAAGATAAACTGTCCCTCAGAGACAGATCTCTTGTAACCGTAGTTGCATTGATGGCGCAGGGACTTACAGACGAATCTTTTCGTTATCACCTGATGAGTGCAAAGGCAAATGGAATCACGCAGGAAGAAATTGCTGAGATCGTTACACATGCAGCATTTTACTGTGGATGGCCAAAGGCATGGGCAGTATTCCGTATGGCAAAAGAAGTCTGGGCAGAAGATAAGTAGGAGACGGCATGGAAAAGTTAGTATTAATACATGTAGATGACATCGAATATCACAAGATACAGAATATTGCGAGCCGGATGAAGATCACTGTAGACCGGATACCGGAAGAAATAGTGACAGCGAATTATAAGTTGGGCGAGCTTGTAAATGGAGTCTATAAAAACACCGCAGATACGATAGATGGAACTGGTCGGGAACAGGAAAATGTGACAGGACATTCTTCAGAGACAGGGGCGGTGAACGCACAGGCAAAGAGCCGTGCAGACAGCTTAATTCTGGTATGCAATCTGAAAGAAAAACGGCTGGATAAGATGTTGTTTGAGCTTCGTCATGCTGAGGTGAAGGTTATGTATAAAGCCATTCTGACACCAAGCAATCAGAACTGGACAGTTCCGATGCTGATGCAGGAGCTTTGCAGAGAAAGATTTGCAATGATGAGAAAGTAAAAAAGAATCGTACAGGGATGAATTTGATTCTCCTGTACGATTATTTTTTATAATACGATTTTAATGTTTGCAGATAAAGTTTCATGCGTCGTTTATGCTTTTGGCTGCTGCTGGGTGATACAGTGGATGTTACCGCCGCCGTAAGCAATTTCTTCGGTACGGACACCGACAACCTTACGTTCCGGGAACATGGACTGCACCTGACGGATTGCAAGAGCGTCATTTTCGTCACCGTACTGTGGCAGGATGATGCCGCCATTTACGATCAGGAAATTCAGATAAGAGGCGATCGCAAGGTCACCGGTTTTTCTTGGAGCGCTTCCGGGAACTGCATCGACTGTTTCCATGCCCTTCAGATAAACCGGAGCTTGGGTTGTACAGAGCTTATGGACGATCAGCTTCCTGCCTTTGGCATCTACAGCATTTGACAGGGTGTGGTAAGCGGCCTGTGCTTCTTTATAGAATGGGTCAGTCGGATCATCCGTATAGATGCAGGCAACTTCACCGGGACGGACGAAGCAGGCGACATCATCGATATGTCCATTTGTCTCGTCGGGATCGATGCCGTCCTTGATCCAGATGATCGTATCGACATTCAGATAATCTTTTAATTTCTGCTCGATCTGAGCTTTTGTGAGATGAGGATTTCTTCCCTTTGACAGCAGGCACATCTCGGTGGTGATCAGTGTACCTTCTCCATCGACATGAAAAGAGCCGCCCTCTAATACGAAATCATCGGTTCGGTAAGAATCAATCTGTTCCAGTTCGCAGATCTTGGATGCGATCTGATCATCCTTATCCCATGGAAAATACAATCCGTCGACCAGTCCGCCCCAGGCATTGAAGGACCAGTCACAGGCGCGGATTTCGCCTTTATCATTTATCAGAAAAGATGGTCCCATATCTCTGCACCATGCATCGTTGCTGCTCATTTCAATGATCCGTACGCCGGCAGGCAGCATGGCTTTTGCATGTTCATATTGTGCGGCAGATACGCACATTGTAACAGGTTCGAATTCTGAGATTGCAGCAGCTACATTTGCAAATGTTTTTTGTGCCGGTTTCGCACCGGCTCTCCAGTTGTCGGTTCGTTCCGGCCAGATCATAAAGATCTGCTTTTGTTCTTCAAATTCTCCCGGCATACGGAAACCGTCAGCCTTTGGGGTCGAGTTTGTAATAAGTTTCGCCATTCCTGTATCCTCCTTGTATCGTAAATAAAATATCCATAGCGTGTTTGAAAAATCATCTCTTGCAGGCAGGAGATTTTTCAGTCTTATATTTGATAAAACAAAAAACGGAGCAACTCATTTTCTGAATTGCTCCGTTGCATGTGTCTGTATTTATTTCTTATTACGATAGCACAGAGATTATTGAAAATCAATATGGAATTGGATCTTACAGATCATTTACCCGTCCCATGAACAGGATCATTCCGGTATCCTGATCTTCAATGACATAGACAAATGGCTGGTCAACGATGAAGTTATAGGTTTCTTCCGGTGGCATCATAGCAGTTTCCTTTATTATGATATCCGTCTCCGCGGCAGCCTTTGTTCCGTTTTCATCAACGATCACTTTTGCTTTGTGAGAAACGGAAGATACCGCGATGCCATCTGCGATCTTTGAGAAATCAGCAAAAGCATATGCAGACCGGATTCCAAGTCTGTTCAGGATATCATCCAGACCGTTGATACTCTGTTCATCTGTGAATTTTGGAAGTTGAATGGTCTCTATCTCAGGAGAATCAGCATTATCCAGAGAGTCGATAAGTGCCTGTTTCTCATCACTGCTTAAAGCATCGAACAGGTTGGTGATCGTATCGCCTTCTTTAGATGGAAGGAATACTTTCATTACAACAGAATCACCATCGTAAGGAAGTACGATTCCTTTTATCGATCCGTTATCCGCATAAGAGAATCGTTCATCGTACAGATGCATCATTGGTACGGTAGAATCTCCGCTGGTTCCGTGGAAAGTATCATCGTATGTGTTATCCTCTGTAAATGGTGTCTGCCATTTTCCTTCAAAGTAAACTGCATTAATGAGCATCATAACAGTATTTGTCGGAAGTTCATTCATGATGGATGGGATCATCTGATTTGTATGTTCATTTACCCAGTTGTTTACATCCTTCACAACCTGATCGGCATGATCCGTAAAATCGGCTTCATATATCTCACCATGGTAATAGGTCTTGGCCGGAAGCAGAAAATCATCTGAGATATTAGACGCCCAGTCTTTTCCGGTGGTCATCCAGATGGAATTTGCAGTATTTACATATGTCTGCTTGGACCAGTCTTTGTTCAGATAGCTTTGCATTTCTGTATTCCAGGTTGAAAGATCTTTGATGCCAAGTGTTGATTCCAGTTCCGTTTTCGTTTCGCCCCCGGCACCCTGATCGAGCATGGACAGTGCGCTGGAAATACTGTAAGGGGAATAAAAACAGTTGCTGTCTTTTGGAAGTGCATCATACAGGTCAAATGCAAAATTGTTGACACCGTTTTTAAGTTCCTCATAGGAATCGACGGGCGCCGGTTTTGCTCCGACTGCGATGTCACTTCCGAGTTCCTTTGATGCTAAAAGTTTTTGTTTGGTGACGCTGCCGCCATTATTATCTGCGTTTCCGCATCCTGCAAGACTTGTGCACAGACATGCACCAAGTAATAAGCTGATTATCTGTTTATTCATAAAAAATCCTCCATTTCTTTCGTGGTTAGATATGAATAATACTAACATATATCAGTGAATAAGAATATTCAAAAATATATATAGTCTTATCAATGTCCGGTTTATTTGCTTCTTTAATTTACATACGAAAGAAAATGGAGGATTTATGGAATTATTTTAAAAATTTTTATTCTTCGGTCACGGAATAGGTGGCAGCTTCATCTGATAAGGATTCCGCATCTACACCGAGATCTTTTTCCGCATTTACAAACCATGCCGGAGTATCGGAAGATACATTCATGTTGTTGAAGATATAAGTACCATCTGCATCAAACAGATATTCGGCATAGCCATAATCATCGGCAGTTCCGCCTATGACGATCACATGTGTGATATGATCGGCATCCGTGTAATCATATCGGAAGTAGGTATCTGTACTGCATTTGTCTGTGATATCGGTCTGCTGTCCGTTCAGGGTGAAATACAGTCTTCCGGCTTTCGCGGTGACATAGGTTTGATCGGTTGATTCGATACGGAAAGACATGGTAGCGTCTTCTGCATCGCATTCGACCTTCGTACCATTTGCAGTAGAGAATACCTTATGCACCCAGGTGCTTCCGGTTGCTGCCAGACAGATGCCATTTGACAGACAGAAGATGGCTGCCAGTCCGGCAACTGCGTAGGAAAGTCTGCGTGTGATCGTGTGGATCCGCAGCTTCTTTGAGCGTTCCGGGGTGATGTTGATGACTGCATCTGAGTGGATCATGTCAAATGTTTTCTTATAGCGTTCTTTATTCTGATTGTTCATAGTCCCAAGCCTCCTTTAGGGTGTCGCGAAGCACGGTACGTCCGCGGTTTAACCGGACCTTTACGTTGCTTTCGCTGATCTTTAGAATGTCTGCAATTTCCTTAATGGAATAGTCTTCATAATAAAACAGATGGATCACTGTCCGGTATTTTTCCGGCAGCTTCATGACTGTTTCAAATAATTCCTGGCTTTCAGTATCAGAAAAATTCAGTTGTTCCATATAATCTTCCAATGATGTCCGGTTCCTGTGCCAGAAGGTGCGAAGCATATTTTTTGACTGATTGATCGTAACCCGGATCAGCCATGCCCGGATATGCATTTCATCGTTAAAATCCACGGCACCTGAATGATAGCGTAGAAATGTTTCCTGAACAACATCTTCGGCATCCTCCCGGTTCTGACAAATGGAAAATGCAATGCGGAACAGATTGTCCTGATACATTTGTATAACAGTTTGTGTTGGTAATCGCATAGTCACATCCTCTTTTCTTGTGTTAAAAGGCCTTTCAATAATAACACAATTCATCCGGTTTAAAGGTTACAAAAATACAAAATTATACTTGCATAAAATTTGTATTGTTTTATCATTTGATAGTGTAGGTATGAAATGACAGAAAGAGAGAAAAGATAAAATGGTAAAATGTTTGTTAGTTGGCGTTGGAGGCGGCATAGGTGCAATTCTTCGATATTTGATTGGTTTAATACCGGTGGGAGCACAAAACAACTTTCCGATAAAAACATTATTGATTAATGTAATAGGAGCATTTGTTATTGGCTTAATTTCTGTGTTGGCAGAAAAGTATCAGGTATCACCACTTCTGGTTTTGACATTAAAGACGGGAGTGTGCGGTGGATTTACGACGTTTTCTACATTTGCACTGGAAACAGATCAATTAATACAGAGCGGGAATTACGGATTTACGATACTTTATATAGGATTAAGTGTGATATTAAGTGTTGCTGCGGTATTTGCTGCACAAATACTTATGAAGTAACGATGAAACGATGAAGATTTATGGGAATAGAGGGCTGACGATATGGATAAGAGAGAGCAATATATAGATAAACAGATTATAGAGCAAATAATGGAACTGCGAAAGCAGCTCCACCGGATCCCGGAGCATTCCATGCAGGAAGTAAAGACAAAACAGTTGCTGATGGATTTCTTAAAATCGCATACAGCATTAGAGATCGTAGATTGTGGGGCATGGTTTTATGCGGTGAAAAGAGCATATGATCGGGTAACCACAGAAAATGATAAAACATTCCATGTGAGTGAAGTGGCTGTGGAAATACCAGAGCAAATGACGGAATATAAGCCACCGATTGCATTCCGGGCAGATATGGATGCGGTATGTGGCAAAGATGGAAAGCCGGGACATTTCTGTGGACATGATGGACACAGCAGTGTGCTATGTGGACTTGGCTTGTATCTGGACAGCAGAAAAGATCCGTTGGCACAGGATGTATATCTGATCTTCCAGCCGGCAGAGGAGATTGGAAAGGGTGCAGAGCTTTGCAGAAGCCTGATCAAAGAAAAGCATATCGGAGAAATCTATGGCTTTCATAATATACCGGGGAAGCCGCTTGGAACGGTACTTGTGAAGGATGGAACATTTGCATGTGCTTCAACGGGCTTAGAGATCCACATGACAGGAACGCCGAGCCATGCAGCATATCCGGAAGCTGGCAGAAATCCTGGATATGCACTTGCCGGACTTCTGCTTCAGATTGAAGAACTGACAAAGCAGTTTAATGAGACGAAGGGATTTGTCCGCATGACTTTGATTGGGATGAAACTTGGAAGTGAGAACTACGGTGTAGCGGCATCGGACGGGTATCTGAGACTTACCGTTCGAAGCGGAGGTGAACAGGTATTTCGTGAGTATCTGGCAGAGATCCGTAAGCTGGCAGAGGTTATGGCACAGAAGGAAGCTCTGGAACTTTCGATAAAGGAGATTGAACGGTTTCCATCTACGGATAATCATGCGGAACAGGTGCAGAAGATCCGGGCGTGTGCGGCTTCTCACCAGATTCCATATATAGAGCTGCCTGAGCCGATGCGCTGGTCGGAGGACTTTGGCTGGTACTTGCAGGAGACAAAGGGCGCATTTTTCGGCATTGGTGATGGAGAGGATTATGTCCAGCTTCACACGGAACATTTTGAATTTCCCGATTCCATACTTGAAACCGCAGTTACTATGTTTGCCGGGTTGTGTGTTGACATAAAAGAGGGGGAATGTTAATATAATATCAAAAGATGCTACCGATAGACGGTTAGCCTTGATAATGTTTTGGTCACAAAAAGGACCGCTCACAGTTTACCGGGCTGGGCGGTTTTTTTGTGCCTATTTATTGCTCTTAGAACCAACGGTATAACCAAGAGCAAAGCAAGTAATGCATAAGCTGATAATGGCTATAAAAAGCTCCGTTGTAAGCATAAGCACCGACCTCCTCAACAGATTTCCATAAATGGATTTCTATGTAAACACAGGCTATAACTCCTGTGGAGAAGACTGACCGCCTACCGAATAGGGTAGCACCGTGATTATTATATCAAACAAATGTTCTGCATGCAACTTTAAATAATTATAAATGCTCACTTGTCAGATAACATAAAGCTGGTATATAATGAAAAAAGAGCAGAGAGGTTCGACGATGTGCGAATTCTCTGTTTTTTTACTTTATAGGAAAGTACGCCCTATTCATAAGTCTATTGTTGATGATTGAGGGATGGGAAATAAGTCTTTAATAATAATTTAAGCCCAATGTGGCTAAAAGGAGAACATAATGAACAGACCAATGAGAAGACAAAAACGTGAAGTTACAGATCCGGTGAAGATCGAGCAGATCATAAAGAAAGCAGGCGTGGTTCATCTTGGGATGGTGGATGAGGGAAAGGCATACATCGTTCCATTGCATTATGGATATATTTATAAGGATGGAGGACTTACGTTATATATGCATGGCGCAACGGAAGGACGCAAATATGACGTGATCGCAGCTAATCCAAATGTATTTATCGAGATTGATACAGATATGGTACTGACCGGTGGTGGTGAAGTTCCATGTGAATATGGTGCATATTATGCTTGCGTGATGGGTGAAGGAACTGCCAGTATTCTGACCGATGTTGATGAGAAGGTTATGGGACTGGAGCTTCTTATGAAGAACCAGACAGGGAGAGATTTTATCATTACAGAGTCAATGACAAAATCAGTAAATGTGATCAAAGTTGTTATTCCCGAATTATCGGTAAAAATGAATCAAAAAAAATGAAAAGAACATTAAGAAAAAGTAATAGTTTACCACATATAAATTGTGCTATCATGGGTAAGAATAAATAGCCGGTTTGAGAAAAAAGCAAGGAATTGGAAAATAGTTGGCAGTAGTTGAATGATGTAAGAGACAGAGATTAGGGAATTCAGGAGAATCCAAAATGGAAGCGAATCGTATCGAAGAAAAAATATATAAATATGGTGCGGATATCCTGGCATCAGAGGGTATGCAGAAAGAAAAAACATTTGTGCAACATGGTTCAATAACCTGTTACGATCATTCCCTGCGGGTGGCGGAGAAAAGTCTGGAGCTTGCAGAGAAATGTTCCGCATATATTGATGAACGGTCGCTGGTGCGTGGAGCACTGCTTCATGATTATTTCTTGTATGACTGGCATGAGAAGGATGGCGGACATCGGCTGCATGGTTTTTTTCATGCAGAACGAGCCTTGCATAATGCCAGACGGGATTTCAATTTGAACTTCATTGAGCGGGATATCATCCGAAAGCATATGTTCCCACTCAACATAACACCTCCAAAGTTCCGGGAGAGCTGGATCGTAACATGGGCGGATAAGTTGTGTGCCGCCGAAGAAACCACCAGAGCCCTTCGCCTTGCCTTTACAAAAACTGCCCGTGGCTGATCATAATACAGCATGCTATATATAGCTATAAAATAACATTGCGCTCGATAAAAAAAGAACAATATCATACACATTTTTATAAGCTGTTTGCAGCCCGATAAATGTATGATGTTGTCTTTTTTTTATTACGTTTTTTGATAGAAATTATTGATTTATGTAAGTACATCCTATAAAATAAAAAAGGTTTTGTAAAAAACGAAGATTTATCACAATAAAAATAGAATCGAATATAACGATATAGGGAAGCGTGAGACAGGCGGTTTTATCTGATTTCTATATGTAGACAGAGCGTATTTCATCTATATTTTTCTGTAACAGACCTCTTTTTACGCCGGTCCTTAGCGATCTGCGATTAGCAGAGAGCTTAGTACCGTTGCGTAAAAATAGAACGCAAGTGTTTTGTGGAAGAAAGAATATAGAGGGAATTCGCTCGTCCGTATTGGAAATAAAACCGCCGTCCGTAGGCGTTATATCGGTTCAGGAGTTTTAGAAAAGCGAGGAAAAGGCAATGGGCGGATTTTTTGGCGTAGCATCAAAGCAGGATTGTGTATTTGATTTGTTCTTTGGTATCGACTACCATTCACATCTGGGAACAAGACGAGGCGGAATGGCAGTATATGGAGAAGACGGATTTAATCGTGCGATCCACAATATTGAGAATGCACCATTTCGTACAAAATTTGACAAAGATGTTCAGGAAATGAGTGGTCATATGGGAATCGGATGTATCTCTGATTACGAACCGCAGCCATTGATCGTACGTTCTCATCATGGCACTTATGCACTTACAACAGTCAGTAAGATTAATAACACAGGTGAACTTACAAAGAAGCTGTTCGAGAATGGACATTCCCACTTCTTAGAAATGAGCGGCGGCGATATCAATGCAACGGAGCTGATCGCAGCACTGATCAATCAGAAGGAAAATCTGATCGAAGGAATTCAGTTTGCGCTTGATTCTATCGATGGTTCTGTATCCATTCTGTTGATGAATCAGGCGGGAATCTATGCAGCCCGTGACAAATACGGCAGAACTCCGGTTGTCATCGGTAAGAAAGAAGATGCCTATTGTATAACCTTTGAGAATTTTGCATATAAAAATCTTGGATATAAGGACTATAAGGAACTTGGACCGGGAGAGATCGCTGTCGTGACAGACAAGAACTGTATCACGTTGGTCAATCCGAATAAAGAAATGAAGATCTGTACCTTCCTCTGGGTATATTATGGTTATCCATCCAGTTCCTATGAGGGCACAAGTGTAGAGCAGATGCGGTATAATTGTGGTAAGGCGATGGCGAAGCGTGATAATGTAAAGCCGGATATCGTAGCCGGGGTACCGGATTCCGGTATTGCTCATGCAATCGGCTACGCAAATGAATCAGGAATCCCATTTTCCAGACCATTTATCAAATATACACCGACCTGGCCACGTTCCTTCATGCCAACGATCCAGAGTAAGAGAAATCTGATCGCAAAGATGAAGCTGTTAGCAGTGGATGAGCTGATCCGTGATAAGAGCCTTCTGCTGATCGATGATTCGATCGTACGTGGAACCCAGCTTCGTGAAACAACTGAATTCTTATATGAGAGTGGTGCGAAGGAAGTACATATCCGTCCGGCCTGCCCTCCGTTATTATACGGATGTAAATATCTGAATTTCTCCCGTTCATCATCAGAAATGGATCTGATCACCCGTCGTGTGATCGATCGTCTGGAGAATGGAAATGTAACCGATGAGGTATTACAGGAGTATGCAGATCCGGAATCTGAGAAATACGAAACAATGGTTGAGGAGATCCGTAAGGAACTGAACTTTACATCATTGCGTTTCAATCGCTTGGACGATATGCTGGAATCCGTTGGAATCGATAAGTGCAAGCTGTGTACTTATTGTTGGGATGGTAAAGAATAGGGAAAAATCATTCAGAAAAAGTCAAAAAAATTTAAAATCGCTCTTGACAACAAAAAAACAGAGTGCTAAATTAGCAGTTAACAAAGAGCAAATGCAACGAACAGAATACGATCATTAAAAAAGGAGTATTTCAGAGAGCCGTCGGGTGGTGTGAGACGGTGTATGTTTTAGTGATTATCCTCTGCGAGCAGTGCACTGAATTCCAGATATGGACATTAGGTGTCACCGGTTTTCTACCGTTACAAAGAAACTTATTTCTACAGTGTGAGCTTATGAGATGAGGTTGAGTGGTCATTTTTTTGAATGGCAAATAAAGTGGTAACGCGGAAGTTTAATGGCTTTCGTCTTTATGAAATTACATGAAGACGAAAGCTTTTTTTAATTTATAGGAAAGGTCGTCCTATAAAAGATATGTTTTTGTATAAACTCTTTGTGAACATACTATAATCAAGTATCTGCCACATGGCGGAAGGAAGGAGAATGATATGAATAGTTTGGTAATTATTCTTATCGCAGTAGTAGTTTTAGGAGCTGGCTATCTGGGTTACGGAAGATGGCTTGCTAAGAAATGGGGCATAGATGCAAATGCAAAGACCCCGGCCGTTGCAAATGAAGATGGAAAGGATTATGTACCATCATCAAAGCTTACAGTATTTGCACATCAGTTTTCATCCATCGCAGGTGCGGGACCTGTACAGGGACCAATCATTGCGGCAATGTTTGGATGGGTACCGGTTTTACTCTGGCTGCTTGTCGGAGGCGTATTCTTCGGTGCAGTGCAGGATTTCGGTTCTCTGTATGCATCCGTTAAAAATGAGGGTAAGTCCATCGGACTTGTTATTGAGAAGTACATAGGCAAGGCAGGAAGAAGATTCTTCTCGCTGTTCTGCTGGCTCTTTACACTTCTTGTTATTGCAGCCTTTACATCTATGGTTTCATCAACATTTAACGGATTTACAACAGGTGCTGACGGAGCAGTAACAAAGAACTTTAACGGCGCAGCAGCCGCTACAGTATCTATGTTATTCATTGTTGTCGCTATGGTGCTCGGTGTTGTTATGAAGACCTGCAAGAATATGAAGGAGTGGGTGAAAGCAATCGTAGCTATCGCCCTCATCGTTGCAATGTTTGCAGTAGGTATGAAGCTTCCTTGGTACTTAAACGGTGACCAGTGGAACTACGTTATCATGGCATATCTGTTCCTTGCATCCGTACTTCCTATGTGGTTACTTATGCAGCCAAGAGATTACATGACAACATTCATGCTTGTTGGTATGTTGGTTGGAGCATTTGTCGGTGTTCTGGTTGGACATCCGAATATGGGACTGAACGCTTTCAATGGTTTCACAATTGTATCGTCAACAGGTGCTAAGAGTTATCTGTTCCCAACACTGTTTGTAACGATCGCCTGTGGTGCGGTTTCCGGTTTCCACAGCCTTGTTTCATCAGGAACATCATCGAAGACGATCAGAAATGAAAAAGATATGTTATTTGTAGGTTATGGCGCAATGATCCTTGAGACACTCCTCGGTGTTATCTCATTGATCGTAGTTGGTGCAGTAGCAGTTGGAGGAAAAGCACCGGAAGGACTTACACCATTCCAGATCTTCTCACAGGGTATCGCAGGTTTCCTTGAGAAGTTCGGACTTCCAAATTCAGTAGCGAATGTATTCATGACCATGTGTGTATCAGCACTTGCTCTTACATCACTTGATTCAGTCGCACGTATCGGACGCATGTCATTCCAGGAGCTGTTCATGGGAGATACTACAGATCCATCCCAGATGCCTGTATGGCAGAAGATTCTTACAAATAAGTATTTAGCTACAGTTATAACATTGTTCTTTGGTTACCTTCTCTGCAAGGGTGGATATTCAAATGTATGGCCACTCTTCGGATCAGCAAACCAGATGCTTGCAGCACTTGTACTGATCGGTGTAGCAGTATTCCTCAAGGCAACAAGCAGAAAGCATGCAATGCTTTATCCACCAATGCTTATAATGCTTGCTGTAACATTTACAGCTATCGTTCTCAACGTAATCGGAAATATCCAGAAGTTCCAGGCCGGAACCGGTACATTCCTTGTTGAAGGACTTCAGCTCATTGTTGCAGTATTCCTTATCGTACTTGGTATCATTGTAGCAATTACATGTATCAGAAAACTTGTTCTTATGAAGAATGAGAAGACTGCTGAAAAGGAAGCATAAAATAATATTCAAATAAAAAAACAATAAACGTAAAATAAATAATAATTCTAAATCGTAAAAAATAATATTCATTAAAAACTGTGGCGTGGAAGATATACAGATATCCTCCCACCACAGTTTTTGCGTTATAGAGAGGTATATAATACAAACAATATAATCAGGAAATTCTTTATATGATATTGGATAATTATTTTTTAAAAGTAAGAGCTGTCCTTAAAATACTATGGAATTGACAATCTTTATCAAAACGCGTATGTTTAATTAAATGTTAGTTTATAACTGGATAAAATCAGTTCAAGATAAAAGCAAATAAATCGTCTATTTAAGCAGATAGAGTTTATAATAAAACATGGCACGGGAATTAGCGGTTACCAGTGTGTTTAGCTGAATTATAGCGAGCATTTCGTAAATGAGGAACACACTAGCAGCGAATGCGGTGTGCTGTTTGAGCCCGAAGGGCGAGTTGCACAAAGAGCATGAGCGGATAAGCGGGTGTGACGAATAGAAAGCGGAGCGTATTTGCTAAATGCACTGGTAACCGCTAAATTCCCGTGCCATGTTTTATCACAAGAGTAGTGGTTAAATAGACGATTTAGCGAAAAAAACAGGAGGTATGAAGATGAAGCTGGTAGTATGTTTTCCGGGAATCGGCTATCACTGCGACAAGCCACTGTTATATTATGGCAGGCGTGTAGCAGAATCCATAGGATATAAAGAATATAAGAACGTAGAATATGTGAATCGGATCGGAAATGTCAAAGGTGATCCGGTAAAAATGCAGGCAGCATTTGAAGACCTGTACGGACAGACAGAGGAAATATTAAAAGATATAGATTTTTCCGGGTATGACAGCATTTTATTCTTATCAAAAAGTGTAGGAACGATCATTGCGACTACTTATGCAGAAAGACATAAGATACCATGCAGGCATGTGCTGTATACTCCGCTTGAGGCGACATTTGACAATTGTTCAGATAATCTGTCGGGGAGAGCGATAGCATTTACGGGAACGGCAGATCCGTGGGTGGAGAGCACCGCTGCAATTACAGATCGGTGTCAAAAAGCAGGGATTCCGGTTCATGTGATAGAGGAAGCAAATCATTCCTTAGAGACAGCCAATGTATGGAAGAATCTGAAGAATCTGGAAGACATCATGAAGCTGACGGCAGAATTTATTAAATAATGTGTATTGTTTATTGTGATATATGCCACTGCCGCCTGTATAGCCTGCAGAATCATAGCGAGCATTTCGTAATGAGGAACACGCTGGCAGCGAATGCGGGTGCCTGTCTGAGCCCGAAGGGCGAGTTGCACAGGAGCATGAGCGGATAGGCACGTGTGACGAGTAGAAAGCGTAGCGTATTCTGCAGGCTATACAGGCGGCAGTGGCATATATCACAATAAACATTTCATCTATAGACTGACAAAAAATATCTTGACTTTGAGCGAACTCTAAGTGTTATAGTAAGGAAAAATCAAATGAAGGATGGTGGCGCAGATGACGATCAAGGAAGTAAGTGAGAAATTTGGTATCTCACAGGATACCCTTCGGTATTATGAGCGCGTAGGACTGATTCCACCGGTTACAAGAACTCCGAGTGGAAACAGAGATTATCAGGAATCGGATCTTGGCTGGGTAGAAAATGCAGTTTGTATGCGGAATGCCGGCGTTCCGATCGAGGCATTGATTGAATATGTGAAACTGTATCAGATGGGAGATACGACGTTTGAAGCAAGACGGCAGCTATTGCAGGAGCAGTATGATGCATTGCGGGAGCAGAAAGAACAGATCGAGGCGACCATGAAGCGGCTTGCCTATAAGGTATCGCGCTATGAGAAAGCGGTACAGACCGGCGTATTGTCATGGGATAAGGAGGATTGTTAGAAATTATGTATATTGAACAGATTAACGGACCTGAAGATGTAAAAAAATTGAATATAGAAGAAATGACAGCGATGGCAGCAGAGATGCGACAGGCATTACTGGTTCGTGCAAGTAAGCATGGCGGACATTTTGGACCGAATTTTGGTATGGTAGAAGCAACGATCGCGATGCATTATGTATTTGAGTCGCCAAAGGACAAGATCGTATATGATGTATCCCACCAGAGCTATCCGCATAAGATGCTGACAGGCAGAAAGGATGCTTATCTCTACGAAGAACATTACGATGATGTATCCGGATATACAAATCCAAAAGAAAGTGAGCATGATTTCTTTGAGATCGGACATACATCTACATCTGTCAGTCTTGCCTGTGGCCTTGCGAAAGCCAGAGATCTGAAAAAGGAAGACAGCAACGTGATCGCTGTGATCGGTGATGGTTCATTAAGCGGTGGCGAGGCATTGGAAGGTCTTGACTATGCGGCTGAGCTTGGTGGCAATCTGATCATTGTTGTAAATGATAATGATATGTCGATCGCTGAGAATCATGGTGGTTTATATCAGAATCTGAAACTGCTTCGTGAGACAAATGGGCAGGCAGAATGTAATCTGTTCCGTGCAATGGGACTTGATTATGTATATGTAGATAAAGGAAATGATATTGCTGCATTGATCGCAGCATTTGAATCTGTAAAAGACAGTAAGAAACCGGTTGTCGTGCATATTAAAACTTTAAAAGGAAAAGGCTATGCACCGGCAGAACAGAATAAGGAACAGTGGCATTGGTGTATGCCATTTGACCTTGAAACAGGAAAGTCTTTGATGGAATTTGACGGAGAAGATTATTCCGACGTAACCAGAGATTATCTCTTAAAGAAAATGAAGGAAGATCTATCTGTAGTTACGATCACATCGGCAACACCTACCGTTATGGGATTTACAGAGGATAAGAGAAAAGAAGCGGGCAGTCAGTTTATTGATGTAGGTATCGCAGAGGAGACAGCGGTTGCACTGGCATCCGGTATTGCGGCAAATGGCGGCAAGCCTGTATATGGTGTATACAGTTCATTTATCCAGCGGACATATGATCAGTTGACACAGGATCTGTGTATCAATAACAACCCTGCAACGATCGTTGTATTTGCGGGATCTGTATATGGAATGAATGATGTGACACATCTTGGATTACAGGATATTCCGATGCTTACAAGTATTCCGGGGCTTGTGTATCTGGCACCGACAACCAAAGAGGAATATCTGGCAATGCTTGACTGGAGCGTGGAGCAGACAGAGCATCCGGTTGCGATCAAGCTTCCGGGAGCTGCGATGGTATCGGACGGAAAGGCTGTAACAAAGGATTTCAGTCAGTTAAATAAATACGAAGTAACTAAAAAGGGAAGCAAGATTGCTGTTATCGGTGCAGGTACTTTCTATCAGCTTGGAACAGATGTGGCAGCACTGATCGAGGAGCAGACAGGAGTTGCGCCAACCATCATTAACCCACTGTATGTTTCCGGTATGGATGAAGAACTTCTGAATGATCTGAAGAAAGATCATGATATCGTGATCACGTTAGAGGATGGTTATCTGGAAGGCGGCTTCGGTCAGAGAATCGCCGGCTTCTATGGTGATTCTGATATGAAGGTTCTGAATTACGGTTTAAAGAAATTCTTCTATGACCGCTACGATGTAAATGAAGTATTAAAAGAAAATCATCTGACAGCAGAACAGATTACAGAAGATGTGAAACGTATTTTATAGATGTTTAAATAGTAAAATGTTCATACTATGTAGAGTATTATTATAAAACAGATAGTCTTGTTTCTATCAGTCAACAGTCTCTATTGATATAACATCAGTGCAATTTCGTTATGAGATGCACATTGCCAGTAAATACGGGTGCTTGTTCGAGCCGGAGGCGAGTTAGCACAGGAGTATTTACGAATAGGGCATGTGCAACGAATAGAAATTACAATGAGTTATTCAATGGAGATTGTTGGCTGACAGAGGTAAAGGATATCTGTTTTTTTATGTAGCAACAGTATAAAAAATCGCTTACAGGTAATATTAATCAGAAATAATGTTTGATAAAGGAGATTAAACAATGTCGATGATTAACAGAGAAGTAAGCGATTTTTTTGTGCATGCATATCAAAATGGTGAATTTAAAACGGTAACCAGAGACGACATATTAGGCGGATGGAGTGTATTTTTCTTCTATCCCGCAGATTTTACATTTGTCTGCCCGACGGAGTTGTCAGATCTGCAGGATAAATATGAGGATTTCAAGGCTGTCGGGTGTGAGGTTTATTCCATATCAACAGATACGCATTTTGTGCATAAGGCATGGCATGATACATCGGAAAAGATTGAAAAGATCACGTTTCCGATGTTGGCAGATCCAAATCATGAATTATGTGAAGATTTTGAAGTGATGATCGAATCAGATGGGATGGCTGAACGTGGCAGCTTCATCATCAATCCGGAAGGGCGAATTGTCTCCTATGAAGTCAGTGCAGGCAATGTCGGACGAAATGCAGATGAACTGTTTCGTAAATTGCAGGCATGCCAGTTTGTTGCGGAGCATGGAGACGAGGTCTGCCCTGCCAAATGGCAGCCGGGAGAAGCTACGCTGCGTCCAAGTCTGGATCTTGTAGGGAGATTGTAAGAATGAAGGATGAAAATATGTATGATGTGGTGATTGCAGGCGCGGGACCGGCGGGGCTTACAGCAGCTATTTATCTGGCGAGAGCCTGTTACCGGGTGCTTGTTGTCGAGAAAGAGAAGATTGGCGGACAGATCACGATAACAGAAGAGGTGGTGAACTATCCGGGAATAGAGAAAACAGATGGAAAATCCCTGACCGCTGCTATGTACAGGCAGGCAGAGAATTTTGGTGCAGAATTCCTGATGGCAGAGGTTGAAAAGCTGGATGTAGATGGAGAATATAAAATCGTGCATACAAATAAGGGCGACTTTTCCTGTTATGGAATTCTGTTCGCAACCGGAGCGCATCCGAGAATGATCGGATTTGAGGGGGAGAAACGGTTTAAAGGACGGGGCGTAGCTTATTGCGCAACTTGTGATGGAGAGTTCTTCACCGGCAAGGAAATATTTGTTGTGGGTGGCGGTTATGCCGCTGCGGAGGAAAGTGTATTCCTTACCAAGTATGCCAGCCATGTGACGATATTGATCCGGGGCGAAGATTTTTCCTGTCCTAAATCATCGGCGGATAAAGCCAGCGCAAATGAAAAAATTACGGTGCTTACCAGTACTGAGATCGTCCGCGCGGAGGGTGAAGATGTCCTGACAACACTGGTGTATAAAAATGTGAAAACAGGGGAAGAAAGTGTATATCATGCGCCAAAAGGAGATACGTTTGGTATTTTCGTATTTGCCGGATACGAGCCGGAGACTTCGTTGCTGCAGGGAAAAGCAGAGATTGATGAAAAGGGATATGTAATTACGGATACTTCCAGACAGACCAGTATATCGGGTGTTTATGCGGCTGGCGATGTCTGCCAGAAAAATCTTCGTCAGGTAGTGACGGCAGTCGGTGATGGTGCAGTTGCAGCGACAGAGCTTGAACGGTATGTGGCAGCCATGCAGAAAAAGAATGGAGCAAAGCCATCACGGAATTTGCAGGGAAATAAACAATCAAAGGAAAAGAATGTTACACAGGAGAAAAAGCGTGAAGGAATGCAGCCTGTGGTCGCTGAAAATACCGGATATGAAATGCATAAAACTGGACAACAGAAACAGCCGGAAGCAGAAGATTCATTGTCGGACGAGTTCTTTGATGAAGAGACGGAAAAGCAGTTAGATGAGGTCTTTGACCGCATGGCGCATCCGCTGATCCTGAAATTATATCTGAATCAGAAGCAGGAGTCAGTGCAGCTAAAACAATATATGGAAGCTATGAGCAGACGAACCGAAAAGCTCAGTGTAATCGTAGCAGAGGAAGGGGCAGGCGGGGATTCTGTTCCGGCAAACGAACGACCATTTGTCAGGATTTTGGGAGAAGACGGAAGTGATACCGGGCTTGGCTTCCATGGTGTACCGGGTGGACATGAATTCACTTCTTTTGTGATTGGCTTATATAATGCTGCCGGACCGGGACAAGAAGTGGATGCACAGATAATGGAGCGTATTCATGCGATCAAAAAGCCGCTTCATATCAAGATTCTTGTAACACTTGCCTGTTCCATGTGCCCCGATCTTGTCATCGCAGCACAGAAAATAGCCGCAGAAAATCCACAGGTTACAGCAGAGATTTACGATGTGATGCTATATCCATCTTATCAGAAACGCTATAAGGTTATGAGCGTACCGTGCCTTGTTGTGAATGATGAACATGTGGCATTTGGAAGAAAGACATTACCGGAGCTATTAGACTATCTGGATGAGATTTTATAAAATAATAGAGCATCTCTTTACTGGATATATATTCGGTAAAGGGATGCTCCTTTTATTTTGAATAATTTGTGATCGTGTAAAATAGGATATTAGACAAAACAGATTAAATAAAAAGATTGACACCCTACAAAATAGGGTATACTATTTAAAAAAAGGAGGGATGAATTAACGAATGATAAGAACATTTATTGAAATACCATTATTTACAAAACGGTGGAAAGAAATAGGGCTTGGGGAAGATGAGTTACGAGCATTGCAAATTATGCTATTAAAAAATCCAGAATCAGGACCGGTAATGGAAGGGACTGGTGGAATACGTAAGGTACGGTTCCCATTAGAAAATAGAGGAAAGAGTGGTAGTGTTCGTGTATGTTATACGGATTTTGCAGAATATGAAGTTACCTATCTAATAACTGCATTTGAAAAGAAAAGTCAGGAAAATCTGACAAATGAAGAAAAAAATGTACTTAAGAAGTTGGTAAAATCTTTGAAAGAGGAAACGGCAAAGAATAGGAGATGATTTCTATGGGTTCATTATTTGATGATTTAAAACAGGGATTGGAAGAAGCAATAGAGTATGAAAAAGGACAGGGAAAAGCTCGCGTAAAAACATATATGATAATGCCAGTGAAGGAATATTCAAATACAGAAATTCGTGAGATCAGGATGCGGGCAGGAATGACACAGGGAGTTTTTGCATCTTATATGGGTGTTTCGAAGAAAACAGTAGAGGCATGGGAGTGTGGCAGAACACACCCAACCGGACCAGCGTTTCGTTTGCTTGATATCTTAGCTTCCGAAGATCTGGATGAAACAGAATTTGTAGTAGCAAAATAATAAGAAGAAAAAATAAAAAGAACGTCCTTCTGCCTGGTATCAATGTTCATTAATATAACATCAGTGAGATTTCGTTGTGCGGTGCACATAACCAGATCAGAGTAAGCTACACTAAGCTCAAACTACGCTAATGCTTGTTTTCACTAAGTGTACTTACATGGCACGCACTAACCTCAGACTTCGCGTTAACGCTCGTCTTCACTAAGTGCTCCGCTCAGCCGCAGGCGAGTTAGCACAGGAGTATTTACGAATAAGTTATGTGCAACAAACAGAAATCGTAACGAGTTATATAATGGGCATTGATACCAGGCAGAAGGACGTTCTTTTCGTTTTGAAAACTTACATTTGTGTACAACAGGATACAAATAGGATATAATTGCCATGTATGATAGGTTCAGAATCTAAGATATCGAGAGATTAAAAAATGAATTCTGGAAATGGGGAGCGCTATGAGTTACAACATTTTACTGGTAGAAGATGAAGCAGGAATTGCAGAGGGCATCATGGATTACATGAAAGAGAGTGAGATCACATTTACCTGGGCGGCGGACGGAGACGAGGCACTTGCTCTGGTGTACGAACATGAATATGATCTGGCACTTTTAGATGTGATGCTGCCGGGGGCAGATGGATTTGAGATATGCAGAGCCATCCGGGCAAAGAGTTACGTTCCGATCATTTTTCTGACCGCCAGAGGCAGAGAAGAAGACCGGCTTTATGGGTACGATCTCGGTTGTGATGATTACGTTGTGAAACCATTTTCCATGGCAGAGCTTCAGGCGAAGATCCAGTCATTTTTGCGTAGGTCGAAAGGCTTGTGGACGAAGAATCAGGTGATCCAGGTGGGAGACATCAAGATGTATCCGGACAGACTGCTTGTTGAGGCAGCAGGAGAAGAGGTCCGGCTTGCACCAAAAGAATATGCGATGCTCAAATACCTGATGGAGCATAAGGGCATGATCGTGACAAGGGATGATATGCTTGTCCGGTTATGGGGGTATGATTACGATGGTGGTGACCGTGTGGTTGACAACCATGTAAAGAAGCTTCGCAAAGCACTTGGTGACAGCGGCAAACTGATAAAGACTGTATTTGCAAAAGGATATCGGATGGAGTAATCAGATCAGAGAGGTGGACTATCATATGAAGAAAAAAGAAAAGAAATATTATGGAAAAAGAAGAAGTTTTATTCCTTCTTTTTAAAGATTTTTATTCCGTTTATTATTGTAACATCGATACTTGGGGGTATCATTACAGCATTTCTAAACCTGACATTTCAGAATAATATATCGAGCAATGTGCAGGCTGCAGAAAAGACGATCCGTCAGGCAGGCATAAAATACTGGAATATTTATCAGACGGAGCTTGAAGAACAAAAAGACGCAGATTACGAGTTCCAGACACCGTATGATCATTATATTGGAAATATGATATATTTGAATAATCTGTCAATGGCTGCGTTAAATGACAGTGAGGTGGTCAATATGCAGGGATTTATTCATCTGTATCAGAAGGACGATGCCGGTAATCTGACAGAGATCACGGATCAGAAGGATAAGGTATTTCTTCAAATCAATGATACATCTGAGAACAAATATATGCTGTATTGTGATAATGATATATTTGAAGCGGCTGTTCCTGAAATAAAGGATATGTCTGCGGATTTTTCACTTGATAAAATGAATGAGATCTATGTATCAGGAATGCAGTTTTATCCGGCTTCCTATACCTGTTTTGCAGATGGGGAGGAGCAGGAAAGAACGGTATCAGAGATACCGGATGGTTATGTGAAGCTGGATCAGAGTTCGGGATTTACCATTCCGCATGGAGTCGTTGGCTGCATACCAACATCGTTAAAGGTTGACCGGTATACAGGTACGGATGAGATCGTGAATGATTATCAGAATAATTCCAATTGGGAATATGTGGAAGATACAGAAAAATGTGCATACGGCACACATGCAGTCTATGCATTTCCTGTCAACAATGATAATACTGCTTTTGCGGTCATAGATTATCATTATAATATTGTAAAGTCACTGATGGGACATATGATCATTTATACATGGCTTGGGGTAGTGCTTGGAAGTGCATTGATCTCACTTCTGATCGCATATGTAATGTACAGATCCTATAAATCAGCGTATGATATGGAGCAGTACAGACGAACAACTTCAAATGCGATGGCGCATGATCTCAAAAGTCCGCTTGCCGTTATTTCTCTGTATGCCGAGAATCTGAAATCAGGAAAGAATCCGGAGAAGAACCAGTATTATATGGATGGGATATTAAATGAAGTAAAGGCAATGAATGAACAGGTTGCATCCATCCTTGATATGGCAAAGGCAGAGGATGTAAACACAGAGCTTCATAAGACTAAAGTTGATATCGGGAACATCATAAATACAGCAGCAGAGGTATATGCGGAAACAATTAAAACTAAAAATATCAGGCTTGACATTCAGGGAAGCTGCCAGATCGAAGCAGACGAGACTCTGATGTATCAGGCAGTTATGAATATGATGGATAATGCGATTAAGTATGTTACAAAGGATGGAAAGATCACAGTTCAGATGAGCGATGAGAGCCTTTCCATTCAGAATACAAGTGAGCTGATTCCGGAAGATATTTTAAGGAATATTTGGAATCCATTTGTCAAAGGGGATAACAGCAGACATGGACACAAAGGAACCGGGCTTGGCTTATCCATCGTCAAAACCATTATGGATCGCCATGGATTTACCTGTGAGATGAAAAATACAGGTGATGGTGTGGAAGTGAAGGTGGACTTCAGATAAGTTAATAATAAGGAGTGCCGGCAATGACATTACAACAGTTAAAATATGTGATAACAGTAGCGGATACTGGAACGATCACGGAAGCAGCAAATAAGCTGTATATTTCGCAGCCAAGTCTGACAAATGCGATCCATGAACTGGAAAAGGAAATGAATATCGTCATTTTCAACCGGACGAATAAGGGTATCAGTCTTTCAAAGGAAGGAGAGATATTCTTAGGATATGCAAGACAGGTTTTAGAGCAGGCGGCTATTTTAGAAGACAAATATAAGGGAAATGATGGTGGCAAGAAACAGTTCTGTGTATCAACCCAGCATTATTCATTTGCCGTTAATGCGTTTGTAGATCTGGTCAAGCAGTATGGACAGGATGAATATGATTTCAGTATACGGGAGACACAGACTTATGAGATCATCGAAGATGTAGCAAGGATGAGAAGTGAGATCGGAATCTTATTCCTGAATGATTTTAATGAAGCAGTATTGCGTAAGCTCCTGCGTTCGCATGATCTGGAATTTCATTTGCTGTTTGTAGCCAGACCGCATGTATTTATCAGCAGAAAACATCCACTTGCCGACAAGACGGTCATAACAAATGAAGAACTTGAGGACTATCCATATCTCTCATTTGAACAGGGAGAGCATAATTCCTTTTATTTTTCAGAAGAGATTTTCTCATCTTTTGAGCGGAAACGGAATATCCGTGTCCGGGACAGAGCTACGTTATTTAACCTGCTGATCGGGTTAAATGGCTATACCGTGTGCAGCGGTGTGATCGATAAGAAACTGAATGGCAGAGACATCATAGCAGTTCCTCTTGCAGATGAGAGTGATATGCGGATCGGATATATCACACATAAGAAAGGAATGATCAGCCGGCTGGGAAATACATATTTGGAGGTTCTGAAAAAATATCTGGGTCCGGAACCGCCCAGACGAAAACTGGAACATCGGGGACGCTTTAATGAACTTGGCAGAGATGGGGAAATGCTGACGGATGTTACAGATAAGATAGATGAACATATAAAGAAGCTGAAATAAAACCAAAAAGGATTTTGTTTTGATATAGTTTAAAACTATGGAAAACAGAATCCTTTTTGTATTATACAGATCTTGTTCATTGCCATATAATAAGCGGGAAATCACGGCTGGAAAATAAGCAGAGTGGTTATTATGGAAATGATTTGAATTATATGGAGGATAAAGCAATGAGTCAGTTACAGACACCATTTCGTTATGATTATGTAGGAAGCTTTCTTCGCCCTGCAAAATTAAAGAAGGCGAGAAGACAGTTTGATAAGGAAAATATCTCATACGATGAATTAAAGAAAGTAGAAGATGAAGCGATCACAGAGCTTATAACAAAGATAAAAGAATCAGGCTATCATGTTATTACAGATGGTGAATTCCGTCGTGCAACCTGGCATCTTGATTTTATGTGGGGATTTGATGGAATCGGACATACACCTACAAAGACAGGCCTTCCATTCCATGGTGAAGCAGCTATGGTTGATGATACTTATCTGGTCGGAAAAGTCGGTATATCCAAAGAGCATCCATTTGTAGAGCATTTTAAGTTCGTAAAACAGTTTGAAGATGAGAATACAGTAGCAAAACAGACAATGCCATCTCCGGCTCAGTTTCTTGCGCAGTTTACGATGCCATTCAACCGTGTGGAGACAGAGAAATACTACACATCCGATGCAGATCTGGTAAAGGATATTGTAGATGCATATGGAAAAGTGATCCAGGATCTGTACAATGCAGGATGCAGAAATATCCAGCTTGATGACTGTACCTGGGGCATGATGGCAGACAGAAGCGGACATCTTGCATATGGTACAACTGCGGAGGGATTAAAGGAAATTCAGAAGATCCATAAGGATATCAATAATCAGGTAATCGCAAATGCACCAAAGGATCTGACGATCAATACACATGTATGTCGTGGTAATTTCCATTCTACTTATGCAAACAGTGGTGCTTATGATCCTGTGGCAGATATCCTGTTTGGAGAGGAAAATGTAAATGCGTATTATCTGGAATTCGATGATGAACGTTCCGGCGGATTTGCTCCGCTTGCAAAGGTTTCCGGTGATAAGAAGGTTGTGCTTGGTCTTATTACAACGAAATCACCAAAGCTTGAAAATAAGGAAGAAGTAATTGCCCGTATAAAGGAGGCTGCAAATTATATTCCACTTGACAGATTGTATCTCAGCCCACAGTGTGGATTTGCATCCTGTGAGATCGGTAATAAGCTGACCGAGAAAGAACAGTGGGATAAGCTTCGTCTTGTAAAAGAGATTGCAGAAGAAGTGTGGTAGAGCTATAATAAAGAATGTGACAGGTCACAGTTATGGGCTGGTCGAAAAACCCAGGTCCAACCAAAAGAACAGGCGGGGGAACTCCCCGCCGTTTTTATATCACATATTTAGAAATAAAGGTATAAAATAAAATCCGCAATGTTTTGATATATTGCGGATTTTGTTTTAAAACGATATATGTTTAAACAACGCAACTGCACATAATACAATGGCAAGTGGTACATAGAGGTAACGTCCGATGGAATACCAGAGTGTGCCACGATTCTTTTTGCTGCCGCA
Organism: Clostridium sp. L2-50; assembly: GCF_000154245.1. NCBI lineage: Bacteria > Bacillati > Bacillota > Clostridia > Eubacteriales > Clostridiaceae > Clostridium > Clostridium sp. L2-50. The sequence continues at coordinate 136,344 of NZ_DS480312.1, read as the reverse complement.
GTTGACAGCTTCGAGCAGGTCATCCTTTTTCATGATATAGAACCATGAGACAGCACCGATGGTTGCGCCGATCGGGATAATGTAGATCGAAACAATATCCATCCAAGGTCCCCATTTGGAGATCGTCTCCATACCGATGCCACAGCCAAGGCATAACACACCGATGATGATCAGGACTGCGGTACGGCTGAGCTTCGGAAACTGGTGTAAGAGTGATTCAGCAACCGCCTCAAACATATTCTGAAGGGAACTTACACCGGCGAAGATCATTGCTATATACAGGATAATTGCAAATAACCGTCCGAGCGGAATATTCTGTAAGATGGTTGGCAGGGTAACAAAGAGAAGGCTTGGACCTGCTCCGACATCAACGCCATAAGAGAAACATGCCGGGATAATGACCAGTGCTGCGACAACGGCAGCAATCGTATCAAAGATCGCAGTATGTCTGGCAACTCCGACAACATCTTCATCCTTTGACAGATAAGCGCCATAGACGATCATGCCGCTTCCCGTAACTGACAGGGAGAAGAATGCCTGTCCCATTGCCCAGATCCAGATCATAGGATCAGCAAGCTTTGACCAGTCCGGTGTGAACATGAATTTATATCCTTCTGCTGCGCCCGGAAGCATAGCAACACGGACTGCAAGGATCAGAAAAATGATGAAGAATAACGGCATCATGATCTTATTTGTCTTTTCTATACTATGTGCACCGAAGAACAGAGTCAGAAGCGTTCCGGCTACCACGATAATGTGAAGCGGGATCACGGAGAACGGTTTGGATGAAAATGAATTAAACCAGGCTGCTGTATCTTCATGCATTAAAGTTCCAATCAGAGAATCAAGGAAGGCTTTTAAAATATACGAAACGATGATCGCATAACCGATCGCGATACATAAGGAGCCTGCAAGTGGAAGCCAGCCAAGCAGTCCACCTGCAGTACCGGCTTTTTTACCTCTTGTTTCCCATGCATATTTATAAGCACCAAGTGTTCCTGTTCCGGCTCTTCGTCCGATTGCAAATTCGGTCGGAAGTGCCACATAGCTGAATATAAAGATAAAAAGCAGGTAGATCAGCAGAAATGCGCCGCCACCATTACTTCCTAATTTATTTGGAAATCCCCAGACATTTGCCATACCAACGGCAGAACCAACAGAAGCCAGAATGAACCCCCATCTGCTTCCAAAACTTTTCGTATTTTTATTACTCATAAACTAACCCTATCTATTTCTTTATTATATAGATGATTGCATAATTCAGATTTATGCATATTAGTAACTAATGCTTACGCAATTATCTATACGTGCCATACTGTTCCAGTTTAAAGGTTTACAGTCGAAAAAGCAACAAAAATATTATTCACCTATTGACATGGTAGGTGAATAGGGATATTATCTTTGTAGCATAATTTGGAAAGAGGGAGAAATACTATGGTCATCTCGTCAAAAGGACGGTATGCATTACGCGTTATGGTTTATCTGGCGGTAAATCATGATGGCAGTTTTATACCATTAAAAGAAATATCACAACACGAAGAGCTGTCACAGAAATATCTGGAAAGTATCACCCGGATGCTGTCAAAAGCACATCTGATCGAAGCGGCAAGCGGACATGGAGGTGGCTATCGTCTGACCAGAGAACCGGAGGAATACAGTGTGGGAGAGATCCTCAAGCTGACCGAAGGGACCCTTGCACCGGTATCCTGCCTGAAGGATGATTCAGTACCGTGTGACCGGTCGGAATTATGTTATACATTACCGATCTGGCAAGGACTTGCCGATCTGATCAATAATTATTTTGATAATATGACACTTGCCGATGTGGCAGGAAAAGCCGGACAAACAGTGAAAGAATAGATGAATATACAGGAGGCACGAATATGTCAGAGAAACAGTTATTAAATGTAAAGAATTTGTATGTAGATGTAGAGGAGAAGCAGATCCTTCATGGTGTAGATCTGTCAATCGGAAAAGGTGAGACACACGTTCTCATGGGACCAAACGGAACAGGTAAATCAACACTTGGCTATGCACTCATGGGAAATCCAAGATACACTATAAAGAGCGGAGAAATCTGGTTTCAGGGTAAAAATATTACAGAGGCTCCTGTCAATGAGCGGGCGAAAGCAGGAATCTTCCTGTCCTTCCAGAATCCATTAGAGGTTCCGGGTGTGACTTTAAGTTCATTTATCAGAAATGCATTGGAGCAGAAGACAGGAAAAAGACAGCGTTTATATGATTTCAAGAAAGAGCTGGAGCGTACAATGGAGATCCTTCAGATGGATCCATCCTATGCAGAGCGTGATCTGAATGTCGGATTTTCCGGTGGTGAGAAAAAGAAGGCAGAGATCTTACAGCTCCTGATGCTGAAGCCTTCACTTGCAATCCTTGATGAGACAGATTCCGGTCTGGACGTTGATGCTGTAAGAACAGTATCTGCCGGTATCGAAGAATACCAGAAGAATTGCAAGGGCAGTCTTCTGATCATTACCCATAGTACGAAGATTCTGGAGTCCTTATCTGTTGATCATACACACGTTATGGTAGAAGGTAAGATCATACAGACCGGTGATGCATCTCTGGTAGAGGAGATCAACCGGAATGGATTTGCAAAATATGAGAAGACAGAGCAGAATCAGTAGTCTTTGAAAGGAGCATCCGATAGATATGAAAGAAAAAACATATGTAGAAGACATAGACAGAAATATATATGACTTCAAAGATGATGAAAAAGATGCTTATAAGATCAAGGCAGGACTGACGCCAGAGATTGTTGAGCAGCTTTCGAAAGAGAAACATGATCCGGCATGGATGCAGACCTTCCGTCTGGAATCCCTGCAGATCTATAATAATATGGAAGTACCGGACTGGGGACCATCGATTGAAGGTCTGAATATGGACAACATCGTAACCTATGTCAGACCAAATACAAATATGAAAGCAAAATGGTCTGATGTGCCGGAAGATATCAAGAATACATTTGAACGACTGGGCATCCCACAGGCAGAGAGAAAATCTCTTGCAGGTGTCGGAGCACAGTATGATTCCGAGCTGGTATACCACAATGTCCGTCAGGAGGTAGCTGAAAAGGGTGTTGTATATACCGATATGGAGAGTGCATTAAATGGCGAATATGCAGATATGGTAAGAAAGCATTTTATGAAGCTGGTTCGTCCCAATGACCACAAGTTCGCAGCTCTTCATGGTGCGGTATGGTCAGGCGGCTCCTTTGTATATGTACCAAAGGGTGTATCCGTAGAGATCCCATTGCAGTCCTATTTCCGTCTGAATGCACCGGGAGCCGGACAGTTTGAACATACCCTTATCATAGTGGATGAGGGCGCGGATCTTCATTTCATCGAAGGTTGTTCTGCACCAAAATATAACGTGGCAAATCTCCATGCCGGGTGCGTGGAATTATTTGTCGGTAAGAATGCAAAGCTTCGTTATTCTACGATCGAGAACTGGTCAAAGAATATGTATAACCTGAATACAAAACGTGCAGTTGTAGAAGAAGGTGGAACGATCGAATGGGTTTCCGGTTCCTTCGGATCCCACGTATCCTATCTATATCCGATGAGTATCCTTAAGGGAAAGGGCGCGAAGATGGAATTTACCGGTATCACATTTGCCGGAAAAGGACAGAATCTGGATACCGGAGCAAAGGTCGTTCACAGTGCACCGGATACCAGTTCCTACATTAATACAAGATCTATTTCAAAGGATGGAGGTATCAGTACTTTCCGTTCTTCCGTTGTAGTAGCAAAGGAAGCAGAGAATTCCAAGGCAGCAGTATCCTGTCAGTCGCTGATGCTGGATTCTATCTCAAGATCTGATACGATCCCGGCGATGGATATTCGTACCAGAAAGGCAAATGTAGGACATGAGGCACAGATCGGCAGTATCAGTGATGATGCGGTATTCTATCTGATGTCCCGTGGTATGAGCGAGGAAGATGCCAGAGCTTGTATCGTCAGTGGATTTGCGGACAACGTATCAAAGGAGCTTCCGCTAGAATATGCTTTGGAAATGAACAATCTGATCCGTCTGGAAATGAAGGGCAGTATAGGTTAGGAGGAAATGAGCAATGGACAAGAAGACGATCAATATTAATAAACTTCCATCCAAAACATGGTACTGGCTTCATATGAATGATACAAAGGTTTCATGGAATCCTGATATAGCACCATGTAAGGTGACGGTAGAGGAAGCATTTGAGGATAAAGAGACAAACAGCCTGATATCCGGGGATGCGGCAGAATTTGCCACAGTTGAGAGTGGAGCAGGAAGAGAGGCTGATCCGATCTTTGCAGATGCGCAGACAGAAAAAACAGTTCTGACTGCTTCGGACAAAGACGCAAAGGCAACGATCCGTCTGGCTGTTGATGGAACGACAGCAGCGTCGGCGGCAGGTGCATGTTATCTGACGGCAGAAGAAGGTACGGATACAACCATAATTGAGACATTTACAAAGAAAAGTGCGCAGGCAGGTTCACTGGCATACCGTACGATGATACAGGCAAAGAAAGACAGCCGTGTTCGTCTGGTACAGGTATTTATGCAGGATGAAGAACAGACTCTGTTAAATGATATCGGTTGTGTCTGCGATGAAAATGCAAAGTTCGATATCCTTCAGATCTTTATCGGAAAAGGTGATCTCTATAACGGAATCCGTACAGATCTTAAGGGTACAGGAGCAGATACACAGGTCGAGATCGGCTACCTTGGACAGAAGACACAGAAGATTGATGTGAACCTGATCATAAATCACTTCGGTAAGAAGACGAATTGTGAGATCCAGGTAGATGGAACCTTAAAGGATGCAGCAGAGAAAGTATTTCGTGGAACGATCGATTTCAAGAACGGTGCATCCGAATCCACAGGTGCAGAGACAGAAAATGTACTCCTGCTTGGTGATGATGTGATCAATAAGACAATCCCGATCATTCTCTGTGCAGAGGAGGATGTAGAAGGTTCTCACGGTGCAACGATAGGTGAACTGGATGAGGAGACATTATTTTATTTTGAATCAAGAGGCATCGACAAGGAGGCTGCGGAGGATATCATGACCCACGGCAAATTCGAGATGTTATATCGCCACATAGGAGATGAGCAGACACAGAAGCTGGTAGAAGCACAGCTTGCGGAGGTAATGGCAGATGATAGAGAAGAATTATAAAGAGGATTTTCCGTTATTACAGACAAATAAAACCATTTATATAGACAATGCAGCTACAGCACAGAAGCCGGCAGTTGTAATTGAAGCAGAGAAGCGTTTTTATGAAGAAAGCAATGCAAATCCGCTTCGTGGCTTCTATCCGCTGAGCCTTGCAGCAACAGAAGCATATGAAGATGCCAGAAAAGTTGTGCGTGATTTTATTCATGCAGATTCGGAAAAAGAAATCATCTTTACAAGAAATACAACAGAGAGTCTGAACCTTGTTGCATACAGCTATGCATGCAGTCATCTGAAAGAAGGAGATGAGATCGCAGTCAGCATCATGGAACATCACAGCAACATTCTCCCATGGCAGATGGCAGCGAGAATGACAGGTGCAACGGTCCGGTATCTGAACTGTGAGAAGGACGGTATTTTGACAGATGAGACACTTGCAGCAGGAATCAATGAGAAGACAAAGCTTGTAGCGATCGGACAGGTATCCAATGTTCTCGGTTGTGTGAATCCGATCAAGAAGATTTCAAAGCTTGCACATGCAGTCGGCGCGGTCATTGTAGTAGATGCAGCACAGAGTGCACCGCATATGCCGATCGACGTCAAAGATCTGGATGCAGATTTCCTTGCATTTTCCGGTCATAAGCTGATGGGACCGATGGGTATCGGCGTGTTATATGGAAAAGAAGCATTACTGGAAGAGATGCCGCCATTTATGACAGGTGGCGAGATGATCCAGTCCGTAACGACAGAAGGAGCGGTATGGGCTGAGCTTCCGCATAAGTTTGAGGCAGGAACTGTAAATGCAGCCGGTGCAGCCGGACTTGAAGCCGCAATTTCATATATTAATAAGATTGGATTTGAGACAATCGAGCAGAGAGAACTGGAACTGACCCGACATGCGATGGAAGGACTTGCAAAGATTCCGCATGTTCATGTGATCGGCTCAGAAGATCCTGCAAACCATACCGGTATTGTGGCATTTACGATCGACAATGTACATCCACATGATGTCAGTGAGATCATGGCAGCAGATGGTATCGATGTCCGTGCAGGGCACCATTGCGCACAGCCATTACTTACTTATCTGAAGGTGTATAATACAACAAGAGCCAGCTTTATGTTCTACAATACGATAGAAGAAGTCGATGCATTTGTAGAGAGTGTTGCAAATGTCAGAAGGAGAATGGGATATGGAGAATAGAAGTTTTTATAATGAGATTCTGACGGAACACAATATCCGTCCGGAATTCAAACATGATCTTCCGGATGCGAACATCGTACTGGAAGGTGTAAACCCGAACTGTGGGGATGATATCTGGTTGAAATTAAAAGTAGAAAACGGAATCATCGAAGACGGAGCATTTGTCGGAGACGGTTGTGCGATCTCACAGGCGTCCGCTGATATCATGCTTGGCATGATCGTCGGAAAGACCGAGGAAGAAGCGTTGAAGCTTGGAAAACTTTTCTTAAAGATGATACAGGGCGAAGCGACCGATGAAGAGATCGATGAACTGGAAGAGGCCTCCGCCTTAAAAGATATCTCCCATATGCCTGCCCGTGTAAAATGCGCAGTCCTTGGCTGGCATACCCTGGAGGAAGCATTAAAGAAATAGTGTTAACAAAAAATAATACAGGGGTCATATATAACATTGTTCCGCAAAACACTCGCGTTCTATTCTACACGTAGCGGTTCTAAACTCTTCACCTGACGGTGAATCGTTAAGTACCGACGTGTAGAAAGGTTTGCTTCACAATGTATATACGCTCCCTGTATTATTTTTTGTTAACATTCAGTTATTCACGTCGGTCTTTAGCGATAATGAAATGTATTTACTATTGAGAAGTGGAAACAAAAATGGAAGAGGGTATTACTATTATGAAGTAAGCCTGCCCACGCTGTGTAACTTCGAACTAACCTCGGCGGAAGCCTCGCTAAGTTCTCAGTTATTCGCGCTGGTGTAGGTTTGTACATATTAATATATGAAGTTAAAGCCATTAAAGTGGATATAAATAAAAGATGATAGATATTTTTGTGAAGCAAACCTATTTGAACGTCGGTTCTTAGCGATCCGCATAAGCGGGAGCTTAGTACCGTTACGTGAAAATAGAGCGAGAGCGTTTTGCGTAACAAAGAGTATCTATCATCTTTTATTTATAATGCCAAGCCGGTCTATAATACTTTCGAAAGGAAATCCTTCAGTCGAGGATTCTTCGGATTGCCAAAGAATTCTTCCGGCGTGCCGGTTTCAAGAATCTGTCCCTCATCGATGAAGAGGACTTTATTGGCAACCTCCTTTGCAAATCCCATTTCATGAGTAACCACGATCATGGTCATTCCCTCTTTTGCAAGATCCTTCATCAGGTCGAGAACTTCTCCAACCATTTCAGGATCAAGAGCAGAAGTCGGTTCATCGAATAGGATCACATCCGGATTCATAGCAAGAGCACGGATGATGGCAACTCGCTGTTTCTGACCACCGGATAAGGTAGAAGGATATACATCTGCTTTATCTTCCAGACCGATCCGTTTCAGAAGTTCTTCTGCCTTTGCTCTTGCCTCGGCAACGATCTGAGATTTACTTGTTGTAATCTCTATTTTCTCCTGCTTCTCTTTGCGGAACAGGTTCGTAAGCGGAAGCATACGATTATGACGCTTCGCTTTTTTCAGATCCTGACAACGCACCAGTACAGGAGCAAGCATGATATTCTGAATAACGGTTTTGTTGTTATACAGATTAAAATGTTGGAATACCATTCCCATATGACGACGGTGGATGTTGATATCAACCTTTGGGTCTGCAATATCGACACCATTGAAGATGATCTGACCGCCTGTTGGGTCTTCCATACAATTTAAACAGCGAAGAAATGTACTTTTACCAGAACCTGAAGGACCGATTACAACCATTATATCGCCTTTATCGATTGTGACATTGATGCCTCGTAAAACTTCATTGTCACCAAAGTGTTTTTCAAGATTAATGACGTCTATCACTCTTTCTCAGGCTCCTTTCCATAAGTTTGATACCAAGGCTGATCAGAAGCACCATCACAATGTAGATCAGTGCCATAACCAGATATGGGATCATGAATTCGTAGCTGTTACTACCAATATAGTTAAATGCTACATATAAGTCAGTAGCACCAACAAAGCTTACAACAGATGTTTCCTTGATCAAAGATATAAATTCATTTCCCAGAGTAGGAAGGATGTTTTTAACTGCCTGAGGAATCACAATCTTACGCATGGTCGTCGCAAAGCTAAGGCCCATGGCACGTCCGCCTTCCATCTGTCCGGGATCCACAGAAAGGATACCGCTTCGCATGATTTCGGAAATATAAGCACCACTGTTTAGACCAAATACAAGCATTGATACCTGTACACCGCTCATATGACCTCCTACGATAGGGAGCAGAACATAGTAAAACAGCAGTAACTGCACGACCATAGGAGTTCCACGGAAGAATCCGACATAGACGCTGCAGATTGCATCTAAAACTCGTGGCAGCCGTTTATATTTTGGAATGACGCGGACAGTTGCAATGATGGTTCCGATCAAAATACCGATGATCAGACCGATTATGGCGATGATAACGGTATTCTTCAGACCTTCAACAACCTTTACATATCCTCTGTTATCAATGAATATTTCTATGAACTTTTGTATTTTACTTGAAATGTCTCCCATGAAATATCCTTTCAATATCATTTATTTTCTTCACGCGAGAAACGCGTGATTCTTATAGCATATTTTTACTGCATAGCATTTAATGATTTTGTAATGGCAGCAGCAGGAGCTGAATCGATGATAACATAATTTAAATTTCCGTTTAATAAATCCTGAACTGCAAGTGAACCGTTCTTATAACCGGTAGATGTCATCTTAAGACCAGCGAATCCCCAGTCATCATCACCTTCGCAGTAGAACTGTCCGGTTGTACCTGTCTGGAAACCAATCTTGCTGCTTGAATCCTTAGCGTTAAGGATTGCATTTACATCATCGGCAGTCTTACATTCGTCAAATTCTGTGTTGTCTGATGGAACGATCAACTTCTGGGAAGCCTTGTAGTAAGAATCTGAGAAAGCTACATATTCTTCACGATCCGGCTTGATTGTAAGACCGGCCATAGCGATATCACATTTCTGCTGACCAACGGAGAGACATACAGCATCGAAATCCATGTTCTGGATAACCAGCTCCTTACCGAGTTTGTCAGCAAGTGCCTTAGCGATCTCCATATCGATTCCGTAGTAGTTCTCACCCTTTGTATACTCAAATGGTTCGAATGCAGCGTTTGTTGCTACAACTAACTGATCCTTGCTTGAGTCTAATGTAGCTGATTCAACAGCAACAGGCTCGCCATCACCGAAGTAGTGGTTGCAGATCTCTTCAAATGTGCCATCTGAATTCATATCTGCGATAAATGTATTAACCTCTTTTAATAAGTCAGGCTGTGTTTTGTCAACACCGAAAGCGTATTCCTCATCTGTGAGGTCAATCTCGATAACCTTAGCAGTCTTCTTATCAGAAGATTTGCTGTCGTCAGTTTTGCTTCCGCATGCTGTTAATGCAGTCATAGCCAGGGCTGCAGACATAGTAATTGCTAAAAATTTTTTAAGTTTCATTTTCATTACTTCCTTTCATTCTTTTCTGAATAAATATACCATTGTGTTTTGAAAAATGCAATTTATATATGCAAAAAAATGCTGAAAATTACAGGTTTTATGCAGGTTTTATAAATGCTTTTCGTATTTTCCGCCAATATGCATACCTTCTTTTACGACAACAAAGGCGTGTTCATCGATGTTTTTCAGTCCGCGGCGGAGATGAACACATTCATATTTGGAAAGGATCGTAACGATCATATAAGTTGTTTCTTCGGTATAACCACCACGCGCCTCCCACCAGGTTGCATCCCGGTGAAATTCGTTTACGATGTAATCAAGGATGGCTTCCGGTTCTTCTTTTGTATAGATCACAACTTCGGTATTGATGTTCTGCGTATGTGCTTTGTCAGTCATCAGAGTACTGACAGCGGAATAGATAATGCTGTATACGGCTGTCGGGATACCAAAAAGGATTGCACAGATGCCGTAGACAACAGCATTGACTGTCAAAGATACCTTTCCCACGCTGAAATTTTTGTATTTCTTGGTAAAGAACATACCGACGATATCCATACCGCCACTGGAGCCGCCGGAGCGTAAGGAGATACCGATGCCTGTACCGGCGAGAAGTCCACCCATAATGCTGGCAGTCAGGCTGTCATTGACCAGAGGTGTAGCCGGAATTGGAAATATACTTAAGAATATCGTCTGACTGATCAGGCAGACCAGTGTCCGGCTGAAGAAACTTTTGCCGATTGAGATATATGCCATGATAAATAAAGGTATATTTAAGATAAAGTTGATAATACCTGCGATATCGGTTCCTGATGCAAGCGATGGAAATACTTGGATCAGTAAGGTTCGTATGATCTGGCTGATACCAAGGACACCGCCGTTATACAGACTGGCGGGGACGATAAAGAAGTTGATTCCGGCGGCAAATAAAACCATGCCGCCGATCGCAGCAGCATTTCTCTGCCAGAGTGTTTTGTCTTTGAGATTCATATGCATGCCCTCCCTTTATTAATATTTGTACAGCTTGTGTAGATTATGAGCTTCAACCTGTTGATACTACCAATACAGGAACGCTTTTGTAAATATTTATATGTAGAGTATAAAATATTTCCGGTAAAAAAGCATCTAAAATATAAGGAAGACTTGATCATAAATTGCAGAATTACAGGTTGTGGGACGAAAGGGAATGCAGTACAATAGTGCAGGCAGTAAATATGTGTTAAGAGGATTAGAAGAATGAAAAAGATTTTATATTTTATAAAGAAGGAAACCGTTTTATCGATCGCGGTCGTACTGGCAGTGATGTCAGTATTTTTTGTAGCCCCTGACAGAGAATATATTTCATATATTGATTTCCGAACACTGGCAATCCTGTTCTGCCTTATGAGTATCGTTGCCGGTTTGAGGAATATTGGTGTGTTTGATAAATTAGCGGAACGGCTGTTAGCAAAGGTGCATGGGATCGGGGGAGTAACGGTGATCCTTATATGCCTGTGTTTCTTTATGTCGATGTTTATAACAAATGATGTATCACTTATTACATTTGTGCCGTTTACAATTATATTAATGAAGAAACGGAACCCGGATGTCGGTGGCAAATGGATGCTAAAAGTAATTGTCATGCAGACGATCGCGGCGAACCTTGGCAGTATGTTGACACCTCTTGGTAATCCTCAGAATCTGTATCTGTATGGAAAAGCAGGTATAGGTATTGCGGAGTTTTTAAAGATCATGCTACCGTATACAGTCTGTGCATTTGCTTTGTTAATTGCATGGATCGGTCTGGCATCCATGGTTCGAAAAAGAAAGTTAAGTCATGAAGAGAAGACAGAAATAAAGCAGAATAAAGGCTTAGACTCTGCTGAAGATAAAGCTTCAACGAAAAGACAGAAAGATCCGTTGGGGGCTTCCGGTTTAAAATGGGGGAAAAAGGATGCGGAATGGATTGAAAAATTTACAGCATATATTATTCTGTTTGTCATAAGTCTGCTTGCGGTTTCACATATTCTTCCGTATGGTGTGCCTTTCGCGTTAGTATTTTTATATTTGCTTCTGCGTGACCGGAAAATCCTGACACAGGTTGATTATTCTCTGTTATGTATTTTTATCGCGTTATTTATATTCATCGGTAATCTTGGACGTATCCCGGCATTCAGTCAACTGCTTTCGGATATATTGACCGGACGGGAGGTGGTCACTTCGGTAATTGCAAGTCAGGTAATGAGTAATGTTCCGGCTGCGATTCTGTTATCCGGATTTACAGACCATATCCGGGAGCTGGTGATCGGAACAAATCTCGGAGGACTTGGTACTTTGATAGCATCAATGGCAAGTCTGATCAGTTTCAAATATGTTGCGAGAGAAGACCGCTCGTTCCGTGGCAGATATTTTCTGGAATTTACAGTTGCAAATGTTATTTTCCTTTTTATAATGATGATTCTTTATCGTTTACTTTCTTAACATAATCAAGTAGAACAGCCGTGCTATGAGAGTAGTAGATATAGCGAACCAAACTGACAAAATTCTCAAGTGAGATAAAAACAGGAATATCGAACCTTTACGCAGAAGCAACAGAACTTCCGATAAATACGGGAGATACACAGTACAAGGCAGCAGTAAGGAATGATCCGAGACACAATTTTGCTAAAGAAGATAAAATAACAAAATATAGTCATTGTTTATACATGATTTTTTTGCTACAGAACAAAAAACGACAGTTCAGAACAAATAAATAGAAAATACCACTTTATCCCTTTAAACTGAAACCATCGTACGAAACAAACAACTGATGGCGCCTAAAGGGAAAGGGGAAATTCATGTTGTATGGACTTGATATTGTAGAGTGGTTAAAGAAGATATTAGGCTGGGGAAAGTAAAAATATAACATATAAAAGTGTTTGTTCGGAAAAATATGAAGCTATATTTGTATTCAACATATACATATAGAGATGACTATTTATTATAGAATAAAGGGGGGCGCAAAGTATTTGCCGGAAAGGGATGTTCTATAATAAAAAGATGCACCTAAGAGATATAGCTAAGTATAAAAAACAATATAGACTGCGGCAGTTGATGGATGCATCAACTGGAAAAATAGTTCAGGAACTCCTGAGCTATTTTTTTTGACTATTTTTGTCTAAGAATGTCGAATAACAAAGTTATTATTGTAAAAAGGAAGAAAACAATTTATTATTTTATATAACTTAAGTATGAAGGGAAAGGGGCAAAAGATGAATATCGTCATTTGTGATGATGAAAGAAAAGTAATTGAAGATGTAGGATCGATATGCAGAGAATGTTTATCTCCGGATGTCAAATTATATGGATTCCAGTCGGCGGAGAGTTTATTGAAAAATCTTGATAAGATAGAGGGGGATATTGATCTCTTTATATTAGATATAGAAATGCCGGGCAGGGATGGCTTATGGCTTAGAAAAGAGTTAGAACGATACAGGTATGGAAGCAGTATTATTTATCTGACAAGTCATGACGAGCTTGTGCAGGAAGCATTTGGAAGATATGTGATAGGATTTGTTGATAAAATCAGTTTTATGAAAAATAACAATAAACTGATTGAAAAGTTAAGGCTTTTTGAAGAAGAAATGAGTAATAGAGAAGTCCTTCATATAAAAAGTGACCAAGGTAATTTATATATTCACAAGGATAGAATTGTTATGATTACAGCGGAACATGTATATTCATATATAGAATACATGGTAGATGAAAAGATAAATGGAATTGGTGTGTTGGAAAGAAGTCTTGTTCGTAAATCATTAAAAGATTGGGAATCAGAGCTTGGGGGTAATTTCTTACGCATAAGTAAGAGTAACATTATTAATATGGAATACATCCAAAACTGCAATAAGAATATTGAGCTGCATGATGGGCGAATTATAAAAATTCCGAAGATGAATCAACTTAGATGTCAGGAAAGTTATTATAAATTTTGTGATAGAAGGATGAAGTGGAAATAAGTATGAAAATATTATTACTAAATAATTTATTGGATATTATGAAGTACATAACAATTTATTCTTTGATTTTTCATGGTAAAATTTATAAAAACAAAGCATCGGTTGTGAAGGCATTTATACTAACAGCTTTCTTGTTTATGCAAACATTTATTTTACAGAGTGGTAGTTTGATTATTTTAGTTTTTATTTCTTGTTTAATATTGTTGTGTTTGTATGAGGGAAAATACAAAAATAAAATTATTTTATTTTTGTTAACATGGATATCAGTGAATTATTTGGATACGATTTGCTACCTGTTTTTAGGTGGAGCTATAAGAGATAATGTTGTATGGTATTATTCGCATGCACCAGTAAATATAAAGTTAATTGAAAATATAGTTGCAGAATTCATAATATTATTAGTAGCATGGATATATACGAGGAATAATCATAAAAGATGGTTTGAAGCGAAACTTAATATTCGACAATGCATATTGTTGTTGGGAGCAATGCTGGGCTTATATATTGTTTTTATCACATTTATACTTTTTATGGCATATGGAGCACCAGATAAAAGAAATTTATTGAATATAATTTTAATTGCTTCTGCAATAATAACAATATCCTGCATCCTTGCCTTTTTCCTATATTCCAACCATTTGAAAAAAGAAAATGATCTGAAAACAAAGAATATTGAAGTTCAGGAAGAAAACGACGGCTTGCGGTTGGCGTTATATGCCAATATGGAAATGATGGATGATGATATGCGGCAATATCGTCATGATAATAGACATCATAGGGCGGTTCTTAAAGAATTGGCTTCTAAAGGAGACTTGGAGGAAATAAAAGATTACCTGGTACAGCTTTCAGAACAAGATGAAGATCTGAAGAAGAAAAATGTGCTATATACCGGAAATTATATGGTGGATGCCATCATAAATGGAATTATTGCGAAAGAGGCTTATTCAGATGTTAAGTTCCATTGTGAAGGTAAGTTGCCACGAAAATTAATGATTCAGGATGTTGACTTGAGCGGACTGCTTTCGAATGGTTTGGAAAACGCAGCGGAAGCCTGTTTGCATAGTAATGGTGATAAGTGCGTTCTGTTCAAAGCTGCAAGTTATGAGAACATGATTCATTTTGAGATTAAGAATACATATGACAGTACAAGATATAAAGCACTTTCAAAAGGAGATTTTGAAACAACAAAGAAGGATAGTGAATATCATGGATATGGAATAGAAAGTATGCGTCGTATTGTAAAGAAATATGATGGTAAGCTGGAGTATATCGTAGAACCGGAGTGGGTGATTACAGATATATACTTACAGCAAAAAGATGAAATATAAAAAATATGCTTAGAAACAAAAAGTCCTATGATCTGTTGCGTGATTGTGTAAGCCGGTTAGCAGACCATAGGATTCTTTTTCCTTGGTTTGTAGGTTTGTCAAACATATGTTACACAGATGCCAGATAATCCTTTAGTACCTGATTTGGAGATTTCCATCCTAATGGACGCATAGGAAAGTTGTTATAATCCCTGCGATTATACACTTTCAACTGTTTGGCAAAGTCCTCAAAAGAATAAAAAGTATGAGTTGCATAAAAACGCTCATTATCCTTTCGGTGGCTTCTTTCAACTTTCCCGTTATGTCGTGGTGTAAAGGGTCGTATAACTTTATGGCGAATCCCATGCTGCTTCAGATGCACCTGAAATAGTGTGGGTTTATCACGGTGAGTGGTAAAACGATTTGTAAATTCTGCTCCATTATCAGTTTGGATACATTGAATGGGTAACGGAAAGGCTTTCACCAGATGCTCTATAAACATAGCAGAAGAATACGTGTTGTGTTCTTCAAAAGCCTCTACGAAACGCCATCTGGAATACTCGTCAATGGCAGTATACTGAAAGAATTGTTTGCCGATGACCTTGGGGTTTTTGAGGCATGCAGAAGGAACAAATTTTACATCAACCTGTATGCGTTGTCCCGGATAATCCATCTGTTCGTAAGGCTTTGGAATATATTTAGGATTTGGCGGATGAACTGCCATAATTCCCTGCTTACGGAGAAATCTGTATAGTCCAGGGATGGAACGGGAGTAACCACGCTGCTTGAGTTTAACCCAAAAGACAACAAGACCGGCATTGGGATTGCGTCTGCGCATATCAAAGATCAGCTTGATCTCTTCAGGGGTATGTTGGTTTGGATGATGATGGGGTCTGCGAGAGCGGTCACGAAGGGACTCAATAGAACCATCATAACGTCGTTTCCAACGATAAATGTATTGACGGTTGGTTTTATATTTGATAGCAGCTTTGGTGACACCAAACCTTTCAGCGTATTTGATTAAGGATAGACGATACCGCATATCTTGTGTTATAGTAGCCATAGCAGAGAACTCCTTTTTTGTTTTTTTGTTGTGGTGACTAAAATATAACACAAAAGAAGCATCTCTGCTTTTTTTATATTCAGTTGTAACACATGTATTGTAATCCTACAACCATAGGATTCTTTTTCCTTGGTTTCTCTTGACAGGAGTAAAATATAATAGTAACATTAAAAATAAGAAATGGGTTTTCACCGTACAGTTTTATAACTCAAGCGGGCTGCTCGTTTCTTTTTTTATTGTTGTAATATCATGGAGATATTTTTTCCCATCTTCGGAGTGTTTTATTAGAAGAATGGCTGTAAATATATTGTATCTGATTAAAAGGCCGGTTTTGTCATCATAAACAGGAATTCCAAATCTGATATCGTATCGATACCAGCCGTATTTAGCGTCCTTGATATGTTTCCTTTCTTTGTTTTCTTCCCATCTCGGATTTTGAGCAATTTGTATTAGTTCAGGAATTCCTTGTGAAGCAGATGCTTTTGCTTTTTTCCTGGCGCCTTTTAAGGCGAGTCGGCTATTTGATCCGGAATATTCGGATGGAAAGTCTGGTCCGATATAAACAAACTCTGAGGTTTCTGTAATTTCATAGCAGTCGGAAATGTAATCTTTAAGATATATTTCAATTTGTTTCCAATCATCTTTTGTTAGTCCTTTAAATTTTTTATCATTAATGATAACAATTTTTCTGTTATTTTCATCTGTTATGATATTTACATTTCTATTTGAAGTCATAAGTAGATATTTTTCTCCTTTATGGATTGTATTTCATTAATTTAATTTCTGGCGCCTGTTTTGTCGACAAGGTCAGCTTACCAGAAATAAAGGAAAAAAGTTTGTAAATGTAATGAATGGTATGTCTGGATGTAATAACTTGCACTTTATAGTATTTTGCTAAAAGTATGGGTGAAAAATTATAAACTTGTTTTCCCTCTGATATCCGTTACAATCAGACTTGGAGAGATGACGGCAGAACAGATAACATGTATATTTTATAGAAGTCCGGATATGGCAGAAATGATGTATCTGGACTTTTTTGCCTCAATAATATCCCTGATATAGCACCGAAAACAGGCGGCGCTTTATTAGGTATCCGTATTTTCCCATTGAGAAAACCAACCATTTTACATATAATTGAAGCGTGGAATAAATGCAGAACAACCGTCGGATGATGGTGATAAGATATACGAAAGGAGCATAGATAAATGGAAGAAAATAAAACGTATATAGCGATTGATCTGAAATCCTTCTATGCTTCCGTAGAATGTAGAGAGCGGAACAGAGATCCCCTGACGACAAATCTGGTAGTGGCAGATCCGAGCCGGACGGAGAAAACGATCTGCCTTGCGGTATCTCCATCCCTTAAGGCATATGGAATACCGGGCAGGGCGAGACTATTTGAGGTTGTTCAGAAGGTGCGAGAAGCAAATAATATAAGAAGACGGAATATACCGGATCATCATTTTACCGGAGCATCGGATGACAGCACGAAGCTGGGGACAGATCCGACTCTTCAGCTGGATTATATTATTGCTCCGCCGCGCATGGCGCTTTATATGGAATACAGTACACGGATCTACGACATTTATTTGAAATACATTGCACCGGAGGATATCCATATTTATTCGGTGGATGAGGTATTTATGGATGTGACCGGCTATCTGAATACCTATCATATGACAGCCAGAGAGCTTGCTATGACGATGATACAGGATGTGTTAAAGACGACAGGAATCACAGCGACGGCGGGAATCGGAACCAATCTGTATCTTTGTAAGATCGCGATGGATATTGTGGCGAAGCATATCGAACCGGATAAGGATGGAGTGCGGATCGCGGAGCTGGATGAAATGTCATACCGCAGGAAGCTCTGGAGTCACAAGCCGATCACAGATTTCTGGCGTGTCGGTCAGGGCTACGCGAAGAAATTAGCCGAATATGGACTATACACGATGGGCGATGTGGCGAGATGCTCGGTCGGAAAGACAAATGAATTATATAATGAAGATTTACTGTATAAGCTATTTGGCATTAATGCAGAGCTGCTGATCGATCATGCATGGGGATATGAGCCTTGCACGATGGAGCAGATCAAGGCATATAAACCGGAGACAAATAGTATTTGCACCGGACAGGTACTGCATTGTCCGTATGATTTTGATAAGACAAGGCTGGTTGTGAAGGAAATGACCGATCTTATGGCGCTTGATCTGGTGGACAAGGGACTTGTTACGGATCAGATCGTGCTTACGATCGGATATGATATTGATAATCTGACAGATCCGGCGAGAAAGAAGAGATATAAAGGCGCTGTTACAACGGATCGTTATGGACGAAAGGTTCCGAAGCATGCGCATGGAACGATCAATCTGAAGCGGCAGACCTCATCGACGCAGATGCTTATGGATGCGGTAATGGAACTGTATGACCGGATCGTTGACAAGGATCTTTTGATCCGGAGGATCAATATTACCGCGAATAAACTGGCGGATGAACATACTGTCGCGAATGACGATGCGTATGAGCAGCTTGATTTTTTTACAGATTATGAGGCTGTAAAAAAACAAAGGGAAAAAGAGGAAGCAGATCTGGATCGGGAACGTCACATGCAGGAAGCTATGCTCAGTATTAAGAAAAAATATGGGAAAAATGCAATTCTGAAGGGGATGAACCTGCAGGAGGGAGCAACGGCGAAAGACAGAAATGCACAGATCGGCGGACATAAGGCATAAAGAGGTATATATAACATGCAGGATCAGAACAACCATAAATATGATGATATCATTCATTTGGAACACCCTGTTTCAAAGACACATCCGCAGATGTCACTCTATGACCGGGCGGCACAATTTGCGCCATTTGCAGCATTGACAGGACATGCGGCGGCGATTCGTGAGACTGCCAGACGGACAGATGAGAAACGGGTGCTCAGTGATGAAGTATTGGAAGAATTGAATGAGAAACTAAACATTATTTCAGCAAATATAGGTACAGAACAGTTAGTGGATATTACCTATTTCGTACAGGATGAGAGAAAAGCCGGAGGAGAATATGTTACGCATTCCGGTATCGTTAAGCGAATCGATCTGTACAGGAGAGCGGTGATCATGGCAGATGCAACGATCATACCGATTGAAGATATCAGTCGGATAGAAAGCGATCTGTTTTCCGGTTTGGAGTAACGTAAAAATCATATGATAATATGATAATGCCTGAAAATTACACCTTTACAGTATTTGTTAATAGATGCTATAATGGACCATATTGTGCGATTTCGGCAGTGTAGTATTCCTGAGTCTTGTGTGGAGAGTCGGGAAAAGAGAAAGGAAGGATAAAAACGTGTTTAAGATTGTTAGAACAGAAGCGTTGACAGATGCAATCTATCTTATGGACGTGGAAGCACCAAGAGTAGCAAAGAATTGTCTTCCGGGTCAGTTTGTAATCGTAAGAGGCTCAGAAGATGGAGAGAGAATTCCTCTTACAATCTGCGATTATTCAAGAGAAGCAGGCACGATCACTATTGTATTCCAGGTAGTAGGTGCAGCAACAGAGATGATGAAGAATTTAAAGGCTGGAGACAGCTTTACAGATTTTGTTGGACCGCTTGGCCGTCCGTCGGAATTAGTAGAAGAAGATTTAGAGACATTAAAGAATAAGAAGATCTTATTTGTAGCCGGTGGTGTAGGAACCGCACCTGTATATCCACAGGTAAAATGGTTACATGAGCATGGAGTAGCCGCTGATGTTATCATCGGTGGAAGATCCAAAGAGCTTATCATTCTGGAAGAGCAGATGAAGGCAGTTGCCGGAAATCTCTACATTACAACAGACGATGGTTCATATGGAAGCAAGGGCGTTGTTACAAATGAGATTCAGAAGCTTGTAGACGCAGGCAACAAATATGATGTATGCGTAGCAATCGGACCGATGATCATGATGAAGTTCGTTTGTAAGCTTACAAAAGAGCTTGAGATCCCTACAGTTGTCAGCCTGAATCCGATCATGGTAGACGGTACCGGTATGTGTGGTGCATGCCGAGTAACAGTTGGCGGCGAAGTAAAATTCGCATGTGTAGACGGACCTGAATTTGACGGACATCTTGTAAACTTCGAAGAAGCTATGGAGCGTCAGCAGATCTATAAGACACAGGAAGGCAGAGCATATCTTGCAGCCAAGGAAGGCGACACCCATCATGGTGGATGCGGACAGTGTGGAGGTGACAAATAATGGACGTTTTAAATAGAGTACCGGTTCGTGAACAGGAACCTGCGGTTCGTGCAAAGAATTTTGAAGAAGTATGTTACGGATATAATGAAGAAGAAGCAATGGCAGAAGCAGCAAGATGTATTGGCTGTAAGAATGCACAGTGTGTAAAGGGCTGTCCTGTTTCTATTGATATTCCTGGATTTATCGCTCATGTAAAGAAGGGCGAATTTGCAGAGGCATTCCAGGTGATCAGCAAATCATCAGCACTCCCTGCTGTATGTGGCCGTGTATGTCCACAGGAGACACAGTGTGAAGGTAAATGTATCAGAGGTATCAAGGGCGATCCTGTATCTATCGGTAAACTGGAGCGTTTCGTTGCTGATTGGGCAAGAGAGCATGGCATTAAGCCGGAACCGGCAGCAGAGAAGAATGGCAAGAAGGTTGCAGTTATCGGTTCCGGTCCATCCGGTCTTACCTGTGCAGGAGATCTTGCAAAGATGGGTTACGATGTAACAATCTTTGAAGCACTTCATGAGACAGGCGGCGTACTGGTTTATGGTATCCCTGAATTCCGTCTTCCAAAAGATGGCGTAGTAAAGAAAGAAATCGAAAATGTAAAATCCTTAGGTGTTAAGATTGAGACTGACGTTGTAGTCGGTAAATCTGTAACGATAGATGAATTAATGGAGGAGGAAGGCTTCTCAGCAGTATTTATCGGTTCCGGTGCAGGACTTCCTAAGTTCATGGGTATTCCGGGTGAGAATGCAAATGGTGTATTCTCAGCAAATGAGTACCTGACAAGAAGTAACCTGATGAAGGCTTACAAGGAAGGCTCTAACACACCTATCATGGTTGGTAAGAAGGTTGCCGTTGTCGGCGGTGGTAATGTAGCAATGGATGCTGCAAGAACGGCACTTCGACTTGGTGCTGAGACACATATTGTATATAGACGTAGTGAAGAAGAACTTCCTGCCAGAGTAGAAGAAGTACATCATGCAAAAGAAGAGGGAATCATTTTTGATCTCCTTACAAATCCAACTGAGATCCTTGAAGACGAAAAGGGTTGGGTTAAGGGCATGAAATGTGTCAAGATGGAACTTGGTGAGCCGGATGCATCAGGCAGAAGAAGACCGGTTGAGATTCCTGGTTCTGAGTTCGTCATGGATGTGGATGCGGTTATCATGTCACTTGGTACTTCACCAAACCCACTGATCTCATCTACAACAAAGGGACTTGATACAAATAAGTGGAAATGTATCGTTGCCGATGAGACAAACGGACAGACCACAAAGACAGGTGTATATGCCGGTGGTGATGCAGTTACCGGTGCAGCTACAGTTATCCTTGCTATGGGAGCCGGAAAGGCAGCAGCAAAGGGCATTGACGAGTACCTCAAAGGACTCAATTAATATATAGTCTTTGAAACAAAATAAAGGATGGTATTATCTATTATTCCGCAAGACGTTTAATAGTAATACCATCCATTTATTTTTGGATTTGTATACCGATTAAAAAAATGGAGTCTATTTTGAGATGCGGTATAAAGTGATAGAACTATGCTCACGAGATATTGAATATAAAATTATTAAAAATATACTGAGAAGAGGTTATGACATTGAAGGAATATATTGCAAGAGATGACGCGTTTGAATTACTGAAGAAATATAATAAAGATCCATTCCATATTCAGCATGCGCTTACAGTTGAGGCTGTTATGAAATGGTATGCAAATGAACTTGGCTATGGTGAAGATGCTGAATACTGGGGCATCGTAGGTCTGCTTCATGATATTGATTTTGAACTGTATCCGGCAGAGCATTGTCTGAAAGCACCGGAGCTGTTAAGAGATGGTGGTGTGTCAGAGGATATTATTCATGCGGTCTGTTCTCATGGTTATGGAATTACAGTGGAATGTGGTACAACCATCGATGTAGAGCCGGTTCATGAGATGGAGAAGGTTCTGTTTGCAGCAGATGAACTGACAGGCCTGATCTGGGCAGCGGCATTGATGCGTCCGTCAAAGAGTACAAAGGATATGGAACTGAAGTCACTGAAGAAGAAATATAAGAGCAAAGGATTTGCCGCAGGTTGTTCCAGAGAAGTGATTGAACGTGGTGCTGCACAGCTTAACTGGGAGCTTGAGAAGCTTCTGACTATGACATTACAGGCAATGGCAGCAACGGAGGATGAGATCAAGGCAGAGATGGAAGACCTGTAAATTCCGCTAATTTGCTAGCACTTTAGCGCATTGCAACTTAAGAAAATCCTGCTTTTTCATTAAAAAGATAAAAAAATTCATAAAAATCATATTTTTACTTGATAAATTCAAGTCTATTGTTTATAATCTTAAGTGGAAATTTTCTTAAAGAGAAAATACTACTCCAAATGAATTTCGCAGAGATGCGATTTACTTATAATTAATTTAAGGAGGATTTTAAGATGTCATACGTTGATGAAGTGCTGGAGATCGTAAAGAAGAAAAATGCTGACCAGCCAGAATTTTTACAGGCAGTAACAGAGGTTCTTGATTCACTTAGACCTTGTATCGATGCAAACGAGGAGCTCTACAGAAAGAATGCGATTCTTGAAAGAATCACAGAGCCGGACAGACAGATCATGTTCAGAGTACCTTGGGTAGATGACAATGGACAGGTTCAGGTAAACAGAGGTTTCCGTGTACAGTTTAACAATTCTATTGGACCATACAAGGGAGGATTAAGACTTCATCCTTCAGTTAATTTAGGTATTATCAAGTTCCTTGGATTTGAGCAGGTATTTAAGAATTCACTGACAACACTTCCAATCGGTGGTGGTAAAGGTGGTTCTGATTTTGATCCTAAGGGCAAATCAGATAGAGAGATCATGGCATTCTGCCAGAGCTTTATGACAGAGCTTTGCAAGTACATCGGAGCAGATGTCGATGTTCCTGCTGGTGATATCGGAACAGGCGGAAGAGAGATCGGTTTCTTATTCGGACAGTATAAGAGAATCCGTGGATCCTACGAAGGTGTTCTTACAGGTAAGGGACTTACATATGGTGGATCACTTGCTCGTACAGAAGCTACAGGATATGGTTTATTATACTTAACAAACGCATTATTAAAGGATCATGGTATTGATATCGCTGGTAAGACTTGTATCGTATCTGGTGCTGGTAACGTTGCAATCTACGCAATCCAGAAGGCACATCAGTTAGGCGCTAAGTGTGTAACATGCTCCGATTCAACAGGTTGGATTTATGATCCGGAAGGAATCGATGTTGACTTACTTAAGGAAGTTAAGGAAGTTAAGAGAGCACGTCTTACAGAGTACGCAGCAGCCAGACCAAGCGCTGAATACCATGAGAAGAAGAACGGCGAGCATGGTGTATGGAATGTTAAGGGTGATATCGCATTACCATGTGCTACTCAGAACGAGTTAGACTTAGACGATGCTAAGGCATTAGTTGCAAATGGTGTTATCTCTGTAACAGAGGGTGCTAATATGCCTACAACATTAGAGGCTACTAAGTACTTACAGGAGAATGGCGTATTATTCGTAGGTGGTAAGGCTGCTAACGCCGGTGGTGTTGCTACATCTGCACTTGAAATGAGCCAGAACTCAGAGAGACTTTCATGGACATTTGAAGAAGTTGACGGCAAGTTAAAGGGAATCATGGAGACAATCTACGCAAACATCAGCGACGCTGCTAAGCGTTACGGTGTAGAAGGCGACTATGTTGCAGGTGCTAACATTGCCGGTTTCGAAAAGGTTGTAGAAGCTATGCTTGCTCAGGGTGTTTGCTAATCAAATACCGGTCAAAATCTAACAATAATTATTATATAGTAAATGTTAATATAAGACCCCGGAATCGTGATATGCGTTTGCAAGAAAGACATTGCAGAAAAGTAATTTCTATAACGCTTTATTTCGGCATATGCAGATAAAATCTATAATGATTTTATGGAAAGTTTTTGATTGAATCTATGGAGACCTTTTCGTATAATATAGATATTGTATGCTTTTTACATAAAAAAGGAGGATCTTGATATGGGGAGAGATATTGTACTGGCAAAAATAAAAAAAAGGTGGAATCACAGCGGTTGTCGGCGGAGCAGTGTTAATGCTGATTTTCGGATTGATCACAATAGGTGTGATGTCAGATAATGCAGATGACGGAATGGGTATGATCATTTTGTTTGGTTTATTTGCATTATTAGGAATTGTATTTATCATAATAGGGATTCGTAATATTGTAAGACCTGAAAAAACCGGCTATTTGAAAAATAACCCGCAGCTTTTGGAGATGGCCGACCAGTTATATTCGCATATAATATATGAAGACCAATATGTATTGATTTCCGATAAGGTGCTTGCGAATAAGAAGCAGCCGACACAGATGACCTGGCTCTGGGATGTATATCTGATCTATCTGCATACTACATCGACGAACTTTATTCCAACCGGAAGTGAATATGTAATCGAAAATCGTTTTCAAAAGAACCGTGTTGCTATTAATGTACTGGCAAGAGGGAAAAAGAGTAAACAGGAGTTGTTGAATGTACTTGCACAGGCATGTCCAAATGCGAGATTTGGATATTCTGATGAGGGGTTGGCATATCTTCAGTATATGAGAAATCAGGATCTCAGAAATATCCCGAATACACCTTATTATCAGGGAGTACCGGTGCAGATGCAGGACAATGTGCAGCAGTAATTAGAATATGCAGTAGGAAGATAAAGTATAGATAGAATGTGTAACAAAAAGCAGATAATGTGACAGCAGATCGATACTGCATAGAATAACAGCTTACATAGTGGAGACTTAAGAACAGATAGAAAGCAGGAATTGAGATGGAACGTAAACATGAATATCAGACAAAGAGCAGACAGATGATCCTTGATTATCTGATCCGGAATAAAGATCGTGCCGTTCATGTGTCGGATATTATACGGCATATGGATCAGGAAGAGTGTTCGGTAAATAAAACAACTGTATACCGATATCTGGATAAGCTGGTCGCAGAGAAGACACTGATGAAATATGTGGCTGATAAGGGCGAAAAAGCAGGATATCAGTATGTAGAACAGCCATCCAGGTGTCAGAAGCATCTACATCTGCAATGCTCCGAATGTGGAAAGGTCATCCATCTGGACTGTGATTTCATGAAAGAGATATCAGAGCACATTTTGTCTGATCATGGGTTCACACTTTGCTGCAAGGATTCCATTTTATATGGTGTCTGCGACGAATGCAGTAAGAAAGAAAAGAAACAGAAAAATAAAACCAGATAACAGGAATTTCCATGCTGAAAATTGAATATTTCTGATAATAGGAGTTGACATTGGGCAAAATAATGCTATAATCTGATAATGCAACTTGGTTGCAAATTATATTTTCAGGAATGAGATGGATAGTATGGAATTGTTATTTGATTCGTTTTCAGATGCACTGATCGATAGTGTAAAATTAATACCATTTTTATTAGTGACATATCTGCTGATGGAATGGTTGGAGCAGAGAACAGAAGAAAAGCAGAAGCAATATATGCAGTCTGCCGGTGCGTTTGGTCCGTTGGCAGGTGGAGCACTTGGAATCGTCCCACAGTGTGGATTTTCCTGTGTGGCAGCGAACCTTTACAGTGGTGGTGTGATCACAGCAGGAGTTGTGCTTGCGGTATTTATGTCAACCTCTGATGAGATGCTTCCAATCTTTATTTCGCATACAGTAAATGCCGGTACAATTATTCGTATCCTGCTTGCAAAAATGTGTATTGCGATCGTTACAGGTTATGCA
The DNA here is from genome assembly GCF_000154245.1 of Clostridium sp. L2-50. NCBI lineage: Bacteria > Bacillati > Bacillota > Clostridia > Eubacteriales > Clostridiaceae > Clostridium > Clostridium sp. L2-50. Next base: position 110,215 of record NZ_DS480312.1, on the reverse strand, counting down.
GTCGATCTTGCAAATAAATATATCCGCAGAAGATATCTGGCAGGAAGAAAAACGAAGCACACAGCGTCTTCAAAAAACGATAATTCTAAAAATACAGACAGTGCAGATAAAGAAAAATATTCGAAGCATTCTGGATATTCCGTTCAGGCAACACAGACAGTCAATGCAGAATGTACACATAATTATAAAGATACTCATACACATAATGGAAAAAGTGTGCATGTGCATGATGAAAAAAATATGCATACCCACGATGAAAAAAGTACACACACACATCATGGACATATCCATTATGATGGTACGGACATAGAAGAAAAACATATCCATGATCTGTGTGAGCAGGAACACTGCAACTGTGAGGATGGAATCTGGATGTCGGCGTTAAAGCACACCTTGAAGATTACGGTATTTATTCTGGCGGTATCCTTTGTGTTAAATATTATTATCGGTATCGCAGGGGAAGATGCGATTGGAAGACTTCTTGGTGATGTACCGTTCCTTGGAGAAGCAATGGCAGCACTGATTGGACTGATACCAAACTGTGCACCGTCTGTTATCATTACAGAGCTTTATCTGGACGGAATGCTCAGTTCTGGAGCAATGATGTCAGGATTGCTTGTCAGTGCAGGCGTAGGACTTCTGGTATTGTTCCGTATGAACCGCCACAGATTAAAAGAAAACATTATGGTCGTTGGAACCTTGTATGTTACCAGTGTGTGCTGGGGATTATTGATCAATCTGTTGGGTATCACATTTTAAATAGAAAGAACAGCGAGAACAGAAAGAATGGAACAGAAAACAGCAATAGTTATCGGGGCATCAACAGGAATTGGTGCAGCAACGGCGGAAGCCCTTGCACAACAATATAAAAAAATAGCCATAACGTCATTTCGCCATCCGAAAAAGTTGAAAGAGGTTCAACAGAAGATACTTGCGCAGGGCACAGATTGTTATGCAGAGATCGGTGATGCCGGAGATTTTACATTTGTAAGACAGTTTATAGAGCATGTAATCGAACATTTTGGTAAGAAGATTGATCTGTTGGTCAATAACGCCGGAATTTCTTATGTCGGGCTGCTGACCGATATGGATGAAACGGACTGGAAAAGAATTATAGATACGAATATAACGTCAGTATTTAATACATGCCGTCAGGTTGTGCCATACATGGTGCATGCACATAAGGGACGTATTATCAACATTTCATCTGTATGGGGCAATGTCGGGGCCTCCTGTGAGGTAGCGTATTCAGCGACCAAAGGTGCGGTCAATGCATTCACAAAGGCTCTTGCGAAAGAGCTTGCACCGAGCGGTATAGCGGTGAATGCAATCGCATTTGGAGCTATCGATACTACGATGAACGGGCATCTGTCATCGGAAGAAAAAAATGCATTGGAAGAGGAAATTCCGTTTGGCAGGATGGGAACAGAGACAGAGGCTGCAGAATTTATCATAACGGTAGCAAATGCCGGCAGCTATCTGACCGGACAGATACTGACCTTTGATGGCGGCTGGCAGTAGATCGGTAAACGTTTTGCAATTTCCCCAATTCTCTATTGAAAAATTGTTCATATTGCTATAAAATAAGCTATGCAAAGTTGCGCAGATATGGGGTAGAGATTATGGGAATAAAGTTTATTAAAAAGAAAAAGGGCGAGGTTGTAGCAGCAAACGTGCCGGCAGATCTAAAGACAACAGTGGATAAAGATGGAAATGTTGAGATCGTATCAAAGAATTTTACAATGACAACGAGCCAACAGCCGAAGCGCGAGCCGGAAATAGTTGAATGGACATGCTGGGGATGTGGGCATGTAAACAGTGGAGATGTTTGTGAGGTATGCGGAAAAAAACGGGTACAGAAATAAGCAGCAGACTGTTTATCAGATTTGATAATTATATAACAGTATATATAAAAGATTCTTGTATGTATATTATATAGGAATCTTTTTTACTTTATAGGCAAGATCGCCCTATAAAGTAAAAAGTGCTCCGCTGAGGGTGCGCACTTCGCGAAGAAGTTAATTGCCTTGTAAATTTGCGTAGGTGCGAAAGACCCGCAAGTGACTCTTTATTTTTATTCGGAGAAAGTAAGAGGGGAATAAGGTTTGAAATTATAATGACAGAATTTATCAGGCAGAGAAAATAAGAAATTAGAAATGCAGGTTGAAATTTAAAAGTACGTTTGGTATACTCATTAGGTAATTTTTCAGGTGCAATAAAGGTGTACAGAAAAGTAATGATTTTGGTGCATTTGTGATGCACGGGATTGATAGTCTGTTTAACAAAAAGAACGGAACGGATATTCCGGGACAAGCATTATATTTTATAAATAAAATGGAGGCCAGAAAATGGGTAAAAAAGTATTGAGATTATTTCTGGAAACAATGCTCAGAGCCGTTGTAATCATTCTTGCAGTTGGCATTGTTGTAATAGGAGCACTGCTTATAAAGACATTAGTAAAGAATAATTCTCTGAAAGACAGTAAGAAGACGACAACAGGAAAAGAAATAGTAACAGAAGCAGAGGATGAAAATGATCCGACGTTTAATAATGGAGATGACGAGAACAGTGGATCGGACGGAGCGGATGAAACCGGTGCGGTTGCATCTACAGATGCTAAAATCCTTGTTATTAATGCAACAGGAACCAGTGGAGTTGCCGGTGCATGGAAGACCGCATTAGAGGGTAAAGGATATACTTCGGTAGAAGTTGGTACTTATAATCAGTCGGCGATCGCGACATCAAAGGTATGCGTATCCGGTTCATATGATGGAGCAGATCTTGCTGCGGAATTTTCATCACCGGAAATGTCAACCACAGATACGTTATCAGCATCCGATTTTGATGTGCCGATTGACGGATATGATATTATTGTAATCGTTGGAACAAGTGATATTAAAAACTAAACAGCAGGATGATCGGATTGCCTATCTATACAGATTGTTCATACAGACAGAGAAGCAGGTGTTATTACAGAAATGTGATGTGCCTGCTTTTTTTGTTTTAAATGTCATCATGTATAAAGAATATTTTACAGGTGCAAGGATGTTTGTGTATAACTGCTATTTATAATCAATGGTGACTATGCCGAAAAAAATCGGACATACTATATAAAAATTGTATGGAAGGCAGTTGCATGAACAAAAATCGAGAAACGATAGAAACGTATGTATTGTTAACGGTGGCGGCGTTTTTGATGTCACTGGGTGTTGTTTGGATTTTTAACAGTGAACAGATAGTTCCCGGAGGCGTGACCGGAATAGGAATTATAATAGAAAATCTGACGGAAAATATGGGAACTGGAATTCCGGTCTGGTTGACGAATTTGGTTATCAATGTTCCGTTATTTATATGGGGGTATTTTCTGCTCGATAGAAAAAGTATGGTAAGGACAGCATATACAACGGTTATTTCTACAGCATTTCTGGCAGTTATTCCTGCACTTCCGCTTGCAACGCATGACAGACTTTTGAATATGATTCTTGGCGGAGTTATATTTGGTTGCGCTTATGGTCTTATGTTTCGTCTGAATGCGTCATCCGGCGGCGTGGATCTTATGGCATTGATATTGAATCATATGAGAAACGATATTGGTGCGCCGTTATTCCTTGGGGGTATAGACATAGTGATCGTAATAGCAGGCGGAATTGCATTTGGCCTGGAAAATATGCTGTATGCTGTTATTGCAATCGTAATATCAACAAAATTATCTGATATGATCGTACAGGGAATCAGACATGGAAAACTGGTTTACATTATTTCTTCCAGATGCGATGAGATCAAATCCTGTATCATAAATGATATTGGAAGAGGTGTAACAGTATTGAAAACAAAGGGTGGTTATACGAATGAAGGGCGTGTAATGATAATTTCGGTTTTGTCAAGTAGACAATTAGTAGAATTAAAGGATAAAATAAGGACAATTGATGAAAAATCTTTTATGATTGTAGGGCAGGTAACGGAGGTTTTTGGTGAAGGTTTCACAAAATTCTCGTCTTAAATCTTCTTAAATCGATGCGAAAATCGTCAAAATGTTAGTTTTTTTGCGGTCGTATACAAAACAAACAAAACATTAAATTTTTTTTTGGGCAATAATCATATGGTTTAAAGAAGGGGAATGTTGTAAAATGACACTATGTTCAGAACGAATGAATAAATAAAACAATACTATATAATATTTACGGAGGTATTTGCAGAATGGCAAGTTTATCACTTAAGAACATCTATAAGGTATATCCTAACGGATTTAATGCTGTTAAGGATTTCAACCTTGAAATTGAAGATAAGGAGTTCATCATTTTCGTTGGACCTTCAGGATGTGGTAAGTCAACAACTCTTAGAATGATCGCAGGTCTTGAGGATATCAGCTCAGGTGAGTTATGGATCGGCGACAAGCTTGTAAATGACGTAGAGCCTAAGGATAGAGATATCGCAATGGTATTCCAGAACTACGCTCTGTATCCGCATATGTCAGTATATGACAACATGGCATTCGGACTTAAGTTAAGAAAGGCTCCGAAGGAGAAGATTGACAAGGCTGTTCATGAAGCTGCTAAGATCCTTGATATTGAACACTTACTTGACAGAAAGCCAAAGGCTTTATCAGGTGGTCAGAGACAGCGTGTGGCTATGGGTCGAGCAATCGTTCGTGAACCTAAGGTATTCCTTATGGATGAGCCACTTTCAAACCTTGATGCGAAACTTCGTGTACAGATGCGTGTTGAGATTTCCAAGTTACATCAGAGATTACAGACAACTATCATCTACGTTACACATGACCAGACAGAGGCTATGACACTTGGTACAAGAATCGTAGTTATGAAGGATGGTATTATTCAGCAGGTAGATACACCACAGAACTTATACGATAAGCCATGTAACTTATTCGTAGCCGGTTTCATGGGTATGCCACCTATGAACTTCATTGATTGTAAGGTAGTTAAGTCCGGAGCAGACATTCTCTTAATGTTTGGTTCACACTCAATTAAAGTTCCTGATAGTAAGGCTGAGAGACTTATTGCACTTGATGCAGTTGATAAGGAAGTTGTTCTTGGTATTCGTCCTGAAGATATCCATGATGAGCAGCTCTTCATCGAGTCATCACCGGAAAGCGTTATTGATGCAAGAATCAATATTTACGAAATGTTAGGTGCTGAAGTTTACTTATACTTCACAATCGATCAGTTCGATATCACAGCAAGAGTTAATGCTCGTACAACAGCTAGACCTGGCGATACAGTACAGTTTGCATTTGACTTAAGCAAGATTCATATCTTTGATAAGGAAACAGAGGAGATCTTAGTAAGCTAATAGATCATACATACTTAAATATTTATAAACAAACAGGGAAAATGCAGAAATTTCTGCATTTTCTCTTTTTTTTTTTCGCAATATGATTTAGAATAGGTACAGTAGTGTATTTTGTTATTCGTATGTTTTCCGGGAGGCTTATCCGTCAGGCAGAATGGATGGGGAAAGAATACGGAATCCGAATATAAGAATAAGGAGTGTAGAATATATGATATCGAACCAGATACTTCAGGATACGATTGATGGATTAAAGAATATTACAAGAACCGATCTGTGTGTTCTTGATACAGAAGGAAAGATTCTTGCATCTACATTTAAGGATGTAGATGACTGTGAAGAAGCAGTACTTGCGTTTGTTGATTCCCCGGCAGAGAGTCAGGCAATTCGTGATTACCAGTTCTTTAAGGTGTTTGATGATAACCAGTTAGAACATATCTTGCTTGCAAAGGGGGAGACAGATGATACTTACATGGTTGGTAAGATCGCAGCGTTCCAGATTCAGAATCTCTTAGTTGCATATAAGGAGCGTTTTGATAAGGATAACTTCATCAAAAATCTGCTGTTAGATAATCTGTTGCTTGTTGATATTTACAACAGAGCAAAGAAGCTTCACATTGATACAGATGTAAGGAGAATCGTATTTATCATTGAGACAAAGAATGAGAAGGATACAAATGCCCTTGAAACAGTTCGTAATATCTTTTCTACAAAGACAAAGGATTTTATTACCGCTGTGGATGAGAAGAACATCATTCTTGTAAAGGAAGTAAAGCAGACAGAATCCTATGATGATATGAATAAGATTGCCAAGGTTGTTGTAGATATGCTGAATACAGAGGTTATGTCTTCTGTTCATGTATCATATGGTACGATCGTAAATGAGATTAAGGAAGTATCCCGTTCTTATAAAGAAGCTAAGATGGCACTGGATGTAGGAAAGATCTTCTACGAGAACCAGAACATTATCGCATATAGTAATCTTGGAATCGGACGTCTGATCTATCAGCTTCCGCTCCCACTCTGCAAGATGTTCATTCGTGAGATTTTCGATGGCAAATCACCGGATGAGTTCGACGAAGAGACCCTTACTACTATTGATAAGTTTTTTGAGAACAGTCTGAATGTATCAGAGACCTCCAGACAGTTATATATTCACAGAAATACTCTGGTTTATCGTTTGGATAAGCTTCAGAAGAGTACCGGTCTGGATCTTCGTGTATTTGAGGATGCGATCACATTTAAGATTGCGTTAATGGTAGTTAAGTATATGAAGTATATGGAGTCATTAGACTATTAAAAGGAAGAATCTGGACTCTTTGTAATATATTGTATGCAGGATTTACACATATATTTCACATTTTACTGCTATACTTGCAAAAGCAAAGAGTGAGAAAGTACAGACGTTAAATTTGAAAGGAAACCATTATGATAGAGTTAGAGAATGTTACTATGACCTACCCAGGTGGTATGACGGCTCTGAAGAATGTTAATATTAATATAGAGAAAGGCGAATTTGTCTTTATTGTTGGTAGCAGCGGATCAGGTAAGACAACATTGATCAAGCTGTTATTAAAGGAATTAGATCCGACCTCTGGGTCTATCCGTGTAGCAGGATATAATTATAAAACTATAAAAAGAAAGAATATTCCGAAGGTCAGAAGAAAGATCGGAGTTGTATTTCAGAATTTCAGACTGTTAAAGGACAGAACCATCTATGAAAATGTTGCATTTGCACAGAGAGTTATACAGACTCCTGCGAGATACATCAGACGTAGAGTTCCGGCTATGCTGACGCTGGTAGGTCTTGCGGATAAGTATAAATCTTATCCGAAGGAGCTTTCTGGTGGAGAGCAGCAGAGAGTTGCCATGGCAAGAGCACTGGTAAACAATCCGGAAATCATCCTTGCCGATGAGCCAACCGGTAACCTGGATCCGAAGAACTCACAGGATATCATGGAACTGCTTGATGATATCAATAAGCGTGGAACAACAGTGGTTGTCGTAACTCATAATAAGGATATTGTAAATGAGATGCGAAAGAGAGTAATCACATTAAAAAAAGGTGTGGTTATCAGCGATGAAAAACAAGGTGGTTATATAGATGAAGATTAGTACATTCTTTTATATCCTGAGACAGGGATTTACGAACATCAGAAGAAATATATTGTTCTCTCTTGCATCAATCGGTACAATTATTTCATGTTTGTTCATATTTGGTATTGTATATGCAGTTGTTGTAAACTTTCAGTCAGGAATGAAGGATTTGGAGAATAATGTAACGATATCGATTTTCTTTGAAGAAGATATTCCGGACGAAACGGTTCAGTTGATCGGTGAACAGATACGAGTCCTTGATTATGTAAATACAATGGATTATATCAGTGCAGATGAAGCATTTGATAAGTTCTGTGAGCAGAATTATGATGATCCTGAGGCTGCAAAGGCAGCATTCGGAGATGATAACCCGTTAAAGAATTCTGCTTCTTATGAGGTAACGTTGAAGGATGTATCCAAACAGGCTGAGTTTGTAGCATTTGCAAAAGGTTTAGACGGAGTGCGAAATGTCAGAAGTTCTGAGGTTACAGCTGACAGTATCTCGACATTGTCCTCATTGGTAGGATATGCTTCTATCGGAATTGTGGTAATCCTGATGTTGGTATCCATCTTCCTGATCAGCAATACGATTACCATTGGCATTACAGTTCGTAAGGAAGAAATTGCAATTATGAAATTGATCGGTGCAACGAACTTCTTTGTACGTGCGCCGTTCATAATAGAAGGTATTATTATCGGAGCAGTCGGTTCTGTTATTCCGCTTTATCTGTTATATGTTATGTATCAGAAGATTCTGGAATATGTGGCAGGACGATTTGCAGTAATTACATCTGTATTCGCATTTGTAAGTAAGGAAGAATTGTTTAAAACAATGATTCCTGTTGGGCTTATTTTAGGTATAGGTGTAGGTTTATTTGGTAGTTTGATCACTACCAGAAAACATTTGAAAGTATAAGAGGAGGTCTTTATTTTGAAGAAAATTCAGATACCGTTAATGAAAAAATTCAAAAAGACGGCGCTTGTTATTGTATGTGCAGTTGCACTTGCTGCAATGCCGCCTGTATCTCGGGTTTCGGCAACGAGTATTCAGGATGCAAAGGACAGCAAGAATGAAGCGGAAGGAAATAAAAAAGAAGCTCAGGGCGTGTTGGATGGCCTTGAAGAGAAGCAGAATAAGTTGATCAGTGATGTAGAAGCACTGGATAAGCAGGTTTCAGATATTCAGACGCAGATTACTGCAAAGGAAGAAGAAGAAGATAAATTAAATACAGAGATTGATGAGACAAAGAAGAATCTTGCAGCAGCGCAGGTTGAGGAAGACAATCAGTATGCAGCAATGATGAAGCGTATTCAGTATCTCTATGAAAATGGAGAAGTTGAGTACATAGATACATTGATGTCATCCGCATCTTTTACGGATATGTTAAATAAGTCAGAATATGTAGAGCAGATCTCAAGCTATGACCAGAAGCAGTTAAATGCACTGATCGATACAAGACAGAAGATCCAAGAATATGAGACAACTCTCGAGACAGATTTGAAAGAGGTTGAATCTGTTAAAGCAGATCTGGAAACACAGAAATCAAATCTGGATGTAGCAATCAATGAGAAGAATCAGAAGATTGCTGAATATTCACAGGATATCGATGCACAGAAATCTTTGGTTGAGAAATATCAGAAAGAAATGGATGCAGCAGATGCCCAGATTGCGGAGATTCAGAGAAAACTTGCAGAACAGCAGGCTGCACAGCAGCAGAGCAGTGGCGGAAGCGGAAGTACTACACCACAGTATTATACACCGAGCGGTGGATCATTTATGTGGCCGGCTACACAGGGAAGCAGAATCAGCTCGTATTTTGGACCGAGAACATCACCTACAGCAGGTGCAAGTTCTAACCATAAGGGAATCGATATTCCATGTCCAACCGGAAGTGATGTTGTTGCATCAGCGGCCGGTACGGTTGTTATCTCGCAGTACAGTTCATCCGCAGGATATTACATTATGATCGATCATGGAAATGGTATATCTACTGTATATATGCACAATTCCCAGCTGGTAGTCGGTGTGGGTCAGACAGTAGAACAGGGACAGGTAATTGCAAAGGCAGGAAGCACCGGATATAGTACAGGTTCACATTGCCATTTTGGTGTAATGATAAACGGAACTTATGTAAATCCACTTGATTACCTGTAAAACAAGATGAAGACCGAAACCGCAGAAATGTGATCACGGTCAGAATTGTGGGATTTTACAGAATTACACATAGGATAAAACAACAGACAGATCGGGTGAAAACTGGATTTGTCTGTTGTCGTTTATAAAAGAAAATTTACAGAATACCTATAGGATTATACATAATTTATGATCTGACATATGGGTAAATGTATATTTTTAAGTTTATGAAAGGACGCTGATGCGAAAAATGCATCACTGGAGGTAACATGAGACATAATTTTAAGAGATGGATTCTCGGTGTGGTGGTTATAGCCGGATGCGCCGGAATGATGGGTTGTTCTTTTACTAAGGATAATTCAAAGAGTGGTGATCTGAATTCAGATGCCGGAAAGCGACATAATAATCTGGATTATGATGGTTCGGTCGTAGACGAAAACACGTTGGAGAAGCTTGCGAGTCTGGAAACGATTATCGATAAGTCCTATTATTTTGACACCTCAGACGAGGATATGCAGAATGGTCTGTATGCTGGCTTGATCGAGGCGTTGGATGATCCATATGCAAAATATTATACACCAGAGGAATATGCAAAACTGCAGGAAGACAGCTCCGGTGAATATGCAGGTATCGGTGTTGTCGTAAGACAGGATGAGGAAACCGGATATGCGATTGCGGTTAGCATTACAGAGGATTCACCGGCTTCCGAAGTAGACATCAAACCTGACGATCTGATCTGTAAGATTGATGATTATGAGATTCAGGAATCCGACGATCTGGACTATCTGGTTACAAAGATACGTGGAGAAGAAGGTACGGATGTTACCCTTGAAATCTATAGACCAAGTGAGAGAAAGTATCATACAGTAACCATTACCAGAAGAAAACTGGAGAACAGTACCGTTTCCTACTTTATGGCAGATGCAGATAAGAAGATTGGTTACGTCCGTGTAACACAGTTTGTAGCAAATACAAATGATTTATTCAGGGATGCTGTAGAAGATCTGAAGTCTCAGGGCATGACAGCACTGATGATCGACCTTCGTTCAGATCCGGGTGGAATGTTAACTACAGTTGTCGATATGTGCGATTATCTGCTCCCTGCCGGAAAAATCGTATATCAGGAAGATAAGAATGGAAATGTCTTATCAACTTATGAATCTACGGACGATGAGCAGCTTGATCTTCCGATGGTAGTGCTTGTAAATGGGGAGAGCGCAAGTGCATCTGAGATCATGACAGCAGCATTAAAGGAATATGGTGTTGCGACGATCATTGGCGAGAACACATATGGAAAGGGAATCGTACAGTCGGTTATTCCGCTTTCTGATGGCTCAGCAATAAAGCTTACAACTGCCAAATATTTCACTCCAAATGGAAATGACATTCATAAGAAGGGTGTAGCTCCGGATATCGAAGTGAAATTACCGGAAGATTATACGGCAGATGATTTCCAAGGCGAGAAGGATACACAGTACCAGAAAGGTCTGGAAGTATTGCGCGGGAAGGTAAAATAGAGCAGGATTAGGTGTAGAAAATAGAATAATTACATGGTATAATATGCGTAAGCATTGAGCCGTGCCAAAATAAACTCTGATGATTCGGCTGCTTGCAGACGAAAGCATTAGAGTTTATTTTGATAGGGCGAAAGCCCGACAACGAGGAAATACGAAGTATTTGCGAGTGCGCACGGCGAAAAGGAAAACCCGTGCGAGAGAGGAAATACGAAGTATTTGCGAGTGCGCACGGCGAAAAGGAAAACCCGTGCGAGAGAGGAAATACGAAGTATTTGCGAGTGCGCACGGGTAAGAAAAATAAAGGAGAAACTTTCATGAATAAGGAATTGATTATCGTACTGGACTTTGGTGGTCAGTACAATCAGCTTATTGCACGAAGGGTCAGAGAATGTAATGTCTATGCAGAAGTACATCCGTACACTATGAGCATTGACGAGATCAAGAAGATGAACCCGAAAGGCATTATTTTCACCGGTGGACCGAATAGTGTATACAAAGCTGATTCACCAAGTTACAGCAAGGAAATTTTTGAACTGGGTATTCCAATCCTTGGAATCTGTTATGGTTCACAGTTGATGGCACATGTGCTCGGCGGTAAGGTAGCAACTGCTCCGGTCAGTGAATATGGCAGAACTGAGGTAACAGTGGATAAGAATTCCATTTTGTTTAAAGATGTAAATAAATCAACAATCTGCTGGATGAGTCATACCGACTATATCGCAGAAGCACCGGAAGGATTTGTATCAACTGCAACGACTCCAAACTGTCCATTTGCGGCAATGGAAAATGCAGAGAAGAACTTGTATGCAACACAGTTCCATCCAGAGGTTATGCATACAGAAGAAGGAATGAAGATGCTTCGTGCATTTGTCATGGATGTATGTAAATGCTCCGGTGACTGGAAGATGGATTCTTTCGTTGAAGATACGATCAAGAGTCTGCGTGAGAAGATTGGAAATGGAAAAGTGCTCTGTGCATTATCCGGTGGTGTAGATTCATCGGTTGCAGCCGTTCTGTTATCCAAGGCAGTCGGCAAGCAGCTTACCTGTGTATTTGTCGATCAGGGACTTCTTCGTAAGAACGAGGGTGATGAAGTCGAAGCAGTATTTGGTCCGGATGGTCCATATGATCTGAACTTCATCCGTGTAAATGCGCAGGATCGTTTCTACCAGAAACTTGCAGGAGTTGTTGAACCGGAAGCAAAACGTAAGATCATCGGTGAAGAATTTATCCGTGTATTTGAGGAAGAAGCAAAGAAGATCGGCGCTGTCGACTTCTTGGTACAGGGAACAATTTACCCTGATGTGATCGAATCCGGTCTCGGAAAATCTGCAACGATCAAGAGTCACCACAACGTAGGCGGACTTCCGGATTATGTTGATTTCAAAGAAATTGTTGAACCGCTTCGTCTCCTGTTCAAGGACGAGGTTCGTAAAGCGGGTCGTGAGCTTGGTATCCCAGAGTATCTGGTAAGCCGTCAGCCATTCCCGGGTCCGGGTCTTGGAATCCGTATTGTTGGGGAAGTAACGGCTGAGAAGGTTAAGATTGTTCAGGATGCTGACTATATCTATCGTGAGGAGATTGCAAAAGCAGGTCTTGATAAAGGACTTGGACAGTATTTTGCAGCGCTTACCAACATGCGTTCGGTTGGTGTTATGGGTGATGAACGTACCTACGACTATGCAGTTGCACTTCGTGCCGTATGCACCAGTGATTTCATGACTGCTGACTGCGCGGATATTCCGTTTGAAGTATTGCAGAGAGTAATGACAAGAATTATTAATGAAGTGAAGGGTGTCAATCGAGTAATGTATGATCTGACGAGTAAGCCACCTGGAACGATTGAGTTTGAGTAGTAAACAGAGCTTCAGAAACAGCGAAAACAAGCCGTTTCTGGAGCTTTTTTGTTAGGGCAAGACCCTGTTTCCAGGATGAAATTTTTCGTGTTCCGAAAAATGGAATGCTGGAAACAAATAAACCACTTGCTATGCGAGTGGTTGGAAATGCTTTAGCTTACAGAAAAAATCTCCAGTGCTATAATAATGTTGGTTCGCCAACCACATTACAAGCAGAGGTATCCATATGGATATGAATAGTTTAGCACACACCAAATGGAATTGTAAGTATCACATTGTATTTGCACCAAAGTATCGTAGAAAAATAATATATGGACAGCTAAAGCGTGATTTAGGTAACTTCCATTTTAAAGAAGGTGGACAGAATTATCATTCTGTAGGTGAGGTGGATGAAATTCAAGTGATTATTCAGGATAGTGGTTCTGTAAAAGCACCTGAATATTCTCATACAGCGAATAGGTCATATGCCATTGTGCAAAATGGTAAACTTAAGCATCTTACATTTTATGATGAAACACACAGTCAGGTAGTCAGTATTGATCTGATGCATCAGCATCACGGCTTGTATTTGCTTAGGCATAACAATCACTCGGGAGATTATTAGTATTGTAAAGATAGAACATGAAATTAATGTCGAGGGAGAGCATAGACAAGAAGATGCAATTAAGAAAATAGAGTCAGAAAGCATTACAAGAATATAATACTCAAGGTTGGTTTTATCAACTGCAGAAATGGATATTACTCACATTTTTTGTAACAATGAAATTTTAGAAGAATACACATAAAGGAGAGAAGGTTTATGTCACATATTAATTTTGATTTTCTGACGGAAAGCTTTTTGTTTGGTTATGGGTTGGAGGACAATTTCAGTGCGTTAAGCGATTATGAATTAGAGAAAGAATTGAACAGATACAGAGAATATGTTATTTCAAACATGGGGGAAATTTGTAGAGAAATAATATTTGATTCAAGAAAAATTGCAGTGACCATAGAATCTTTTTCGGAACGACCAAGAGAAGAATTGTTAAAGCAGCTGGCTCTTTATGTAGATGTAGTAACTATTTCAGATCCATTATTTGAATTAACCGAGAAAAAAAGCAATTCTACTAAAGTTATGGCTGAATATTATGGAATGAATAGTGATAATACTATTGATAGAGAACAGTTGGTAGCTGCTTTAAAATATATGAAGGAAAGCACAATACTGGTTGTATGCAACTATGTAAAATATATTCCCATTTCATATCTACATGAGGCACCAATGAATGTGCCTATTACTTATGATGCAAATAACTATAGCAAGAGTCTGCCTCAACCTATAATGGACTTTCTTAAAAAGAATGTTCAAGTACATAACACAGTTAGGATGGATGGAGGTTTACGTGTTGAGTTAGACAAACCATTGACTAGAGGAACAGGATTATTCATCCATTTCCCTGATTGTGGATTTAGAAATGGAGAAATTGTTCAATATCAAGAGAGTGAAGTAGTTGATTTTGATGAAAATACAAGAAAGGCCACATTTAGGTTTTTTACACCTGACAATATTTCACAGGATACTTTTAATATTTGGTTAGATCAATCGGTAAATAAAGCATGTTTACATATGTATGATGAAACTTTTCAAGAAGTTTATTTAGCAAGTAGATTAAATACAATGTATCTAACGCAATCTACATTGAAGGCACAATTGCTGTCAAAAGAGATGGGGAAACAATCTGTTGATAGCCAGATTGCCAATATGGCTCTTCGACTTGATGTTCCAGTATTAGAGAATAGTAAAATAACTGATATTATTAGTATTCGAAATGATTATGGAGAGAGTTTTGCAAATTTTAGAACTGAACTTGGCGAAAAATTATTACATTTGTCAAATATAAAGGACAATGAACAATTAGAAAATGAATTGCAAGAAGTGACATATGCGATTAATGAAACATATATAAATCAAATAAATCGAGAAACGCGTTCGATAATCAGATCCCTTGGGATAGAAACAACGATAGCAACTGGCTCATTGCTTACAAATAGTATGATGAGTGGAAATAATATGTTAAGCTTAATTGCGGCGTCAGTAGCTGCAATTGGTGGAATAAAAGACACAGTCAAGTTATTTGGTGATGTGAGAGAGAGACCTGGATATTTTCTTTGGAAATTGAATAAAGAAAATAAGCAGAATAAAAGGTAATTGAATGATATATAAGATGTTGGTAGGTTGTGGTGATGAATACTTGGGATTTACCACTTGTAAATTAACTTCATCAGAGTCATAATACCAGTAGGAACATTGATATCCATTCGTGATACCCGAATGATACCTGAAATTTTGAAAACTGAAAATAATAAAGAGAAATAGACGAAAAGACGTTGTTTTCGGAAGCAAAAATCGACTCAAACACAGGAAATAACTTAACCTGTAGGGAGTTTGAATAACGGATTAAAATGCCGAAAACCTGTATTTATGCGTGCTTCCGGCATTTGTTTTATCAAATGGCTCTAGTTTGGCTCTATTTGTGGGCGGGATAAGGGGTCAAATGAAAAACTAAATTCCAGTTCTAACTGACTTGACCTCGTATTTTCGGTTTTGAGCAACTTTTTTGAAGATACCCTATACAAAAGTACCCTGAAAAGTGCTATAATTCGTGTTATGAAGTCTGTTTGTTTGCATGGCAAACAGACGACTGGAGCAGTTTGAGAAAAAATAAATTCCACCCGTCTAACGTCAGAAATGAAGTTGGATTTTGCGCTTCGTGGTCGCTCGGTGGTTATCTATCTGCTTCTTTTATGATTATACCGGCTGGCAAGGGTCAATCGTCTGGGGAGACAAATATCGACTTGCTGGACGGTATTTTTGTTTTATAAAGTTAATCTTGAGAATGGTAAATCTTCGTCATACTTTTCATATGCGTTATTCTTAAAGTACAGGAATTCTTCATTAAGATTTCTCCATTCTATAAAGGCTTCAAGATAACGTAATTCGTTGAGATACCGCTCATTATCATCCGTTATGTCAAGCATGTGTTCATTGAGAATTTCGTAGCGTTCTTCCAGGCGTTTATACTTCTTTTTGTACTTTTTAGCCATTGATATCACCACCTTCCGTAGACGCTTTGTTTCTTTTGGAAACGTTGTCTTCAATAAGAGAAGGCTTCAGACAGACATCGTCAGCTGGAATTCTAACCTGTCCTGCAAGAGCTGGTATCTTTGCATCAAGAAGCAGGGCAGCCAAATCAAAAGGAGTTGCGCCATTTAAGCTGTCTCTTGCGGTAGAGTTGATATGGCTGGTCATAAGATTGATGTCATCTTGTGTGTATCGATACATGCTACGACCTTTGGGAATAACATAGCGAATGTATTCATGATTCTTTTCCAAACGTCCTTTTTGATTGGAAACATAAGGGTCACAGTAGAATACATAGGTTCTGTGGGTTCCGGATTCGGTCTTTTCGATATCCCATGGATTTTTAAATTCAGAACCATTGTCCGTCAGAATTACCGGAAAATACTTCTTAAAGGTTCTGATGCCAAGAACTTCGGTAAGATCATTTATTGCTTTGATTACGCTTCTTTGGGTGCAGTCCGGCATAAGTATTACAATCATAAAACTACAGCTTCTAAAGAGTAGTGTGAGAAGGTATTTTCCTTTATCGCGTCCACCCTTGACTGTATCCATTTCAACAACATCAAGGTCCGGATGAGCCTCCATAAAACGCTCAAAATCCACATAGGTACGTTTGTTACGATATACCTGTTGAAGATTTTTGTTCTTTCTTGGTTCGGACTTTTTCTTCCGTTTTTTGTAACGGACACGGCGAGGTAAATCAATGTTTCTTGCCTGAAACACACGCTGATCCAGATAGTTGTAGAGTGTTCTTCTGCATACAGGAATCTCATCAGCATGTACTGCAAAGATATGACTTAATGGCTGTCCCTTCAAGATAAGGGGAGATATTAAATCGTTGAGTTCCTGCAATTCTTCCGGAGTCATGTTAATGCCTTTACGGGAATTATAAAGATTTTTCTCGTATTGCCTTTGGGCATAAGAAGCATCATATATTTTCTTGTCCAGAGGACAGGATTTGTAATCCTCACAGTAATTACAAACATATGGTGGTTTGTTAATTTTATCGCATTTGTAAGGCAAGAAATACGGACATACATTGGTTGGGTTACGACGATAACAGCGTTTGCAATAGAAGGAGCAGTAGCGATTATGGTAACTTTGACAATGGAGTTCACTACTTAATAAATCACAGTCTTTGTAATGTTTACAGAGATTGCATTTGTAGCTGTGTTTAGCAGGAACAGTTTTAGAGTAACGTTTTACTTCCTTTGAAATAGTAGAAGGATCTTTATGCAAGACTTCACCTATGGAAGAAAAAGTACTCTTTTGCAACAGTTCCTGTTCTATATAAGTCCTGTTGGACAGGGTTAAATGTTTTTGATTATGTTCGCTCATATGGTAATCCTTTCCAACAGACAGATAACCATATGAGATTGTAACAAAAACTATGTGCAAGAGTAAATTCCGGATTTCTGTTTTTGAGGGTAAAAAAACTGGAATTTAAAAATTCACTTTACGATGTGGAATAAGGGCAGAGGGAGATGATTCCTCTGCTGACTTATTTTACAACTTGAAAAAAGTGTTCGAGAAATCAAATAAAATGTTTTACAACGAAATTGAGATAATATATAATAAAATAGTGAAATTGTATTCCTAAAGGCACGGAGGATAATATGGCTGTATCATACAATAAATTATGGAAATTAATGATTGATAAAAAAATAAATAAGAGCCAACTGTGTAAAAAGATAAAAATTAGCAGTAGTACTATGGCTAAAATGACAAATGAAGAGATGGTTGCTATGACCGTATTAGAAAAAATATGTGCTGAATTGGAATGTGATATATCTGATATTATGGAGTTTACTGATTTAGCTGAAGTAAAGAAAAAAATCCATAAAGAGAATACAAGTCCAGATAATGGGACAGTAAATGTGAGATAATGAGGTAGAACAACCATGAATGAAAATGGATTAAATTATATTGATCTCTTTGCTGGTGCCGGTGGACTTTCAGAAGGATTTATACAAAGTGGCTATAGACCGGTTGCACATGTGGAAATGAATGAGCATGCAGCAAAAACAATAGAAACAAGAATAGCATATTATTACCTAAAAGATAATGGCAAAATTAAAAGTTATTATGATTATGAAAAAGGAAAAATAACCAGAGAACAACTTTTGGAGAAAATACCAAAAGAGGAACTTAAGACTGTAATTAATCAAGAAATGTCAGAATCCACAATTAAAGGGATTTTCAACACAATTGATGATATCAAAAGGGAAAAAGAAATTGATAAGATTGATGTAATTATAGGTGGTCCTCCCTGCCAAGCATATTCTTTGGTGGGAAGAGCACAGAGCAGTCATATGATTGTTCCAATGGAAGATGATCCAAGAAATGAATTATATAAGATGTATGTTCAATTCCTTAAGAAGTATAAGCCAAGAATGTTTGTGTTTGAGAATGTGGCGGGCATAAAGACTGCGAGAGGTGGGGTAGCATTTAAAAATCTCCAGACATATATGAAACGTGTGGGTTATGAAATTGATTATCATGAGTTGAACGCTCAGAATTTTGGAGTATTACAAAGTAGAAAAAGAGTAATTATAGTAGGTTGGCTTAAAGGTACAGGTTATGAATATCCGTCATTTGATGTGATCCATAGTAAAGCAGAAGTATGGGATTTATTGAAGGATTTACCACCATTGACTCCAGGTATTGAGGCAAGAGAACATACGATGAATGATATGCGAAGACTAAAAAAATATGTTAAAGATAATGGTATTCGCATGAAATCAGATGTATTAACAGGTCATGCTGCAAGACCACATACTGCACAGGATATTGAAATATATAAGAGAACAATAGACATGTGGTTTGAAAACGAACAGCATGAACGTTTGAAATATGATGATTTACCAGAAGATTTGAAAACACATAAAAATAGAACTTCATTTGTAGATCGATTTAAAGTTGTTGAGGGTGATATGGATCATTGTCACACAATACTTGCTCATTTATCGAAAGATGGACATTATTTCATTCATCCAGATATAGAGCAACATAGATCAATTACAGTGCGGGAAGCAGCAAGAATACAGTCGTTTCCAGATAATTATTATTTTGAAGGACCAAGGACAGCACAATTTGTTCAGGTGGGGAATGCGGTTCCGCCAATGATGGCAAAGGTAATAGCAGATAAAATAAAAGAACAATTAAGAAAATAAAATTGGAGGTTTTGCAAATGGGTATTGTTGAAAGTACATATGCTGAGTTAAAGCAACAAGAATTGAAAAATAATCCATATAGTTGTTTGCATATGGCTGATATTGACATCAATCCTCATCAGGTTGAAGCATTCACATTTGCACTATCTTCATTAAAGCTTGGTGGAGCAATTCTTGCAGATGAGGTAGGTCTTGGAAAAACTATTGAGGCTGGCTTGGTCATCAAGTATTTGCTATGCAGTGGAAAAAATAAAATACTACTTATTATGCCATCAAATCTGCGAAAGCAATGGCAAGTTGAATTAGAAGAGAAATTTGATATTGATTCATTAATTGTGGATAGTTCTAACTGGGAGGATTATCTCGCAAAGGTAAAGAGTAAACAAGCAGTAATTATTGCTTCCTACCACTTTGCCTCAAAAAGAAAAGCAGAGTTCGGAAAGATAGCTTGGGATTTTTGTGTATTTGATGAAGCACATCGGCTTAGGAATGTATATAAGAATGGTTCAAAGATGGCTAACTCATTATATGAATTAACAAAGGGAATTCCAAAGATTCTATTAACTGCGACTCCTATGCAGAATACTTTACTTGATATATATGGACTTGTTCAGTTTATCGATGATAGAGTTTTTTATAGTAAGCAGATATTTTCCGAAAGATATTTGCGAGGAGAAGATTACAATGATTTGAAGGCTTGTTTAGAACCTGTTGTGCAAAGAACTTTACGAAAAGAAGTAGCAGAGTATATCCAATTTTCAGAGCGTAAAGAAATGACAATTGATTTTGAACTATCGCCAATGGAGATAGAACTTTATGTGATGATAAATAATTATCTGAAAAAGGAAATCTTGTATGCTTTGCCCAATTCACACAGAACACTTATTACATCTGTTATTAGAAAATTGCTTGCATCATCAAGTATGGCAGTTGCAGAAACCTTCAAGGTATTAAAAGGCAGACTTGAAACTTTGAAGGAAACAACTAGAACTGAATCAGCGGATGAAAGTATTGATTTTTTCCTTAGTTTTTTTGATGATGATGAAATAGAGAAGGATGATGATAGTAAGCAGGATGAATTATACACAAGAGAAAAGGTAAATGAATTTATTCAGCATGAAATAGATGAGGTAACAGCCATTATTAATAAAGCTGAAAGTATAAAAAGAAATGCGAAGATGACAGCCTTGAAACAGGCAGTGGAGAAAGCTTTTGTATTTCAAAATGAAGCTGGCATAAAACAAAGAATTGTTGTGTTTACGGAATCTATTAGAACGCAACAATACATGTTTGAAGAATTATCTCATGCCGGATATGAAGGTCAGATACTTAAGTTTAATGGTAGTACAAATGATCCTGTTACTAAACAGATTTATAAGGCATGGAAAGCTAGAAACTATGGAAAGTATGTGGGTAGTAGAAATGTTGAATTGAAGAATGCCATCGTAGAAGCATTTAGGGATGAATACAAAATTTTGCTTGTAACAGATTCCGGTTCGGAAGGATTGAATCTTCAGTTTTGTAATACGATTATAAACTATGACCTTCCTTGGAATCCGCAGAAGATAGAGCAGCGAATTGGTCGCTGTCATCGTTATGGACAAAAGAACGATGTTGTGGTTATTAATTTGCTTAATACTCAGAATGTAGCAGATAAGAGAGTATATGAAATTCTTTCAGAAAAATTCGAGTTATTCCAAGGCGTATTTGGTGCATCAGATAAAGCTATTGGATTATTAGAAAGTGGAGCAGATTTTGAAAAAAGAGTTACACTTATTTATCAGGAATGTAAAACGACATCAGATTTTACAAAGCAATTTAAGAATTTGGAAAAGGAATTAGAAAAGAAACGAAACAAGAAAATGGATGAACTGAAATCCATATTTACATATAAGACAGAGGAACAACATAAGTTGCATTTTAATAGTATTATGGAAGAAATAGCGGAATATGATTCACAGTTTGAGTATTGGAATGGTAGAAGTAAAGAGGAAAATGGGACATGTCCAAAGTACTATGAAACTAATATAGACTTGGAAATTCCGGGAATTCAACACGGATATTTACTTGTTGGTGGTTCTTATGTTGGTGAGATTCTTGAAGATGCAGTATTTGAAATTATTGATATAACAGGGAAGATATATGGTGTTTCAGATGAGTTGGCTAGAGAGCTTTGTGAAAAATTGCAGGAGCAGTGCCTGGAAGAAAAGACACCAAATAATCAAGAAATCCTTTCATATATTGACAAAGTGGATGAATTTATGCAGCAGAAATATGCAGAATCTAAAAGAACAGTTTTGATTGCTAATCAGAAAAAATTGGATAATTGGCTACAATTAAGAAAAGAGGAATATTTGCTCAGAGTCAAGGATACATCAGAATTAGACGAGCTTAAAGAAAAATATGCAATTGAAGGCGATTTTAGACAGAAGATTGCATTAAAAAAACAAATAGAAATTTTAGAAGAACAGAAACAAAAAATGGTACGGGCATTTCATGATGAAATGTCGACATTGGAAGAAGAAGCTGTAAATATGCAGAAGCAGTTTGCAGAAGATATATTGGTAAACACACAATTGGTAACAAAGATAGTGATTAAGTTTTAGGAGGCTACCATGGAGAAAAAAGGCAAGTTAGAATTGACTTGGGTTGGTAAATATGAGGAAGAGAAACTTGAACCAAGAATATTAATTGAAGATAAATCAAAATCATATGGTGACCCGGACACAGAAAATATGTTGATTCATGGAGATAACCTTCTTGCGTTAAAAGCGTTAGAGAATAAATTTAGAGGAAGAGTAAAGTGTATATATATTGACCCACCGTATAACACGGGTAGTGCGTTTGCACAGTATGATGACAATCTTGAACATAGTATATGGTTAAGTATGATAAGGAAACGTTTACTTATACTTAAGGAATTATTATCAGAAGATGGTACTATTTGGATAAGTATAGATGATGATGAGCAGGCATATTTGAAAGTATTGTGTGATGAAATATTTATGCGTTCTAATTTCGTTAGTAATGTTATTTGGGAAAAAAAATTTTCTCCTCAAAATGATGCAAAATGGTTATCTGATTCACATGATTTTATTTTAGTCTATGCAAAAAATAAAAACCTATGGAAACCGAATTTATTGCCGAGAACTGCAGGAATGAATAGTAGATATAAAAATCCGGACAATGATCCAAGAGGACCATGGACATCAAGCGATTTTACAGCTCGAACATATAGTGGAAATACGGATTATCCAATTACAACCCCAAGTGGTAGAGTTGTAACGCCAACAAAAAGTCGTAGTTGGATTTCGTCTAAAGAAGAATTTGACAGGTTAGTGAGTGATAATAGAATTTGGTTTGGCATTAATGGTAATAATGTGCCAAGAAAAAAGACGTTTTTAAGCGAAGTTAAAAGTGGAAGTGTGCCAATGACTATCTGGAAATATGAAGATGTAGGTTCGACGCAGGATGCAAAAAAAGAAGTGAAGCAGATTAATCCTGAGGATCCATTTGCTACACCAAAACCAGAAAAGTTAATTGAACGTATTCTAGAAATTGCCACAAAGCCAGGAGATATTATCTTGGATTCTTTTTTGGGATCAGGTACAACTATTGCAGTTGCTCATAAAATGAACAGAAGGTGGATTGGAGTAGAAATTGGAGAACAAGCATATAACCAATGCAAATTAAGATTGGATAAAGTTATTGATGGAAATGATGGTCTTGATATATCTAAAAAATTAGGTTGGCAAGGTGGTGGGGGATATAAATTCTACGAACTTGCAGAACCATTACTTGTAAAGAACAAAGTTCTTCCAGTTTATCAAATAAATCCATCCTATACATGGGATATGGTATGTGAAGCTATTTGCAAGATAGAAGGATTTACCTATGAACCATCTGGGGAGTTTCAAGGACATTCATCAGAGAATCGATTCATACATATTACGGAAGAATTTGTTAATACAAAGTATGTGATGTCGATAATGAAGAACTTAGGGGATAAGCAGAGTTTACTTATCTATTGTAAGAAAAATCAAGCTGACATGATTCTTCCAGAGAATGTGGAAGTGAAAAAAATACCAAAGGATTTATTGGATAAATGTAATTTTGAAAGTGAGGTGCAGGAATAATGAGTTCAGTAGATAAAATCAAATGGGCTATGAGCCTGCGTGATCCTCAGTATGAAGCGCTACAATACTTTGATGCAATCAGTTCCAAGATTGAGTATAGAACTAGTTCAAAAGCTGAAGCAGAGAAAATAGCATCAGAGAATTGCCAAGCTCCACATACAATATCTGTAGATAAGGAATTTGATTTTCCATCATTCTGCTTTGATATGACAACCGGTATTGGTAAGCCCCGTTTAATGGGTGCATGTATTTATTATTTATACAAAACAAAAGGGTACAAACATTTCTTTATTCTGGCACCAGGAAATACGATTTACGACAAGATGCGTCGAGAGGCGGTCCCGGGACATCCAAAATACATGTTTAAGGGACTTGAAGCAGAGATGGGAAGACCCAAAGTTTATGATGGGGAAAATTATTTATCATACCCGGTAAGATATATCCAAGAGGAAATGGTGGTAGAAAAAACATCTGATATTCAGATATTTATCTTTAATATTTCAAAGATTTTTACTAGGGGAGATATCGAATTTAAATTTCACAAGTTTAATGAAAATTTGGGTGGCTCTTTTGCGGATGTGTTACGTTCGTTTGATGACTTGGTTATTTGTATGGATGAAGCGCATCGTTACTATGCCCCAGCATCAAAGAAAGCGATTAATTATCTTAATCCAGTGTTGGGATTAGAATATACTGCTACACCTAAAAGTACAAATAAGAATATTATTTATCACTACGGATTAGAGGATGGAGCTGGGAAGTTTTTGAAGATTCCGGTTGTTATGGGAAGAACAAATACAGCAGGATATTCAGTTGATGATATAGAGGAAATGAAGTTGAAAGATGGAATCAAGCTTCATGAGAGAAGAAAGTCCATCGTATATAAATATTGTATAGATAATCAATTAGAACAAGTAAAGCCAATTGTTTTGATAGCTTGTAAAGATACAACACATGCTAGAAAAATAAAAGAAAAAATAGATTCCGATGCTTTTTTTGGAGGTCGTTATGTTGGTAAGGTTATTGAAATTGACTCCAGCACAAGTGGTGCAGAGACAGAAGAAAACATTCAGAAATTACTAACCATTGAGAAAAATACCAATCCAATTGAGATTGTGCTGCATGTATATAAGCTGAAAGAAGGTTGGGATGTAAATAATCTGTTTACGATTATCCCACTTAATGCTGCAAAGAGTGATATATTGGCACTTCAAACTATTGGTAGAGGATTGAGGCTTCCTTTTGGTGAGATAACGGGTATTGAGGAATTAGATACCTTGGATATTGTTGCTCACGATCATTATCGAGAGATTGTGGATGATATCAAAAATAACCCTGTATTTAAGAAGAGAAATCTTGATGAGGAAGATATACCGAACACAAAAACAGTTATGGTAGAGCCAGCAGTTGAGAACCAGCAGATTTCATTATTTGATGAAGCGTTATGCGAAAGTAAAGTGAAATCATACCAAGATTTGAATAATGAAAATGTGGTGGAGAATCTGTTTGCTGAGTATCAGAAAGCATTTGTAAAGAAAGTAGCACCCAAGAAGTCCGAAAGTGATAGTGGACAGATGTCTATTTTTGATTATTTTGCTAACGATAATGAAAAAGAAACAAATGATGGCACAGCATCAGAGCACAAAATGACACAGACGGGCATGGGCACTGATGCAGTTGATACATCATTTACTGTACATCAGGGGGATGCTTCATTACAGATTGATTTACAGAAGTCATCTGGCAGTAAGAATGTATTGCCATATGCAAAACAAGAGTTTATCAAGAAAGTTGAAGAGTTAAAGAAAGTTGCTATCTCTGTTCCAAAGATTGGAATTAGCTATAGTTCAACAATTACATTTAAGTCTTTTACTGTTAAACGAAATATTATGGATTTTGATGTTGCGGCATCGAGAATCGAGAGATATGACGCTGTAAATGGTAAGTTGCTGCAAGTGCTGGATGCAGATGCACTTATTGTAGAAAATCCTGAGAATATGCTTGCAGTTTCTTTATTGGAGAGTATTCCGGAGTTTAGTTCTGATGATGCAGAATTTATTCTTGAGGTGGTTGATCAGTATCTCGCATTAATCGAAGGTACGGATGAAGAAAAAAAGAAGATTGTCCGTAGATATGCAACTGTTATAGTAGAGGACTTAAGAAAACAGATATATGCGTCAAAGGAAGAAAGCACTGAGTTTGTATTTAACGTTCAGAAAGACCTTATTGTATTCAAATCATTTGCGAAGAATATGAAGGAAAATGGACGACTGAATTTTAAGAAGGAAGTGCCAGATAAGAAAAATATTAAGCAATATTTGTTTGAAGGCTATAAAAAATCATATTATGCAGAGAATGCATTTGATAGTGATGATGAGAGAAGGTTGTCCGTGGTATTAGAAGAGGATTCAGAAGTTATTAGATTTATAAAGCCGCCTTTGAATCAGTTAGGACTATTTTATAAGGCAGCAAAACAGTATAATCCTGATTTCTTAGTAGAGACGGCTGATAAGAAATATATGATTGAAGTGAAGGCTGCAAATCAAACAGATAATGAAGATGTACAGGAAAAAGCAAAGGCTGCAATTAAGTGGTGCGAATGTGCATCACAGGTGGATGCGGACGGAAAGACTTGGGAGTACCGCCTAGTGCCAGGGGATAAGATTATAGTAGGTAATACATTCAAATATGTAATTGGTATGGCAATTCCTGTTGTAGTAGACGGAGAATAAACGGAGGTTGTAGATGGCTGATATAAAGGATTTTAAACATGCTATTGTTCGACAGAAGATTTTAGATGCAGTACGAAAAGACTTAATAGGACCAACATCAGATTGTGAACAATTGAATGAAGTACCAACGAGTAGTTATATTACGGGATTATTATATCCGGCTGATACAGATGTAACGGAAGATGAAAATTACAATGATGTAGAGTTTACAGAAAAGAATTTCGATGCTGATGGAGAAACTTTGGAGGCAGGAATTTTTGAAGAAGAGGAACCAGAGGATAGAGTAAAAGGTGGTTTTCAGAAGCCGTCTTCTATAGGTGTGTCTTTCTATGTCTCTGATGATGTTCAAAAGGTTAATGCTTATATTAATTGGGGAAAGTATTATGCAGAACAGGTGCAAGGTGAAGTAATAGATGAAACCTTAGAAGAAGATGCAGAGAATAAGAAAAAGAAGAAACATACCATATATATTCGTGAGCAGATGAATGATGTTGTGGAAATCGATTTTAATCTGATGGGGCGTTCGAAGCAGATTCCACTTGAGTCTAATGGAAACATCTATATTTATGTTATGAAGATGCAGTTAGACAATGGATACAAGATGGTATCGGTTTATTTGCATAATAATGATAAGTTAGATGGCGATGAAAAAGAATATGCAAAGGTAATGTTCCAAGTGGAGATGCTCATAGCAGATGATTTGATGAGTCCTATTTTTGTACCAGAATATCTCTGTAGAAAAGTTGAATTAGAGGATGAATATTATTATAAAGGCAGACCAGTTTATGCAAGAGGAAGAGGTTGTGCTGCTACTTGGGAAAAGAAAGCAGAAGAGATAAATGCAACTGCTATAAAATCATCATTTATTCCAGATTATGAAATTCCAAGTGTAAGTGCACAGATAGATGATATGCCGGAGCATGCCTTTTCGATGCTTCAGATGGGCTCACCAAGGAAAAAGTCAGAAGTTATTCAGAATCTTCGTACATTGACAGAAATGTATGGAAGTTGGATTACAGATGCATTGACAAACGACGAAGCTATGCATGATGATAAATTTAAGGCAACAGGTCAGACTATTATTGATAAATGCAATGATGCAAATCGTAGGATGAATGCTGGAATTGATTTGATTGAAAACAATGATAAGGTATATCAAGCGTTTGTATTTATGAATCAAGCAATGTATTTACAGAGAAGTATTACAGCTTTTTCAAAAGATTATGGTAATGGCATTCCTTGCAGCTTAAGAGATTATATGACTGATATGCCAGAAAAAGGAAGAAAGAAAGATCACAGTGAGTGGAGACCATTCCAGATTGCATTTGTTCTTTTGAATTTGTATGGGATTATGGATGGTGAGTCTCCGGAACGAAATATTGTTGATTTATTATACTTCCCTACTGGTGGTGGTAAGACAGAGGCATATTTAGGGCTGATTGCTTTTACTATAGCATATAGGAGACTGACAGCTTCAGATGAAACCGATTATGAGAAAGATGGTGGAGTAACAGTATTTTTAAGGTACACGCTTCGTTTACTTACAACTCAGCAGAGAGACAGACTGATGCGTCTTATTGTTGCAATGGAACAATTGCGTGAGAAGAATGAAAAATTATATGGTAAGGAAAGAATTTCAATTGGATTCTGGGTTGGAGGTAATGTTACCCCAAATAAATTTAGCGAATACAGCGATTCTGATCAATTTAAGAAGAAAGAATTTATAAGGAAGCTTACAAAGCAGATTATTAAATGCCCTTATTGTGGTAAGGAAATCACACGGGATGAATATGACATCAATGAAAAGGGAAAGTATGTCAAAATTCACTGTGCAGATAAGAATTGTATGTTTTCGTTAAAAACAGGAAGAACCATACCGGTTTATCTTGTTGATGAGGAAATTTATGCAAAGTGTCCTACTGTGATTATTTCGACTGTAGATAAATTTGCGAGACTTCCATGGTCTGAACGAGTTGGTTTGCTATTTGGCAGAACAGATAGATATTGTAGTAGATGTGGACATATTGCTATTGGAGAAAAGCATGCAGGAAGACATAATGCAGATGTCGCAGCGGGATTGGAAAGGGCTGAAACGGTTGCATGTAAACAATTCTATCCTCCTGAGCTAATTATACAGGACGAGCTTCATTTAATTACTGGTCCTCTTGGAACGATTTATGGTGGATATGAAACTGTTGTAGAAGAGATGTGCTGTATTGAGAAGAATGGAAAGAAGATTCGACCTAAGTATATTGTTTCAACAGCAACTATTAGAAATGCTGGGGAACAGATTAAGTTTCTTTATGGGAGAAATGAATTTGCACAATTTCCGCCAAGTGGCTTTGATACAAGAGATTCATTTTTTATTAAGGAAGTACCGCTTCCAACTGAAAATTTAGTTGATGCTTCAGAAGAAAAAATCAGTAGAATGATTAGTGATGGAAAAAAGCCATTTCGTCAATATGCTGGTATATGTGCGAGCGGACAATCTGTAAAAACAACGCTTATTCGTTTGTATTCGATTATTTTGCAAACAGCACTAGATATAGCAAAGAATCCGGAATATGAGGATTATATTGATCCATATTACACATTGATTGGCTACTTTAATAGTATTCGAGAATTGGGTGGTGCAGTGCGCCTTCTTGACGACGATATAGCAAGCCGTATTCGTGTTGTAAAGAATAAATATAATAGCTCAGAACAGAGATATCTCAGTTTTGAGGGAAAGAAGGAAATTACATCTCGCATACCTTCATGGGAGATTGCGCAGGTTCTTGAAAAGTTAGCAATTTCTTATGATAAAAACAAGGAGAAGCAAGGCTGTTATGATGTTGTCATTGCAACTAATATGATAGCGGTAGGTATGGATGTTGACCGTTTAGGACTTATGTCAGTTGTAGGTCAGCCAAAGCAGAACTCTGAATATATTCAGGCAACAAGCCGTGTGGGTCGACAGCATCCTGGAATTATTTTTACTGTTTATAATCCTTACAGACCAAGGGATTTGTCTAATTATGAGAATTTTGTTGGTTTCCACTCACAGATGTATAGATATGTAGAAGGAACTACAGCAACGCCATTTGCGGCTAGAGCTAGAGACAGAGTATTACATGCATTGGTAGTTTCTTTACTAAGATTACAGGTAGAGACGATGGCTGATAATGGTGGAGCATCAAACATTAATGATATTTCTGATGAACAAATCAAAGATATAAAAGACAAAATTCTTGAGCGAGTTAAGATAACTGCACCATCGTCTTATGTAGATACAGAGAAAGAAATGGATGAGTTTATCAATACTTGGAAGAACATTGCAAAAGACGAAAAGCTATATTATTTTGTTCCAGCAGTAGCTGATGATAAGAAGAGGCTACTTACATACTATGGCGAATATTATGGAGACAAAGAAAAACCAACACTAAGTTCTATGCGTGATGTTGAGCAATCATCAACAGTTTTTTATTGGGAGGGTGTCTGATGAATTTTTATAAAAAATTGGGCGAGATTCGTCCGAATCAGTTAATAACTACATATGGACCAGGCTCGATAATGGATGCTGTAAATGATTCATTGACAGTTTTAGATATAGAGTACTGGGATACTAACAATATTGGTAAAGAAATTAGAGATGCAAGATTGGCTAGTTATATGAATGTTCGACGATTCTTTATGCCAAAGACAGGTGGAAAAGAGGATATTCCAGTTGTGTCATTTCCATACTATCATGTGTGTTCAAAGGGAACATGTAAATTCTTATTTGATATGAGAGATTACTTTGATATGGACCAGTACAAAAAGAATCAAGGTGAAGTGAAATGCCCTAAGTGTGGATTTCCAGCATACCCTTCGAGATTTATAACGGTATGCGAAGATGGGCATATGGACGATTTCCCTTGGAGATGGTGGGTACATCATGGAGAAACAAGTTGTAAAGAAGATATGTACCTAAAATCAATGGGTAATACTTCATCACTTGCAGAACTCCGTGTTGAGTGTAATTGCGGTGCAAGGAGAGTTATGTCTGGAGCAATGCAGAAGGAAAAATTTGCTGGTCTATGCTGTTCAGGAAACCATCCGCATAGACCAGGAGCAGAGGCGAAAATTTGTAAGAAGAGTGTAATACCTAGCCAGCGTGGTGCATCTAATGTGTATTTTACAGTCACAAGAAATGCAATATCAATTCCACCTTGGACAAATCCTATTAATGATATCATGGGTGCACAAAGAGCAACTATTGAAACATTGGTAGAGGCTATGGGAGAAGAGGCAGGTCTTTCATTTGCTTATCAGAAGTATTTTGGAGATAAATATTCTTATGAAGACTTTATAGCTGCCTATGATAGATTAAGCCAAAATATCAAAGAGTTTACTGAACTTAAAGAAATGGAGTATGCAGCTATTACGCATCATGAGGATGTCGAGTATCAACATGATGTTAAGTATTTCAAAGCAGAAGAAGTTACTTTGAGTGAAAGTTTAAAAGAGTATATTTCTAGGATTATTAAAATACATAGATTACGTGAAGTACGAGTTTTGACAGGTTTTACAAGATTGGAAGCACCAGAACCAGAAGTGGATGAGCAGTCACATATCGTAAAATTGAAGTGCTCTTCGGGAGAAAAATGGCTTCCGGCAGTCGAAATCAATGGTGAAGGTGTATTCATTGAATTAAATAAGGAAAAAATAAACCAGTGGATGCAGATAGAGACTGTGAAATCTCGTTCTGATAAATATGAGGAATGTTATGCAGCATATTGTCAGAAAAAAGGATGGGAGAATTTTAAACCAAGAAATGCAGAGTATGTGTTGTTACATACACTTTCACATATGTTGATTAAGGAAATGTCTATGCAGTCAGGATATTCATCATCTGCATTACATGAACGCATTTATAGTAGTGAAAATATGTGTGGAATTTTAATTTACACAGGTGCGGCGGATAAGGAAGGTTCACTAGGTGGACTTGTTGAACTTGGCGGAATGAATAAGTTTTTGCCGCTTTTAAAAGGGGCACTGGAGAATGGTTTAACATGTACAACAGACCCAGAATGCTTTATGAAGAATCCGACGAGTGAGAGATTAAATGGGGCTGCCTGTCATTCTTGTACTATGATATCAGAAACTGCATGTGAAAATGGTAACCGCCTACTTGATAGAGCATTAGTAGTACCGGTACCGGAGCATGAGAAAATGGGATATTTCAGAGAATTGGTGAGAGATTTATGTGGAATACAAGTGTAAAAATTGAGTACATTGCAGGGCTGATAGTAGATGCACTTGAAAATTATTCTGTTAATGGAGAGAGTGCACAGTTTTATCGTGTGATTAAAGAACTTAGAAAACATTTTACTAATTGTTCGGAAGGGGAGATAATAGATATAATTAGCCTTTGCATGAAAATGTATTCGTCAAAGAAAATTGAACACGCAGAGCTTGTCCTTACTGCACCAGATTCATTCCGTGTGATAGCATTAAGAACCAAAGATACAATGCGTAATCTGATAGAGAATACAGAAAAGAGTCTTACTATAACTGGTTATTCAATCTCAGATTATTTTGCCGAAATGCTTGATGTTATTATTGAAAAAAGCCAGCAAGGAGTATATGTTCGTATATATGTGAATGATACAGAAAAGCAGAAGGAAGTGCTTGACAGACTGATGTCATATCGTTCGCGATTCTTACAGATATATGAATATCAAAAGCAAGAAGATGACAAGATGGCAGCATTGCATGCGAAACTTATTGTATCAGATGTAAAGAAATCACTGGTGTCGTCAGCTAATCTTTCATATCACGGAATGCAAGGAAATATTGAAATGGGATTCTTGATTGAATCCCATGACAAGGCAAAGCAGATAGAGGAGGTTATGAAGGAAATGGTAAGGATGAAGGTGTTTGGAAAACAAAAATAATTACGAAAAAGATAAATATCCGTTCCTCATATATGGGATAAAATATTTTCGTAAGTATTTATGTGATTTGCAAATTGAAATTATGGAAACTATTGTCAGTGAGTTACCTTAAAATTTCTTATACTGTGTGGGCAAAAAGAATCGTATGATTTAATGATAGGGGAAGAATTAATAGGTTGATTTACTGAATGTTGATGTGAGGAGGTCATAAAATGCAGAGTCCAATCCATGAAGGATATGAATATCAGGATTATTTTACTGTTTCAATAATTCTACAACTGATGCTTCAACAGATAGATGCTGAGCTGATTATCGATCGTAAGGATTTCAGCGGAGATAAATTTGATGATTTAAAGTTGAAGATGTCTAATGGTAACATTGAATTTCAAATTAAGTATTCTGATGATGAAAGCTCCCATAAACTTACTAAAGATGACTTGGCAAATGGCAATGGACATGATACTGCGTTGTGTGATCTTTTCGCTTCTTGGAAAATGAGAAAAGAATCCGAAAATGATACTCAAATAAAGTTATGTCTAGCGTGGAACATGCCTACTGATGATGATCCAATTACAGAGTATTTGAAGCCTATTCAAGAACAATCTCTGCCTTTTTCGGTTGCTGCATATTCGTTTGACGGTGACGTGTTTTGGCCAGCAGAAAAATTACCACCAAAAAGTTGGAGAAAGTTTAATACGGCGATTAAGTCAGGACTTATTGATAGAGAAGCCTTTTTAGCTTTTTGTAATGATCTCACGATTATTTTAGAAATGCCTAAAGCAAGTCTGGATTTAAAGAATCCTGGAGCCCTAGAAAATGTAATTATTCGGCAAACTGAGAAATTGGGGGTAGGAATATATCCAAATGATGCTCTCAACGTGGAGGATATTATTTATAAACTTGCAACGGAAGTAAAACATTCTAGAGCGATAGGAAACAGACTTTATACAAATATATTAGTGGGGCGCCTTGGATTAATAATGGATTACGGGAAATTTGATCAAAGATTTCCGGTGGATTCAACGCATCAGATTATACTTGGTGATGAAATTGAAAGGTTACACAGAGTAATTCTTGATTCAAAACGTGTCATTATTTCAGGCAACCCTGGATCTGGAAAGTCTTGGCTTGTTGATGAATACGTAGATAAACTTACGAGTGAAGATAGTAAAGTTATACATTATAATTGTTTCCAGTCTTTACAGGATACAAATAGTCTTGAGAGAATACGTGTCACTTCCTTATATGGAAATCTAGTTTCGCAGATAGTGGAACAATGCCCAGAGCTAGTTGTACATAAAAATACAATCTTTGGTGCTAATAAAGCAGAGCTTGAAAATTTGCTTTGTTTCATTGAAGAAGAATTCTATTTAGTGGTAGATGGTCTTGATCATATAGCTAGAGAATATGAGCTAAATAAAGATTTTATTTCCCACTCTGAAATTGAAATCATTTCGGAACTGTTGGAAATCGATTTTCCTGATAACTGCTATGTAATAATATCATCGCAGCCAATAAATGAAATAGAGAAGTTTAAAAGCAAGAACTACAGTGTATTTGAGATTGAGCCTTGGGGAATAGAACAAGTAAAATCCTTGATGACGACTTTTCAAATTAGTGATGATACTATTGAAGATGATGATATTTCATCAATAAGTGCATATATACTTAAGAAATCTCAGGGAAATGCTCTATACCTTAGTTATATCCTGCGCCAATTACGAAACTTAGATGAGAATAAAAAATTAATAGACGAAATACCTGACTACGATATCAGTCTCTCTAAGTATTATTCCTATTTGTATACAAAAGTTCATAATAACCGCACGGTTAATGCACTTTGTGGGGCAGATTTCTATCTTGGTTTAAATGATTTAATGGAGATTACAGGGGACGGCAAATATGTAGAACAAGATATATCGGTGCTTCATCCATTATTGATAGAAAATACACTAAGCGGTGGCTTTTCAATCTATCATGAAAGTTTCCGCCGTTTTGTTTTAGATTCATTGAAAGATAAAAAAGTGGATTTAGAGCGAAATGTCTATGGTATTCTTGCTGATTGGTTACAGAAGAAACCATTTTTTGAATTTGATAAGTCATTTTATTATCTTACTGAATTGCTATATAAAATCAAGAGAGATGCAGAAAATATTGAATTGATTGAGAAAGAATTTGTTCTTAAATCAGTATCAGAGGGTTATTCTCGAAAACGTATAAGAATGAACTTGAATTGTATTATCCGAAGTGCGGGTAGAATTAGAAATTTAGTTGCGTTGGCAACAGCAGGTGAGTTGTTGGCAATGCTCGATGATATGAACGAATTCGATAGTACTGGAGAAGAGTACTTCCAAGCAATATGTGATATAAAGGGTGCTTCTAAACTAAATCAATTAATGCAAATTGATGGAAAACCAACCTTTGATATGAATACAGGCCGAATTGCGTGTTATATTTCTTCGAAAGCGGGTATTACACCTTGGTGGGAACTGTATTTAGATACAGAGGCTAAACAGTATAAAATTGAGGAACTTAAATACTATTATAGATATTATCTTGATGAACAAGGAGTTAGTATCATTCCTAAGCTTATGGAGGCAATAGAAAAAGAAAAGGTTTCAATAAGAAACCAATGTATTGAGATTGCGTATGATGAGTTACAGGACTATATAGAATTTGATGAAATTGCTTCAATTGCGGAGGAGCAACAACTGATTAATTGGAAAAACTATCTTTCGTATATTGAGACTGGATATTATCCGCAAAGTGAAGTTTCCTTTGAGGTTACAATTGGAAACTTGGAAAAAATCAAAACATTGAGGATGCCAGGAGAAAAAGATATAATGATTTTTAAAGAATTTTCCTCACAAATATATTATTTGGCTGTAGCGGGGGATAGGAAAGTAATAGAGAAAGTCTGTGCGGATTGTAAAAATATTAACTGGTTCTATAATTGGATAATATATTCTGTCAAGATGTCAGAATTGTGTGCACACACAACACAAATGGATTCTAAAACAATCTGTGAAACAGCACTTACTAATTTGAAACTATTGCTACAGGATACGGAAGTTTTCAAAGGAGAACCACGTACTTGTGATTTGTATTTTCTACAGAATGAATTAACAAGGTCATATGAACTGGCAGTAGAGCTGATTGTCAAAAATGGAACAGTAGAGGATCTGGAGAAAGCCCTAGGGATTCTCGAACGGCTTGATGATGAAACTGGAACAAGTTTGGATCATAGTATGGGAGGTCCATTAACTGATGCTGAATTTTTGGGCTTAATATCTCGTTTTCTGACAATTGATAATTATGAGATCGTAAAACCTTATTTATTAAGAACTCAGGAGAAAATAGAAAAAAATGAGGTATATGATTGCATAGCTGCAGCAAAGTTACGCTTTGTTAGTCTTATTTCAAAGTATAATCAGTCTGAGGCTTTAGAGCATTTTGATATATGTATACATTATCTTGTTGCATATGGATATCACAAGGATATTATTCTGTTGCAAATTATGGATTCTTATAACATTTTTTTTGAAGCTGTTGCAGGAAATCCAGAAGAGGAACGTGATACAATAACAAAAATGACAATGGCTCTTTGGAATCATACTGATGGAAGAGAAACAAAGCACTTTCTAAATCGCTGGTTTGATGAATTGCTTAAGATAGACTCGAAGTATGCACTTGCATTCCTGTCAGGGCTACAAATCAAGTTCGGAAAAAGCTGGGTTGTGGAGGGTATGTTACGTTCTGCTATAAAAAAGTATAGCAATGATTTGGATTGTTTAGATATTGTAATTGAACTGATTGAGTCGCTTCCAAATGATACAAGCCCAAGAATAATTGATGCATCCACATCTGTATTCAGAACACTAGAGCAGATATACACAGGAGCAGACGATGATGAAAGATTACTAATCAAGCGCCGTATGAATGAACTTGTTATCAATGTTGTTTCAAGATTTAATATTCTTGATAGTCCTTGGCCGGACAATGATTCGTGTAAAGATGGAAGCATTAAAGAATTTTTATTAACAGTTGAGTCATCAGGATTTGATGTTTCACAGTATATAGAATATTTCCATATAAAAAAAGCCGACGATATGGAAAACAAAGAAGTTAAGAAAACAGTGGATGTTTTTGAAGCTAATCAAACACGTTTTGAAGCTTTAACTACAGAGGATGCAAAGAAATGGTTTGAAACACATGATTTAATTGAGCGAGATGTACAAGATATCTGTAGATTCCTTAGAAATTATCAGAATGATAAGGACTCTCTACTTGAGATAATGAGATTTATAATTACTGAATACGGTGGATGGAGGTATAGTAAGAAACGTAAGGATATTGTTCTACAAATCATTGAGCAGTTGGAACTTGACGATAAAGAACTGTCAGAAATTCATATGTTGATGTACCTTTATTCATATGAATGGGGAAGCTCGTTAATTGATAAGGATGAATTTCTCAATAGTATACGACTTAGTTCTGATATAGCTCGTAACATATTTTATAGTGAATTACCTGAAGTTATTATTTCACATTCGGGCAGAATTACAAAAGGTCTTTTGGATGCACTTTTTGCGGTTGGGTATGATAAGAACAGCATTATTACGATTTGGAGAAATGCATTTGATATTATGAAACTTCGTTTCCCAAATCTTGATCATTATCCTATTGATAATGTTTTGGAAGAAACAGATGAACTATTAGGACTGCGTAATTGCTTATTAATGCGGTTTATTGATGGAGGTAAGGAATCGTTTCTGGCAACGTATGCTTATTTGGCGAATGCTGCTGAAGAAGAGAATTATTCAGAATTTACAGAAGCAATAGTATTTTGTCTAGAACATTATGAACAGTATAATCTTGTGACACAAATAGCAATTGCTGATTTAGTAAGATGTTATGGATATCGTTTGAAAGATTTGAATGTTGATCGAATGATAAATGCAATTAATGCTGTTTATCCAACCAGAAATTTGCTTTTGGACGTCATATTTTCGGAATTTACAATATATAAGAGCTATCTTTTAAAGTGTGTAGATAAGCATTCACCAGATTATTTGGAACAAGAAGATATTGAGTTTTACTTAGCTGAGCAACTATATGATCTTGGAAAAGAAGAGGCTAGAGAAGGAACCGATGAATACGCTAAGAATTCAGTATATAGAGATCCAATTATGCAGGTGGTCGATACTTGTGGTATTGACTATGTAGAACTGTACAAAAGGCTACATGCATCAAGTAGATTGAATAATAAAATACGCGCTTTTGTTGGTGGGGAAAGTAAGATGCCTGAAACAAATACCGTGTACAAATCATATGTAATTCAATATGCGCTCCACGCAATCATTGAAAAAGCTTATCGTGACAGAAAACCAGAGTTGATTCCGCAGAATTTGTTTCGGTTGATACCTGACTACCAGGGGATATATAGATTATTCAAGTGCCGTGAAATTCAACCTCGAAATCATCTATATGATAAGAGTAATTCGTGTGTTCCTTTTCTTAAAAATAATGAGGAGGAATACATTCTAATCGGATGCTATGAGACAAGAACAAGAATTGATTATCATCAGGCGTCTTTTACTTTTGCATATCAAGGTATAGTAGGAGATAGTAATGAAGAGAATCAGATCCCATTCCGACGATATTTAGCTCTAGCGGTTGGAAAAGGAGAAACTTATATGATTTCAGATAATTCGGAATCTCTTATTAATATTGTTAGAACATTTGATAGAGAATTAGAAGATGCAGATTACCTGTGGCCTAGTATTTCGATTTCTAAACTTTTTAACATTCATATGGAATTTGATTTTTTGAATGGAAGATATATTGCAGTTAATCAGGATAATGATATTGTTTGTATTATGAAAAAATGGTTATCGAGTTACAAAGGTGACAGCGAATATCCAGGCAATGCAATTCCATTATATAGTGGTACCGAGTTGTATATAAAGAAAGAGTATATCGAAATGTTGGAGAAACAATTTGGAACATTGATGATGAAAACTTGCGTGGAATCATATACGCAGACTTACTGATTTGTAAGAATTGTATATTGTATATAAGATGTGCAGTGGAAATCAGCTTGATGTATGAAAGGGATGAAATTGTTTGTAAAAGTAGATAATTTGTAGGAGAAATTTATGTGAAAGATTTTTTACCAGATTAGACAAGAGTGTTTATTGGGAAAGAAGGTGTAACACGAATGACCGAAAAAGAATTTAAAGAAATATTAGATGCTGAGGAAACTGATACAGTTGAATTTAAGTCTTGGATAAATGCAAGAAATATGAAAGAAATTATTTCCCTTGCTGTTGATGAATTAATTGCATTTGCAAATACTAAGGGCGGAACAGTTTATTTTGGAGTAGAAGATAAGCCTGTTGAAGTTACTGGTTGTGATAGAAATTATGATGGTCAGCGTATTATTGAGGGAATTTATGACAGGACGGTACCACCATTATTTACAGAAATATCAGACTTCGAGTATCAAGGAAAACTTGTTATTGCAATATCAGTCAAAGCAGATGGAAAGACATATACAACTACAGATGGCAGATGCCTGAAGCGATTAGGTAAGAATTCAAAACCTGCATATCCGGATGAGTTGAGCAATGTTTATTCTTCTGCACAGAATCCGGATTTTTCTGGCAGAATTATAGGTGAGAGTACTCTGGATGACGTAAATAAGTTAGAAGTGTATAGTCTGAAGGAAAAGTTAAGAGTCAGGGATTCTAAATCCACATTACCAGATTTGGATGATATAGATTTTTTGAGAGATTTACAGCTTATAAAATATGATGGAGATGTAGAACGACTGACTATTGCAGGTCTGCTCTTTGTGGGAAAAGAAACCTCAATTCAAAGATTGTTACCGCAGGCGGAAGTTATATATTTGCATTATTCAGCTGATAATTTAGAAGAATACGATGCAAGACTTGATTTGAAGTTGCCATTAATAAGTGTCATTGACAAGCTGACAGAGAGAGTACAAGCATACAGTAAGATAGAGAACATTCAGGTAGGATTATTCAGACTTGAGGTAGAAGATTTTCCAGAGAGAGTATTTCAGGAAGCACTTCTCAATGCGTTGTCCCATAGAGACTATCAGAGCAATGCAGCAGTTTATGTAAAACAATATCCGGATCGAATTGTTATTGAAAATCCAGGAGGATTCCTTGATGGAATTACAGAGGACAATATCATAACGCATCCATCTATACCAAGAAATAAACTGATAGCAGAGACACTGCAAAATTTGAAATATGTTCAGAGAACAGGTCAGGGAGTAGATATCATCTTTAAGGACATGGTTTCAATGGGTAAGCCTTATCCAAGATACAGATCATTTAATGATGCAGTTTCTTTGACAATATTTAGTGCAATAGATAATACAGAATTTGTTAAGTTTATTACGGAAGTACAGGATAAAAATAGTAAAATTATGCCTTTGGCTGAGATGATGATATTAAGAGACTTAATGGACAACAGAAAAGAGCAGTTATCAGAGCTATCAAGGAAAGTTCAAAAATCTCTGGATGAAACAAAAAAGTCATGTAATGAGCTGGTTAGCAGAGGTCTGATTGAGATTGTAGGCAAAGAATATATGCTGACTGCTAAGGTTTATGAGGCACTAAAATCAGATGTGGAATATACAAGAGATAAAACGGTTCAGTATATCAAGGCAAAAAATATGATTTTAGAATATCTACAGACAAATGACCAGATAACATCTGCTAAGATACAGGAGATGTGCGGATTTACTAAGCAGCAGGCAAGAAGTGTCATTGATAAAATGAGGAGTGAAAATCTGATTACTTTAACAGGTAAAGGACCAGCAGCCAGGTATGTTGTGTATAAATAATTGAGTGAAAATTGAGTTTTGTTTTATAAAAAAACTCAATTTCCACTCAATTGAAATGAAATATTATGCGGCATTGTAGAGTGATTGAGGATATAATTAAGTTAAGTTTTATGATAAAACTCGATTGCAACTCATTATAAAACTTCTCCATTAAGAAAAAATATTCAAGTTGTAAAGTGATTATGGAGAGTTCAAAGAGGATTCATAATGGATAGGTGGTGTTTAATTGACAAATTCAGAAAAGTTATTGAGTTCATTTTCGGAGAATTATTTTTATAAAGAACTGGTGTATTCACAATTGAAATTTGTTCCGGATGGTGGGACAGAGATAGAATTAGCAGATTTAATAATAAATTTAGAGGATGTTATTCTAGCTATTCAGTTAAAGGAGCGGAATGAAGAGGATAGGACACAAGATAAAAATATAGAAGAAAAGTGGTTGAAAAAGAAATGTAAAAAAGCCAAGGAACAGATAAAGGACACTATTTCATATATTAAGACAGAAAAAGTCTCTTTTGTAAATGCCAGAGGTAAAAGAACAATGATTAACTCAGATGCGGAGATTGTTCCGCTTGTAGTTTTTGAAAATAAAAGTATATGTAAATATGAACATTTGCTTAGAA
The DNA here is from genome assembly GCF_000154245.1 of Clostridium sp. L2-50. Lineage (NCBI taxonomy): Bacteria > Bacillati > Bacillota > Clostridia > Eubacteriales > Clostridiaceae > Clostridium > Clostridium sp. L2-50. The sequence continues at coordinate 69,722 of NZ_DS480312.1, read as the reverse complement.
GTCATAGAAATGATGGCTTAACTGTTAATTGTATGTCACTAGATGACTTTAAGTATATGTGTAGGCAACTGTTGTCTCCGTTCGAAATTATTGAATATATTAAGTGGCGGAAAGAGTTCTATAATAAAAGCGGATCAATTAACTTGTTAGTTACTGAAACACATAAAGGATTTTTATTAAGTAAGCCACAGAAAAATGAGATGTTGGTGCAACAATACCTATATGAGCAATATGGAGAGGCTGTGTTGTCTGAAGATAAATTATATTACGAACTTTTTAGGCAATATGTATCAGTCTTATATGAACATATGAAGGTAGAATCGGAATTAAATGGCTGCTATGAGGTAGTAAAATTATTGGCACATTTATTTAGGGATGAGATTAAGTGCTTTGTTGAAAGAGTAGAAAAAGCACTTTTAATAGCAAAGAGTAAGAGGTTTGAAATAGTGGGGACACTACGTAATGTCAAGAAAGAGTATGCTATAGTGTTCACCGCAACAGAGCAAGGAGAACAGATTCCATCTGAAAAATTGTTGAGTGTAGTTTTTGATAAGCAAAAGGTTAATACATTATTACAGGTTATAACATATTGGATAAATGATGACGAGTATAGAATAGATTTTGTTTTGTGGTTAGATGGATATTAATACATAATGAAGAGGTGATTTGTATGCAAAAAATAGTTGATAAAATAAGTGAAAAATCTTTAAACTTTATAACTGAGTACATATCAAAGTCAGTAAAAGAATATAAAAAGATGGATTTATGGGAAAAAGCTGTAAAGAAAGCGTGCGATGCAACTGAAGGAATAGATGATTCATTTGCTGATGATATTTTAAAATCTCTTGCTATACAAAGACATTATGTATGGCTTATAAGCAACAAATCATTAGATGATATATATCGTAGTTTTATTCTTACCATGGCTATTGAATTATGTTCGTTAAATGCTGAAAAAAAACATGCAGTATCGTTAGGAATGGCAATACTAGATAATTGGTTTGAAGTGAATGGAATAGAATATCAAGATATAAGTAATCAGTTAGCAGGAGATGAAATTGTAAATATTGTAAACGATAGAGAAAAATTATATCGAGAATATTTTTTATTGTATAATGAGCCATTTGCTCAAGATACAATAAGAGTTTATTATCCTAAAAATGGCGAAAGCTGGATTAGATGGGATAAAAACTGTAGTGTAGATATAAAAGTTAATTTATCAAAAGGAACAGAATATGGTTTTTGTAGGATAGGATTTTCTTATAGTAGAATAGATAATCAGGCTTGTGAAAAGTCTCTAAAAGTAGCATATATCAAGGAAGATAAGGAAATTTATAGATTTGAACATGAGGATTTGCTTGGCATAGATGATAAAAAAATACTTTGGGTGTGGTAAAAAATGTGTATTGTAGCTGCACAATTTAATTATGTGTGCAGCTACATGAGAATATTTAATTAAATTCATTCATAGCATCAACATATCCTTGCAATCCATCTGCTTTGAGAGCAAGTTCTGCATACAGTAGAGGAGTATCCTGCGCAAGTCTGTAAAGATATACAATATCATCAGGATTATCAAGCATGACAGATGAATTATATTTCTGACAATTGATTATGAATGTTTTACTGTCATTTGCATATACAACGATGGAATCTGTGTCAGGTTCATACATGCCGAACAGATAAATAAGATTATTGCTCATTGTGAGTGCCTCCTTCCCAGAGATACTTAGCACCATCAAGCAGATCAATGATGGCAGAAAGCATATTGTTATAGCTGGTCTGCAGCTCTGTGATTTCATCGTTTGTAGGAAGATTATCGGTATTTTGCTCTTGATAGTAATTAACAAATGCCTTTTGCATTTCAAGTAATTGCAGATACAATGCATTTACAGTATGTACCAGAGAATATATAGTTTCTTTCTTACCTACAACGCAGATTCGGTTATATATGCAGGAACGGACAAAGTAATCTTTCTTCATCATACCGCTGCCAAGGATACGGGCTTCGATTTGTTTACGTTCAGAATCAGAAACTCTAAAACTAATAGTTGGGTGTTTGTGTTGGTTACTCATGGTAATGCTCCTTTCGTTTTGAATGGCAGCAGAGTGATGATTTTGAATCACTCGCAAGCCACAGTTGATTATTCACAATTAGTAGTAAAAATGTAGATTATATCAAGTCTTCAGATAAATTGATGTCTGAAATTGTGCTACTAATTTGCTACTAAAAAGTTTCAAAACGATATGAAAAGCGTAACATTTGGCGAAGCAGACATGCCTGAAATGTAGGAAATATCAGCCTTTGCTGGATGACGATAAAATATAGGGGAAGAGTTTGAATAACGGATTAAAATGCCGAAAGCCTGTATTTATGCGGGTTTCCGGCATTTGTTTTATCAAATGGCTCTAGTTTGGCTCTATTTGTTGGCGGGATAAGGGTTGCGAAAGCACTGATGGAGAAATAAAGGCATAATGGTAAGGAAAAAGTGATATATGCATCTTGGAAGCACAGCAATACTGAAAATTATAAGTTCAGCTGGAACAAAAAGTATGTTATGTACTGGAGAATTCCGGGGATCTGTGGGGAGTAATTGCGGAAAAAAAGGGAAAAGCGTATAATGCAAGAAAATAATGTTTTCACAGTGTAAAATAGAGGAGAGAACTATCATGCAGAAAATACTGATTGTAGAAGATGATACAAATATCAATAATCTGCTTCAGGAAGCATTATCCAAAGCAGGCTATTCCTGTGAGCAGGCGTTTTCCGGAACTGAGGCAAAGCTGCTTTTGAATATGCAGGAGCATAGCTATGCACTGGTGTTGCTGGATTTGATGTTGCCGGGAATTACAGGAGAAGCAGTTCTGGAGGAAATACGGAAAAAGGGAAATCTTCCGGTTATTGTTTTGACTGCGAAAGATAGCTTGGATGAAAAGGTAAAGGTTTTAACTAGTGGGGCTGATGATTATATAACGAAACCTTTTGAAATCAGAGAGGTACTGGCAAGAATTCAGGTACAGCTTCGTCATACAGAAGAAAAGGAAATAAAAGAATCTAACCTTTCGTTCAGAGAGATGGTATTGAACAAAGCTACTTTTCAGGTCAGCATTGGTGGAAAAATACTTCCTAAGATAACAAGACAGGAGTTTGCGATTTTAGAATTACTGCTCAGAAATCCGAAGCAGGTTTTCAGTAAAGAGGACATTTTTGAATATGCGTGGGACGAACCATATATGGGTGAAACAAAAACTCTGGATGTACATATAAGCAATATTCGTAAAAAGATAAAAACAGTTACATCTGAGGAATATATTGAAACAGTCTGGGGAATCGGTTATCGTCTTCATCTATAATCTTTACTCTTTTTTTACTATTTATTTGCGTTTGATTAGGATTATTCCTTTATGATAAATGCAGATAAGAAAAAGGAGATGAAAAACTTGAGCGAAATGTTATTGGAAACAAGAAACTTGACTAAGCAATATGGACACCATAAAGCTGTGGACAGTGTCAATATGCATATTAAAAAAGGTGCTATTTATGGTTTTATCGGTCGGAATGGAGCTGGGAAGACAACTTGTCTGAAGATGATCAGTGGACTTTCCAAGCCAACTTGTGGAGAAATCGAGATGTTCGGATACAAGGGAAAGGATTTGCAAAAAGTTCGATCACGGATAGGATGTCTGATTGAGGCACCGGGACTTTATGGAGATATGACTGCATATGAAAATCTGAATATCAAATGCAAGCTGTTTGGAATAAAGAAAAAAAGTTATATTGAAGAAATATTGAGAATTATCGGTCTGGAGGATGTGGGAAAGAAAAAAACAAAACATTTTTCACTTGGAATGAAACAGCGTTTGGGAATTGGTCTTGCTTTGGTTGGAGAACCAGATTTATTAGTTCTTGATGAGCCAATCAATGGATTGGATCCACAGGGTATTGCAGAGATCCGGGATACGATTCAGAGACTTCAGAAAGAGAAGAATATGACAATATGCATTTCCAGTCATATTCTTGAGGAATTATCGAAGATTGCTACTGATTATGGAATTATTCATAATGGAAGTTTATTACAGGAAATTACAAGAGAAGAATTAATAAGAAGATGCAGTGAACGGATAGAGTTGACATTGGATCATCCGAAACAGGCGATTCCGGTGATGGATTCTATGGGATTTACCAACTATCAGGTAACAGATAAAGAGCATATTCATATTTTTGAACGATTGAATGAAAGTGCAGCGTTGAATATGGAACTTGCAAAGTCAGGAATTCCGGTAAAAGGGATTTCCATAACCAGTGAAGAACTGGAAACTTATTTTCTGAATCTGACGGGAGGTGCGGATCATGCTTAATATAATAAAAATGGATTTATACCGGATGCTTAAAACCAAAAGTATGTATGTAATCTGGATCGTACTGGCAGCAATATTATTGATTACAACATCTTTATGCAAGACAGATTATGAGCTTTTGACTGAAAAGGATGCCATGAAACAGGAGCAGGTTACTGAACCTACTGTGGATAATATTAATGTGGGAATGATGGTAACGCTGCCTACGGAGCCGGGAGAAAAGGTGACGGTATATGATATCTTTTTTGCCAATTCCCAAGGAAAATTGTATGCACTGCTTTTGGTGATTTTTACTGTTCTGTTTTCAACAGCGGATATCAGTAGCGGATATATTAAGAATATAGGAGGTCAGGTTAGAAATAGAGGAACTCTGATTTTTTCCAGAGCAATTGCCTTGGCTGTCTTTACGGTACTGACAATGGCAGGTGCATTCTTATTTCAGGCAGCGGCGAATGGTATTGTTTTCGGGGAATTGGAATGGGGAAATACAAAGGCAATTTTATCTTATTTTGTGACTGAACTGGCTCTTCATTATGCACTTGTGCTGATTTGTATGGCGATTGCAATTATTTTGAAAAATAATGTAATCAGCATGGTCATTGCTGTCTGTCTTAGCATGAATGTAATGACCATTGTGTATGGGGTGATCAATAGTGCTATTCAAAAAATAGGAATTCAGAATTTCCAGATTTATAAGTATACGATAACAGGAAAATTATCACTGCTTCCTATGGATCCGAGTGGAAATGAGTGTTTGGCGGCATTTGGTGTGGCAATAGTGTTCATCGTTATGATGATATCAGTAAGCAGCGTTGTTTTTCAAAAGAGGGATATTTAACGGATGTATATCGTAATTGGGATATTAGCAGGAATTATTATCTTACAATTTATTATTATGTGGAAATACCAGCGGCAGGTGAAAGACATCTGCCGCCAATTGGCGTTTATGATGAAACATGACAGTAACATGTTGATTAACCATGAATTTGATGTGGGTGGAATAGGAAAGCTTTCTGACAAGTTGAATGAGCTTCTGGAACTGCGAAGAAAAGAGAAGCAGCATTATCAGGAGAAAGAAGCTCTGATTGCGGACACTTATACAAATCTTTCTCATGATATCCGTACACCACTGACATCTTTGGACGGATATTTCCAGCTAATGGAAGAATGTGAAAATATAGAGGATCAGAAACGTTATTTAAGCATTATCCACGAAAGAATTCATAGTCTGAATGAAATGTTGGAAGAACTTTTTATGTTTACAAAGTTAAAAAACGAATCTTACAGTTTGAAATTGACATTGTGCTGTATGAACCGGATTTTGAAAGAAACAGTTTTTTCATACTATGATGAATGGGTAAGAATGGAAATTCAGCCGGATATTCAGATTACGGAAGAACAGTTGTATATACATGGAAACAGGCAGGGACTCCGCCGTGTTATCCAGAATGTGATAAAAAATGGGCTGGATCATGGAGAAAAGAAGATTAGCATTGTGTTGGAACGTGATCAAAATCAGGCGGTGCTTAGAATCAGCAATCAGGTTACACATCCAGAACAGAATAATATAGATCAGGTATTTGAGCGATTTTATAAAGCAGATGCCGCCAGAAGTAAAACATCTACTGGATTGGGACTATCTATTGCAAAGGAGTTGGTTAGTCGGATGGATGGAGAGATTGAAGCAAAAATAGAAAAAAAAGAGTTTATTGTTGAAATGAACTTTCCGATTGGAACCGATGCTAAATAGTATTTTGCAACGTAGAGGGATAATCAATAATTTTTATTTATCCTTGCAGAAGCATTAGCTCTTATGTTAGGATACTATCTAAGGAAAGTACCCATGACAGGGCGTTAAGCGTCCGGGGGGGGACGATTGTTTAGCGCCGACCGGAGCGGAGCGTAGAGGTGGCGTCGATGACGACTTATGAGATCATTTCGATTTTCATTGGGATATTAGCATTGCTGATGTCCTTTGGTAGAGAAATATTGGAACGAAGGATGATGAAAGAACTAGACTTGTTATATACAACAAATGTGGAAGCAGATATTTAAGTAGAAATTTCACCAATGCATTAAAAAGATCAGCGTTCATCTCCGAGTATTGTTCTGTTAGTAAATGATGACAAGAGGGCAGCCAAGAGGCTGTCCTTTTTTAATGGATGAGATTTTGGTAATTCTTAAAATAATATTTAGTGAAAAAAAGTTGCATAAAAAATAATCAATGATATAATAATGATAAGTAAATAGAAAAAGTGACTTGGAGGAATGAGCCATGATTATAGAGGTAAGAGCAAAAAACTGTTATGCATTTGAGGATGATATTACATTTTCAATGAAAGCAGATATGCGAAATAAGAAATTTGGAGCCAATGTTCACAAAGAAAACAATTTTAATGTCCTTAAAACGGTAGGAATATATGGACCAAACAATGCAGGGAAAACATGTTTAATTAAGTGTATTAGGGCAATAAGAAATGTGCTTTTAAATAAGAAAAATGGACTGATGCCGAATATATTTACTGATAGTGATGTATGCGAATTAGGTGTTACATTTATGGCATCTGGAAGAAAATTTTCTTATGATTTTAAGTATGACGCAGAAAAAGAAGAATATATATATGAGTCATTTTCGGAGATATTTAAAGATAAGTACAACAACGAAAAGGAAGTTTGTTGGTTGAAAAAAGATACTGTTAGTGAAATATATGAGTGTATTGATGAATCTGTTCAGACTATGATTTCAGTTGTATCAAAGAATAATTTGTTATGCTATGTGGTAGATACAAGTAAATTCGAACATATCAATGAGATGAAGCAGATTCTTGTCGGATTTGCAGAAAAAATTGATATCATCAATATGAATAACATACCTATGCAGCACACGATTGAACTCATGAAGAATAAGAATCAGTTGCAGCAGAAGGTTGTTGGGTTCATAAAAAATGCTGACTTATACATGGATAATTTTGAATATGTGGATATGGATAGGATACAGCTGAAAACTGGTGAAGGCGTCGAAAAGCCAGATGAGAAAGTGCTAGATATTCCAGAGAACATTATGGATCAAATCAGATTGGTATCTACTTATAAGGGAGTCCATGTGCCAAGCATGATGTTTGACTCCACAGGAACAAAGAAGATTGCGGCTATTGCCAGCTATGTAATTGAAGCACTTGAACAAGGCAGGATTTTAGTCGTGGATGAGTTGGATAGCAGTATTCATTTTAAGCTTACTAGGGCGATTGTTGCTATGTTTAATAATGAATTGAATACAAGTGCACAGATGATATTTACAGTACATGATATAAATCTTATGGATTGCAAAAGAATGTTCCGGAAGGAGCAGATTTGGTTTGTTCATAAGGATGCAGACGGCGTATATGTGTATTCACTTGCAGATTTTACAGCACAGCAGGGCGTACGAGATACGACAGATGTTATGGAAAAATATCGGAAAGGTGCTCTTGGAGCATTGCCTGATCCAGAACTAATCAATTCCTTGCTTAGTATTAAAGGTGATGTAAAGGGGGATGATGCCGATGCCAAATAAGCTCCCTAAGTTCTTTGATAAGCATAAAATTTGCATTATCTGTGAAGGCAATGAGGAATATGAATATCTAAATCGGTTAAAGAATTTAAAAATGTGGAATGAGCAATATGATATCTCATTGGTTAATGCCGGTGGAAATGGGAATATTCCAGCGAGATATCAGGACCGCTATCAAAATGGAGCAGACGAACTTGTACTTGTATTCTGCGATACAGAAAAGAAACCGCATGAGCAGTATGAAGACATTAAACGTAAGATTAATGAGTTTCATGGTGTGGATAATGCTGCAGATGAAGTGATTATGTTTGGGAATCCTTGTACGATGCAGATTATATCTAAGCACTGGACCGATGAAAATCTGAAATCTCCGGCAAAACCAGTGAACGCTCCCTTGATAAAGGAATATACCGGGGTGGAGAATTACAAAGGAAGAGCAGACCAGGTTCATGAGGTTATGGAACATGTTACTGCGGAGAATTACAAAGATATGAGTCGCCGAGTGAAAGATTTGGATTCGGATGATTCTGTTACTGGTAGCAGTAATTTTGGAAAGTTCATAAAGCTGTTTGAGAGTGATGACAGTGGGTGGATTGAGAAGATTAATGAACAAATAGAGTAGTATAAGGAGAGTACGAAAGTTATATTATGAACAAAGTAAATGTGATAAAACAAAATTTGGAGTTCATAGGTAAAACGTGGATTAAGTGTATTGGTACATTTGCAAGTATATTATCGCTTTTCTTTTTGTTTTGGACTTGGGATGATATACGCATTACGTCAACACGATATAAATGTGTGATAATAATATTATTATGTGTGCTTGCGCTCATACTTGCAATTCTATGGACGTGTATTTTTAAGAGAACAAAGACAATTTGGGAAAGTCCATCTGGGAAAATAAAAGTATGTTATTCTGATATTATGAAAGATGGGTTTGACAAAAGGAACAAGGAAGAAAAGTTATTTGTAATTCCGGTTAATTCATGTTTTGACACTATTGTAGATGAAGATATATCAACATGTTCAAAGCCATTGGTATCACCTAATTCGCTACATGGAAGATGGATAAAAACAATGGTTAATAAGGGATTTACTATAGAAGAAATAGACAACAAGATACATAATTGCTTGGAAATGCAAAATTTAGTGCCCAAAAGTATTATTGCTGACGAAGATAAGGAACGTGGGAAAAGAGAAGTATATGAGTTAGGTACAGTGGCGATGATTAGGGGAAATAACAATAGTACCTTTTTGTTACTTGCAATTTCGGAATACGATAAAGATAATATCGCTCATACTTCTGTCGATGATTTAGAAATGTGCATAAAATCACTTCTTAATTTTTACGATCAACATGGTCAAGGGCATAGATTGGTAATTCCATTGATGGGAACAAACCTTTCGAGAGCAGGATTGTCACATAATGATTCACTGAGAGTAATAACATCGTTATTTCAATTGTATGGAGATAAAATACATGGAGAAGTTGATGTTGTTATATATAAAGGAGATAAAGATAAAGTAACATTAGACATATAGTAAAGGAGGAATTTAATATGTCATATCGAAATGCAAATTATAGTGCGTTTTATGTTTCGGAACCATTTAGTGAAAGTAATTTAGGGGCAAATTCAACACATGATTTTGTTTACTACAATATGCTAAGATTGTGGAGGGGATAATAGTTTTCCCTTTAATGATGCACATGATAAGACATATAATGTGCGAGATGGTAGTGATTGGGAAAAGACTCTTAAGCCTAGACTTCATACAAGACTTGACAATTCTAAGAACATTATTTTATTTTTAAGTTCCATTACTGCCAATAGTCGTGCATTGAGGGAGAAAATGAATTACGGAATAGGTACAAAAGGTTTACCGGTAATTGTAATTTATCCAGATTACGACAAGAAGTCAGATATAGTTGATAGTAATAGCGGCATAGCTAATTGCCATGTAATCACATGATAAAGATGAGAGGGATACAGTATGGGATTAAGTTCTTTGACAAGATATAATCTTTTTATGGAAAGCGGAGATTCAATAGAAAGTGATGATGGAATAGTACGCTTTAGGGATTACTTATCAGTTAAGAATATGTATTATGATTCTGCAAGACTCATACGGGGCTTTGAAGACATTATTAATAATGAGGAAAGAATGTCTCAAATGGAAGAATATCAAGGAATCTTTGATCGTAATGCAAACGAAGTCCAAGATTTATTGTTCGTGCAGAGAATAACAAATCAAATACAGCAACAAATGAGTAAAAAAATGGAAAAAGAACAGTCTTCTTCCAATTCATTTAAAATATACTTTAGATACTTGTTAAAGGCTATTGCAGATTATCAAGAAGAAGTTATAGAAACCAATTTTATTGGGCTTTCGGACAATGAGATCATTCGTACCGCGAGAAAGCAAACCTTTTTGCCATACGCATATTACGACAAGGGGTTAACTCAAGCTTTGTTTTACTATTTTTGGCTTCGCTCTGGCTTTTTATATGTTAATTGGATGTGGGATGGAGCAAATAATCACAGTTCCGCCACCAAGGAGAAATTGGAAGATGCTTTAAAAGATAGCAATCAGTTTTTGTTCCTGAGAATGACGAATAAGTGATAAAGAAGAAAAATTAGGTTTGATGAACCTGAAAATGTTATAGGGAGGAACCACACGTGAACAGAACAGGTACATATGTTGCCTTTGACGGGCAGGGATCGACAGATCCTACAGAAAGCGATATTCATTATTTTAACTTGCTGAAGGCATGGAATAAATCTGGAAGTATAGATTTTAGGTTTACTAATTCACATGAAAAAACTTATCAGGTACGTGATAGCTCATCAAAAGCAACGCTTTTTAACAGATTAGAAACTAGATTATCAGCGAGTAAGAATTTTCTTCTGATTATATCGGATAAGACAAATTATGACAGAGGAATTCTTAATTGGGAAATTGAAAAGGCCGTTGATTATTATGAGTTGCCAATCATAATAGCATATCCAGGGTATTCTAAGATTGGCGCACCTTCTGAATTGAATAGCATGTGGACAAAATCTTTGGCGGAACGAATAAAAAATGAAAGGGCACATTGTATACATATACCGTTTAAAAAAGAACCGATATTTGACGCGATTAATCAGTTTTCTGTTGTTAATTCAAAGTATCCTAAGGGAGGCGCTTTGGGGTTTTACTCAGAGGAAGCGTATAAAAGCTGGGGTATTGTTTAGCAACGTGAAAACGAGCTTCGGCTTATATGCTATTCTGGGTATAATTTGGATACAGCAGCTTTGTAACCACATTAATAAGATACAAAACCGTATCAAAATAATGCGGTTTTGAAACACAATAACAATAAAGTAACATGAAAAAGTAAACCCGAAAAAGAGTTTGAATAAGAACCACAAGTCTTGGAACCCGCTAAATAAGCAAATTCCGAGACTTTTTCTTTTGCTCTGCTACTAATTTGCGACTAATAGCAACTACTCTATTTCACATCGTTTTGTTTTTTTAGATAGCTTTTCTTTGAGGCATGTGAAAAAATGATGAAAAGGTATTTGCGATGGTATTTGTATCTTGTATAATAATTTTACAATTATATTTTTTAATTCAGCAGATGATTTTTACCGAAAAGTATGCTGCTCATTAAAAACAATGGCAAATGGGTATTTTTATATCCAGATATACAAATGATAAACAGGAGGTTTTTTATGGATAAACACATAGAAAAAGCAATGCAGTTAAGAAGTAATGCGATGTGCCCGAACTGTGCGGAAACGATAATGATGACCTATGCAGAGGAGCTTGGTTTGTCGGAGAGCCAGATGAAGGCACTTGGTACAAATTTTGGTGGAGGAATGAAGTCAGGCAGTACATGTGGAGCTGTGACAGGAGCACTGATGGTACTTGGCGCATTGGGAATCTCAGATCCTCATATCGTAGGAGAGTTCCAGAGAAAGATGAAAGAGAATCATAATGGTATGATAAATTGCTTTGATCTGTTAAGAGCAAATGCACAGGCGGGCGGTCAGAAGAAACCGCATTGTGACGGTATGATCAAAGAAGCCATTGAACTGATAGAAGAATATAGGTAATACCCTGGGAGGAGAAACATTATATGAGAGGAAAACGAGGACTTTTACTAGCCGTAGTTATTTTATTAGTATTCGGTATATTTGCATTTCAGGGAGCCGATATAGAGACTTATGCAAAAGGTACAACTTCGAAATGGACGGTAGCTACGAGTAAAAAAACTTATGCTTATACAGGAAAGAAAATTAAACCGAAAGTTACAGTGAAGTATAAGGGGAAGAAATTAAAACCGAAGAACTATAAGGTTACATATCCTAAAAAGCCCGTCAAACCGGGTAAGTACAAAATTAAAGTTACCTTAAAAGGCAAATATAAAGGTAAAAAATTAAAAGGAAGCAAAACCATAGAATATAGCATAGCGGTTCCTGCGGTAAAAGGTCTGAGTGGCACAATTAAGAGCGGTGAGTATTATGGGGATGCTTTATGCTTTAGCTGGGATGACAATTCGGCTATGAATATCGATGGATATGACATAGAAGTAAAAAATAATGGGAAAAATGGAAATAAATTAACAAAGAAGAAAATAGAAGCTTATTATAGCAACTACAATGTTGAGATTTATGAATATGGGACGACATATACATTCCACATACGTTCCTATAAGAAAATAGGCGGGAAAAAATATTATTCCAAATGGTCTAAAGTAACGAAAAAGGTACCGGTACCAGATTATCATATGACTACTAAGACAGTAAATGGGATAGAGCTTGCATACAAGCAGGACGCATTTCCATTCTTTAAATATACCGGTTATTCGAGTTATGATGGCGATGTAAAGGACAGAACTTCAAAGAATTTTGCACAGTGCTATTTTCCGATCTTTATTAAGCAGAGGCTGAAGGATAATTTTATAATTCATACAGAATATAATGAAAAATGTGGATTTAGCAGTTTTTCACATTCGCAATACATTCCGAACAGAAAAGATGTTCAGGTAGCAACAAATATATCGGTGACATATTATAATGAAATGCCGGTTGAAGATAAAATGCAGCAGGCCCTTTATAAGCAGGGCTATGTTGGATACATACTTGTAAATGCAAGCTGTCTGTTGGATAAAAAGCAATCGGTAGGTGTATATTTTGGTGATGCAAAGGTTGTAACACTGGTATCAAATGGATATTCAAAAGCCAAGGAATATGACTACAGAAAATATAGAGGATATAATCCGTTCATAGAACCTGTGTATATTTATGAAAGCGAAGTGCTTCTAAAAGATATGTTAAAAGATGTTGCTAAATGTGCACCAAACATGACAGATTATGAAACATATACGGCACTTAAATATTGGATACAAAATCACACCTATACGGAGTACTCATGCTGGGGTGCGGCAACGGTGGCAAATGCTATGATGGAGCTTGGTTATCCATACATAATACTGTCTTGTTCGTATGATGGGAAGGATGGACTTTATAACGACTACAGCCGATACTATTCTCCTGCAAGTAAAATCGCACATGATTCGGCTGGACATATGATAACATTGATTTTTATGGAGCCGGGCAAATATGTAAGGTGCGAGGTTCAGGGCTATGGATTTGGCAGTTCAGAATTTAAGTTTGATCCTACAGGATGGCAGAGACCTGTTAACAGCACATTAACTTCCGCATCAGCTGAGTTTGGGTTAAATGAATATAATACCATCGAAGAATTAATGAAGGGAGATTATTATATAGATATCAATAAATACGATCCATATGACTGGCATACATGGTCCACTCATTTAGAGTAATAGTGCAAATAGATAAAAGTACTTGCATATTTATCTGCATTTATATATAATGGAAAAACATCGAAAATAATTGAAAAGACAAGGTATATATTAGGACGAGGCTAAAAGTCTGTCCGGATATATACCTTTTTTATATTATTTTCAATGGAGGTGCTGATATGGCATACAAATTTACAGAAAAAAGAAACAACATTCAGGAACAGACCACATATGTGCTCTACATGATCGTCAGCAGTTATTTTCACAAAAGCATCTGTAATTCCCGAACATTGGAGACATCGTTGTATCTTCATTATCTGGAGATGTCGAAGAACCAGCAGGAAAATCTGGAGAAGCAGGTGATCCGAAGATCGGAACAGGATCTTGGGGAAGTCATGTCTGTGCTTTCTCAGATGAATTGTGAGGTCGTGTTTACCCACAGGGATAACCGATACTATCTCGATTTCGAGACCGGGTTCGAGACGGTGTCTGTGGTGGTGGATCAGATGGGACACTACGTCATAGATGTGTTGATGTAGGTGATACCAGAAAGGCAGTCGCCAGATGCCTGCGGAAATGCAGGGGTCTGGCGATTTGCAGTATTTATATAGTGAATGGAAATGTTTTGTAGATGACCGCTTATTTGGACATTACACTTGTTACTATTGAATCATCATTGTGAAGATCAAAGGAGATTAATTTATGAGCAAAAGAGAACCAATCAAAACTACAAAAGAAGCAATTATTTCATATTGGGCAAAGCATCAGGACGAATGCGGATTAAGTGTAGACTGGGCTGAAGCGGGTGAAAGATGTTGGAGATGCGGGTGTGAGCGTTCATTGGATCGATGCCACATTATACCGGATTCATTAGGTGGAAAAGATGAACCGGAGAATTTGGTGCTTTTGTGCAAGAGATGCCATGCAGATGGTCCGAATGTTGCAGATCCGGAGATTATGTGGGACTGGATAAGAGCCTATGGGGTTTCGTTTTATGATACATTTTGGGGATGTGAGGGAATGCGCGAATATAAATTTATATATGGGTATAAATTTCGGAGCGCATTAAGATATATTCTGGATCATTCAGAAAATGAGCTGGATGAAAGAAAAATGCAGGAATATATAAGTAAAGAAATCAAGTCCCTTGCAGACAGATCAAGTGTGCATTTTGGACAAAATTACTGGAATACAGCAACATATGCAGGAAATCTTAGAATGATAATTAAGTCATTAGCAGAAAAGCAGGGGATTAACATTAAAGAAATAGATAAAGAACTACAGCAAAATAAATCCTCATGGTGGCTGGAAGCATTTTAGAGAAAGCAGCATAGTTCCTCTAAAGAGTGGGATTTTTCCCTTTTCACCTATTTTATATATTTTACATATGCGACAAACAATGCATAGCTGGAAAAGTCCGTGTAAGTGATGCTTGAAAAATAGTCGCCAGATATCTGCAGGAATGCAGGTGTCTGGCGATTTGCATATGCTGTCAGTTTAAAAATGGTAGTATGACTATACGAAATGTGTTATAATGCAAAAGAAGTAATAAGGGGTGGGTTAGTCTAATAGCCAAATCTGGCAAGAATTACCTAAAGAAATAAATAATCTTATACTTTGCGAATAAAGGACAATTTATATTATATATTGTCGAATAAAAGTAGTGAGGCACAAATGGATACAAGAAAAGAAATGATAGTTATACAGGGTGTAATAAAAACATGCAAGGTAGCATTATGTGAATACAATAGAGAAATGTATTCCTGGAATGTTTGGTATAACGATGGAAGGTTTTCTATATATAGGTATGATGAAGTGGAAAAATTAACAAATCCCAAGGTTTTAAATCCTGTTGAATACCGCATTAGCAGGAATGGTAAGGAATTCTTTAATATAGAAGAAATCTATGTTTTTAATGGTAGAGAAGAGGAATATTGGCATATTTGTTTCAAAAAAGAAATACAAGGCGATTATTTTCGGAGAGATCTTAGCATAGATAAATCCATTTTAAGTCAGGGTAATGAAGCAAATAAATTTGAGTATATGAAGCAGATTGCAGAATTGAGTGATCTCAGAAATAATAGAACAGGTGATAAATTACTGGTAAAGAAATATGAGAAAATATCCTTCATAAGCCCATATGTAGCATTATCCCATTACTTGAATCCGGCTAATTATAAAATAAAAAAGGGAAATTATACTCCAATCTTTCCGTTTGGGTGTAATAACAGTCAGTATACAGCAGTGAAAAAGGCGATGGAGAATCAGATCAGTGTCATTCAGGGACCTCCTGGTACTGGCAAGACTCAGACAATTTTGAACATAATTGCAAATATTTTAATGGATGGAAAAACAGTTCAGATTGTTTCTGGAAATAATTCAGCTACTGAAAATGTATATGAGAAATTGAGTTTTCCAGAGTATAATATGGGATTTATTGCAGCACGATTAGGTAATTCCGAAAATAAAAAACGTTTTATAGAACAACAAAGCATTGACTATCCTGACTTTTCATCATGGAGAGTACATACGGATATTCTTGCGTTACAGAGAAAAATACACGAAGATTCTGTTAAATTAAGGACTGTATTTGATAAACAGGAAAGATTGGCTGCATTAAGACAAGAACTTTCACAGATGCTTATAGAACAGGAATATTTTAATCAATATGTACAGGAAAAGAATATCTATATAGCAAAAATAAAGTTCCGGAAAAAGATATCATCGAAAAAATGGATCGAATTATGGCAGGAGTGGCAGATGGCTGTAGAGGAAAAACAGAAAATCAGTTTATGGATTAAATTGAAGTCATTATTTATGTATGGGATAGGAGATTGGAAATTTTATAAACAGGATATCACAAATGTAATTACAATATTTCAGGTTATGTATTATTATGCAAGAAAAGAAGAATTAACAAGTGAAATATTAGAAATAGAAACCTATTTAAAAAATACGGATCAGAATTTATTAAATAATCTATGTAGTGAATCTATGTTGGTTTTAAAAAATCAGATAGCAAAAAGATATGGAAATAACACGGAACGTAGAATATTTACGGAAGATGATTTATGGAAAAATTCGGAGGAGGTATTAGCGGAATATCCTGTCGTATTGAGTACAACATTTTCAGCCAGAAACAGTCTGAATTCGAAAATAATATATGATTATCTTATTATGGATGAAGCTTCACAGGTTGATATCGCAACAGGAGTATTAGCCCTTTCGTGTGCACGGAATGTTGTAATTGTTGGAGATACGAAGCAGTTGCCTAATGTTGTCCCAAATGATATAAAAAACAGAGCAGATGCTATATTTAATAATTTTAAAATTGATGAGGGATATCGGTATACCAAGAGTTTTTTGCAATCTGTTTTAGAAATTATACCAAATGTTACACAAACGATGTTGCGTGAGCACTACAGGTGTCATCCGAAGATAATTAATTTCTGTAATCAAAAATTTTATCATGGTGAATTGTTAATTATGACAGAGGATCATGGTGAGGAAGATGTGTTGTCAGTTGTTAAAACAGTTGTAGGAAATCATGCGAGAGATCATTATAGTCAGAGACAGATTGATGTTATAAAAAATGAAATTATTCCGCAGCGTAATCTTGATTTACAGAAAACAGGCATTATAACGCCATACAGAAACCAAATGGAAGCATTGTGTAATGAAATTTTAGATACAGATATTGCAACGGTACATAAATTTCAAGGACGGGAAAAGGAGAATATAATAATTTCTACCGTTGATGATGAGATTTCAGATTTTGTTGATGATCCATATTTGCTTAATGTTGCTGTATCGCGAGCAAAAAAGAGACTGATATTAGTGGTAACAGGAAATGAACAAACACGGGAGCGTAACATAACAGATTTGGTTGCTTATATTCAATACAATAATTTTGAAGTTACAGATAGCAAAATTTATTCTATATTTGATTATTTGTACAAGCAATATACAGAAGCAAGAAAGTTATATTTGAAGAATCATCCAAAAGTGTCAAAGTACGATTCTGAAAACTTAATGTATAGTTTAATTGAGGATATTCTTGCTGAAAATAAATATGCAAGTTTGGATGTCGTTTGCCACTTCCCTTTGAATAAACTAATAAGAAGTTCAGAGTTGTTAAGTGATGAAGAAAGGCGATATGTTGCCCAGTCTGGTACGCATGTAGATTTCCTTATATATAGCAGACTTGGTAAAAAGCCGATACTTGCTATCGAAGTCGATGGATATGAATATCATCAGGCAGAATCCAAACAGGCTTTCAGAGATTCAAAGAAAAATCATATATTTGAGTTGTATAAAATTCCATTATTGCGGTTTTGTACAAATGGAAGTGGAGAAAAGCAACAGATTATTGAAAAGTTGGAAGAAGTGATGGGATAGGATTACTTTATCTTCCCCTCCACCTTCTTCATATGTCTTACATATACGATAAACAGTGCACATCCGGTAAATATCCATGAAGCCACATATACATTCAACAGCCAGTCAAATGTTGGCAGCAGGCGGAAGACCGTGCCAAGCCAGATCAGACGGAAAACAACCGTTCCTAAGATGGTGAAGATTGCAGGTTCTACCGATTTGCCCATACCACGGAGAGCGGCACTTTCAACCTCGTAAGTAGTGGTCAGACCTTCCAGTGAGCAGACATGATACATACGGATCAAAGCATAGGCAGCGACTGCTGTACTTTTTGTGTAGATTCCGACGAAAAAGTCACTCCATACGATAAAGATAACTGCGAGAATCTCTGTGAAGACAATGCCAAACAGCATGTTTAACCAGAACACTTTCTTGCAGCGTTTGATGTTTCCTGCGCCATAGTTCTGGCTGGTGAAGGTGACCGTTGCCTGTGCAAATGCATTTGCAATGTCATAGGTAAAATATTCAAAATTAAGCGCAAGAGAAGAACCTGCGATCGCAAATTTGCCAAATGAATTAATACCACTCTGGATAAAAACATTCGAGATCGAGAAAATGGTTCCCTGGATACCGGATGGAATACCGATCTGAAGGATCTTGCGCAGATATGGGCGTACAATCTTCATCCGGTTGAACCGGAATGCAAACTCATCATCTCTGCGGTAAAGATATACCATGACCATAACAGCACTGATAACATTAGAGATTACAGTGGAAATGGCAACACCGGCAACACCCAGATGAAAGCAGATGACGAGGATCAGATTCAGGATGACATTTACGATACCGGAGATGATAAGATAGAACATTGGTCGTCTGGTATCACCGAAGCTTCGCAGAATGGCAGCTCCAAAATTATAAACGGTCATAAACGGAATGCTTAAGAAATAGATGCGGATATATAACAGTGCTTCGGCAAGAACACCGGACGGTGTACCGGATAATTCCAGAATGATCCGGGCAGAGGCAAAGCCGAGGATCATAAGCCCAAGTCCGAGGATTGTGCCAAATGTCAGGATCGTATGTACCATATCGTTGATCTTGTCACGCTGTTTCTGACCGATCAGATTAGCGAGGACGGCATTTGGTCCCACAGCCAGACCGACAATCAGGTTGACAAAGATGCCGACCAGAGCCACACAGCTTCCGACTGCAGCGAGCGCATTATCTCCGGCAAATCTGCCGACAACAGCGACATCTGCGGAGTTGAATAATTGCTGTAAAATGCTGCTGAATGCAAGTGGCAGTGAAAAAAGGATCAGCTTGCCAACTAATCCCCCGTTTAACATATCCATTTCTTTTGACTTTATCGTTTTCATATCTATAATCCCAAAGTAGTATTTTCAAATAAATTTTTTCATACATTAGAAGCAGAATCTATTTAAACACTATCGACAAATGTCGTCAAGATTGGATTATAAAAAATACGTTTTTCTGTAATGTTTTTTAGTTGTGTTGTCATATAAGCGATGGAAGGTGAATAAGGAATTAAAAATACTTTGCAATATAACATTAAATATTATTAATGTGATATTAATGTCAGATTTAACATTTTTTTCAAACGTTGTGATATACTGAAACAGATATTGGCAAAGACACGGTAAAGAAACAGTAAAAATGCTTCATGCATAAGGCAGTGAAATTGGAAATGAGGACGTATGGAGAGTAAGAAAAAATGGATATTTAATATAATTTTTTTGCTTCTGATCTTTGCGGCAACTTTTTATGGTGTGTTTCATGGTAAGGATATGGGGCGGATCATCGAAATAATTAAAACTGTGAACCCGTTTTGGTTGATTCCCGGCGTTATCTGTGTAATAATCTTCATATGGGGAGAATCTATCATTATTCATTATCTGATGCATTCACTTGGTATAAAGGTAAAGAAATGGACCTGCTTTTTATTTTCATCCGTTGGCTTTTTCTTTAGCTGCATTACTCCGTCTGCATCGGGTGGTCAGCCGGCACAGGTTTACTATATGAAGAAAGAAGATATACCGATTCCGATCTCAACGATGGTATTGTTGATCATAACCATTATCTATAAGATGGTACTGGTACTGCTTGGTATTGCATTGGTGATTTTCGGGCAGGGATTTATACATCGGTATTTATCGGATGCAATCTTCTGGTTTTATCTCGGAATGGGATTAAATGTGGTGTGTGTAGCGATTATGGTTGTATTTGCATTTCATCCGAATTTTGCGAAGTCAATTATGATCAAAGGGCATATTTTGTTAGAAAGAATCCATATATTAAAACATAGAAAGTCAAGAGCAAAGAAGCTGGTTCAGTCGATGGATCAGTATCGGGGAGCTGCTGTTTATTTGCAGGAAAATAAAAAGGTGCTGATCGTTGTATTTCTTATTACGATGGTGCAGCGGTTTGCGTTGTTTGCAGCAACCTGGTTCGTATATCTTGCATTTGGATTAAAAGGAACATCAGCGTTTACCGTGATACTTCTTCAGGGCTCAATCGCGGTTGCAGTTGATATGCTGCCGCTTCCGGGCGGAATGGGAATCAGTGAGAAGATATTCCTTGATATCTTCCTTCCGGTATTTGGAAGTATGCTTCTCCTTCCGGGTATGGTATTGTCCCGTGGACTGGGGTATTATACGGAACTGATCCTCAGTGCGATATTTACGATTGTTGCAAATTTTACTATTGGAAGAAAAAAGAAAAGTGTGGTAGAGAAATGTTAGGTGTTTATGATTATACAGTAATTCTTACATATATCAGTCTGATGGTGTCCATCGGTGGTATGTTATTTTCGTTAAATGGCGACTGCCGGATGGCGCTTGTATGTCTGGCAATTTCCGGTTTGTGCGATATGTTTGACGGCAAGGTTGCACGGACAAAGAAAGATCGTACAGAGGTTGAAAAACGATTTGGAATCCAGATCGATTCTCTGGCGGATATTGTCTGCTTTGGAGTTTCACCGGCAATCCTTTGCTACCGCATGGGAATGCGTGGATTGACTGGTGTTGCGATCCTGTTATTCTATGTGCTGGCAGGCCTGATTCGTCTGGCATGGTTCAATGTTTCTGAGGAAGTCAGACAGGATGAGACAGAGGAAAAACGTAAATATTATCAGGGACTTCCGATCACATCTATGGCTGTGCTTCTGCCACTTCTGGCAGTATTTAAGCCGATGCTTGGCAAGCGGGAATTCATGCTCAGCCTTCATGCGTTGGTACTGCTGGTCGGTTTGCTGTTTATTACAAATTTCAAATTCCGTAAACCAAAGAACCGCACACTGGCGATCATCGTTGGCGTTGTAACGTTGGCTGTACTTCGGATGCTCCATATATGGTAGGAGAAGATTGGAGAAAAGAAAATGAGTATCATATATATAGATCGAAAAGGACATAAAAGACAGGGCGAGACCGGTCAGGATTGCCTGCTAGCATTTATCTACGGACATGCAGTGACAAGGTGCCTGATCCGTCCCTTTCTGTCACCGGCAGTATCCCGTATAGGTGGGGCATTTTTGGATACCCGGATTTCCGGACTGGCGGTTCCAGGGTTTGTAAAGAAGAATGGCATTGATCTGTCCTTATATGAGAAACAGACATTTGATTCATATAATGATTTTTTCACCCGAAAGATCAGAGTAGAAGAACGACCGGTTAACCCGGATGCAAATGCGCTGGTCAGCCCAAGTGATGGAAAGGTCAGTGTGTATAAGATCCATGAAAACGGACATTTTCTTATTAAACACACCGAGTATACATTGGAACAGTTGTTGAAAGATAAGAAGCTGGCTAAGCGGTATCTGGACGGATATATCTATGTGATCCGGTTGACGGTAGATGATTATCACAGGTATTGCTATGCAGCAGATGGAAGAAAATCCGAACAGCGTAAGATAGCAGGAATTCTGCATACGGTGAACCCGGTTGCAAATGCTGTCTGTCCGATCTACAAGATGAATTCCAGAGAGTATTGTCTGATAAAGACGGAGCGGTTTGGAACGCTTCTTCAGATGGAAGTCGGGGCATTGATGGTTGGTAAGATCAGTAATAATCAGCAAGGCTTGGGATTTGTTCATAAGGGTGTTGAAAAAGGACGATTTGAATTCGGCGGTTCAACGATCATTCTGCTGACACAGAAGAATGTCGTGATACCGGATCGGGATTTATTGGAACATACCGGATCAGGAATGGAAACACTGGTGAAAATGGGAGAGCAGATCGGACGATCAGCGAACCGTTTGGATGCATAATTGGATATGCAGATATATATCGAAAGAATAGTCAGGTGATCATAAATGAAACCAAGATCAGAAGCAAGTAAAAACCTATATCAGATGATGCTTGACCGGGGCTATCCGGTGGAATTCTGCGAGGTTATAACACAGAATCTGAATACAGATTTTACAGCCGGTCGTATGATCGGCTATTTGTCACATTATCAGACCCTTCCTATGGAGGAGGTCGTAGATGAGATGCTCGCGATCCTCACAGACCGCAACCGCATCATACAGAAAAAAGAACTGGAGCGTAACAACGCCAGGTGGAATGAGTATCTGGCGAATGGCATTCCTAATGACGAGGAGTAATGCCGAGATTTTATCCCTGTTTTAGCCGATTCCGCCTAATGCGATTCCAAGTATTAAAACCAGAATGCAGATAGGGCAATAGATATATTTGCAGATTGGCAGGAATTTGTCGGTTAACTTCTTTTCACGTCCAAGGTTTACCTGCTCCTCTACATATTTCTTACCGCATACCCAGAAGAACATGATTCCGGCAAGTCCTGCACCAAGCGGGCAGATATAGATGGACAGAACATCCATCCAGCCGGATACGATTCCCTGAATACAGATGGATACGATCACGCCGATTCCTGCGATCACACCACAGGATAATTTACGATTTAATCCGAGCTTTTCCTGAATCGTTGCGATCGGAGCTTCGTACAGATTGATCAGTGAGGAAAGTCCAGCAAAGAATACTGCAACAAAGAAGATCATGGCGATGATATGTCCGCCCGGCATAGATTTGAACAGGGCAGGCAGATAGATGAACATAAGTCCGGGACCACCCTGGTCTAACTGCGCACCGGTCGTTGCCATAACCGGAATGATAACGAGGGCGGCAAGTAACGCAGCGATCGTATCAAATAAAGCAACCTGTCCGGCAGCTTCCGGTATATTTTCTTCGTCCGGCAGATAAGAGCCATAGATCAGTGTCCCATTTCCGGCAACAGACAGGGAGAAAAATGCCTGGCCAAGTGCGTAGATCCATGTCTTTGGATCGGCGAGAACCTTTGGCTCGATCCGGAAGATATATTTATATCCTTCGGCAGCACCCGGCTGGCAGGCGGTATAGATCGCAAGAATGATAAACAGGATAAAGAACAGAGGCATCAGGATCTTATTTGCCTTTTCGATTCCGTTTCCGATACCAAACATCAGAATGATAATGCCGACAGCGAGTGCAATGATCTGCCACAGGTTATTGCCGAATGCAGAAGCGGTTGAGCCAAATGCGGCACCAAAGGATTCTACATTTTCCGGTGCAAGTGTTGAACCAGTAAATGCACCGATCATATATTTTAAGATCCAGCCCATTACGACAGTATAGCCGATCGCCATGGCAAGCGCGCCGAGTACCGGTATAAATCCAAGAATTTCGCCAAGCTTTCGTTTGCCCTTTGTTCCACAGGCATAGCCGAAAGCGTCGACCGGGCCGGATTTGGTAGCACGTCCGAAACTCATTTCGCCGATCACACCGGTGAATCCGATCAGGATAACGAATATGAAGTAAGGGATCAGATAAGAGCCTCCGCCATAGAGGGATACTCTGGTTGGGAACATCCAGATATTACCCATGCCGACCGCTGAGCCGATACAGGCGAGGACAAATCCCCATTTGTTGTTGAATGATTCACGTTTTTTCATCTTTTGATAACTCCTCCAAACAAATTACATACCCATATACTATACAGGAAAATGTGGGATTACGCCAGCAAACTTTTCGAAAGTTTTCGCAATGCGGCAGAAAAGAATGTTGTTATTGTCATATTACCGTAGAATTTATATAATAGGGGCATCCGAGAAAAGTATAAGGGGAGGTATGTTATGAACTGGCCAATTTGGGTTATAATAGGTTTTGCTGTAGCGGGTATATTAGTTGGATGGCTGCAGGCAAAGGTTAAAGGAATAATCGGGGAAAAGAAAGTATCGGTGGTTTTAGCGACATTACCAGATAGTGATTATATTATTTTAAATGATGTGATGCTGCCGACAGAAAAGGGAAGTACTCAGATTGATCATATTGTTGTTTCTTTATATGGAATTTTTGTAATTGAGACGAAGAATTATAAAGGATGGATTACAGGAAGTCCATATGCTGAGCAATGGACAAAAAATATGTATGGTAAAAAATATAAATTTTATAATCCAATACGACAGAATTATGGTCATATAAAAAATTTGAGCACAATATTGGGATTGTCGGAAGAAAAATTTATATCCATTGTTGCTTTTTCAGCAAATTCAACAATAAAAGTAAAAAGTAGAGATTATGTGGTTCATATCTTACAGGTGAAAAAGGTTATTAAATCATATAAAGAACCTGTTTTTACACAAGATGAAATCAAACAGTTGGCGGATCGAATAAAGACAATTAATGAAGCATCTAGCGACCTGAGAGTTGGACATGTTAAGAGAATTAAGGAAGCGCAGAATATCAGAAAAAATAATAAGGAAGTTCAGCGGATCTGTCCTAAATGTGGCGGAAAAATAGTATATAAAAGAGGAAAATATGGTAAATTTTTGGGATGCACGAATTATCCCAACTGCAGATATACAAAAGAGATGAAATGACAGGAGGAAATACATGAAGATAAGAGATATTATAGGGCAGGAGAAAGCAACATTGTCATTTGAGGTTTTTCCGCCGAAGAAGGATACAGATTTTGCAAGTGTGGAAGCTGCGGCACTTGGAATTGCGGCATTGCGGCCGAGTTATATGAGTGTTACATATGGAGCGGGTGGCAGCACAAAAGGACATACGATCAAGCTTGCAAATGAGATTCAAGAAAAATACGGAGTTCCGACGATTGCGCATCTGACCTGCGTATGCGCAAATAAAGATAGCATCCGGACAGCACTTTCTGAAATGAAAAATGCAGGGATTGAAAATATCCTGGCACTTCGTGGGGATATTCCAAAGAATTATGATGGACAGGTATTTACTGATTTTGCCCACGCATCGGAGCTGGTAAAATTAATAAAAGAGAGCGGAGACTTCTGTGTGGGCGGAGCTTGTTATCCGGAGGTTCATCCGGATTCTGCAAACAAACAGGATGATATTGCAAACCTGAAAAAGAAAGTGGAAGCGGGATGTGAATATCTGACTACACAGATGTTTTTTGATAACAATATTTTCTTTAATTTCATGTATCGTATCAGAGAAGCAGGGATTACTGTGCCGGTGATTCCGGGAATCATGCCGATCACGAAACGGGTTCAGGTGAAAAATGCCGTCAAATTATCCGGCTGCAACGTGCCGGAACGTTTCAAGAATATTGTTGACCGGTTTGGAGATACCGAAGCTGCAATGAAGCAGGCAGGTATCGCTTATGCGACTGATCAGATCATAGATCTTCTGGCAAATGGCGTAAAGCACATTCATGTATATTCCATGAACAAGCCGGAGGTGGCAGCAGGAATTCAGGCAAATCTGTCTGATATTTTGCCGGTTTAAAAGATGTACGATTTTTTGTGCATATAAAACTGTAATATAAAGCCATAAACGGATTGACTGTATAAAAAATACAGGAAATTCAAAGAAAATCGGAACTTTATAGGGCAGAACAAATGTACAGGAGGTCGGCATTATGATAAAAGGATATTTTGTAACGGAAGGTTATATGGGATATGTAGATGGAAGATACCAGCTTTTTGCGGATGAAACAGATTATATTGAATACATGGAAGAATAGTGAATGATGGCATTCCAATGATATTTGCCCCATGCCAGTATTCATCTATTATAAATGGCTCGCTGTGGTTTCTATTCCATGCACATGCCTGATTCGTAAATGCTCCTGTGCAAACTCGCCCTTTGGGCTCAAACAAGCACCCACATTTACTGGCAATGTGCATGTCATAACGAAATCCTCGCTGATGCCATGTTATAATAAATGAATATTGGCATCAGACAAATTATTCATTGGAATGCCATTTTTACATTGTTTATAAATATATAATTGTTTTATGCGAATACTAATAGTAACATGTGTAGTATATGAAAATAATAAGAATATAATTTTGAATCTGGTGAGTGCAAGATTGTAAAATTGAGAAAACAGGAAAGGATGATGATTATAGATGTGTACAGCAGCGACGTATAAAACGAAGGATTTTTATTTTGGCAGAACATTAGATTATGAATTTTCTTACGGGGATGAGATTACGGTGACACCGAGAAAGTTCCCGTTTGAGTTTCGTCATATGGGAAAGAGGGATTCTCATTATGCGATCATTGGCATGGCGCATGTGGCAGGTGAATATCCGCTTTATTATGATGCGATCAATGAAAAGGGTGTCGGTATGGCGGGACTTAATTTTGTTGGAAATGCAGTTTATCAGGCAGTAGAAGCTGGTAGGGATAATGTTGCGCAGTTTGAATTCATCCCGTGGATACTTGGACAGTGTGCGGATCTGGACGAGGTACGGGCATTGCTTGACCGGATGAATCTGGTCGGAACACCTTTCAGCGAACAGCTTCCATCGGCACAGTTACACTGGATCATAGCAGATCGAAATGCTGCGATCACAGTTGAGTGTATGGCGGATGGAATGCATATACATGAGAATCCGGTCGGAGTTCTCACGAACAATCCACCATTTGAGACACAGATGTTTTTATTGAATAATTATCAGGGCTTATCTCCGAAGCAGCCGGAAAATACTTTCGCAGAGCAGCTGCAGTTACAGTCTTACAGCAGGGGCATGGGTGCACTTGGTTTGCCGGGTGATCTGTCGTCAGCGTCACGATTTGCAAAGGTCGCATTTACAAAAATGAATTCAAAATCTGGCGACAGCGAGGCGGAGAGTATCAGCCAGTTCTTCCATATTCTTGGATCGGTTGATCAGCAGCGTGGATGCTGTGAAGTGACAGATGGCAAGTATGAGATCACGCTCTACACCTCCTGCTGTAATGCAGATAAAGGAATCTATTATTATACAACATACGAAAACCACCAGATCACAGGTGTGGATATGCACCATTGTGATCTGGATGGTTCCGAGCTTTTTAGATATCCACTGGTTCAGGGAGAACAGATCCACTGGATGAATTGACACACCTATTTGGCAGAATGTAAAATGGTGGGAGAAAAAATGTTATAGAGGCATTGCGAGGTGAAAACACAGAATGAATTATTATATCAGTGATCTGCATTTCTGCTGTGCCAGCCAGCTCGCAGGCAGCGGAAGCGGATATGACGAAAGAGAATATAAGACACTGGAAGAAATGCATGCCGATATGCTTGCCAGATGGAACCGGAAGGTGACAAACGGAGATACGGTCTATATCCTCGGCGACATCAGTAAGCGGGGAAAAAGTGAAGAATTGATCGCATTGGTTGCGCAGTTAAAAGGACATAAGATCCTTGTGCATGGGAACCATGATGATTTGTCAGATTACAGGCTCCGGCAGTTATTTGAGGAGGTTTGTAATTACAAAGAGATTACAGACAACATTCGAGGAAATGCATATAAGCTGGTGCTTTGTCATTATCCGATCCTGTTCTGGAATGGTCAGCATAGAGGGAATATTCTGTTGTATGGGCATACACACCGATCCCCGGAGGATGTGTTTTTTCAGGACTGCATAAAGCGGCTGAATGAACGCAAGGATCTTCATGAGGAAGACCAGGATTTCCTGGCGATCAATGTCGGTTGTATGCAGCCTTATATGAATTATGAGCCACAGTCATTGAAGGAACTGTTAGAAGCAAGAGGGATTGAGATTCCGGAAAAAAAGAAAAAAGGAAGGTAATTTCAGATGAAAAGTACATTAATTAAAGACACAACAAAATCAGAACGAATTGCACTTGTAAAACAGTGGGAGGAAGAAGAAGGCTGTGAGAATTCCGGTATGAATTTGATGGAATATTTCAGAGATTACATTGACGGCAAGAAAGAAATTGCAGAAGTAAATGCTGCATTTCGCACAAATTATGTAGTAGAAACACCGGAGACAGAAGAAAAGCCTATGTGTGGTATGGGCGGAAGAAGATTTTAAGTATATAATTATTATTCTTATTAAAATGATCGGAACGGCAAAAAAATGAAAAGTTGCCGCTCCGGTCATTGATAGAGATAAAATACAAAAACGCAACAGGATGGAATGAGTTTATGCAGAATGTATATAAGCAGATCGCGGACAATCTGATCGTGTGGTATCCGGAGCATGCCAGAGATCTTCCATGGAGAAAAGATAAAGAACCGTATCATGTATGGTTGTCGGAGATCATGCTGCAGCAGACGAGAGTGGAAGCAGTAAAAGAATATTACAGAACGTTTTTGCAGGAGCTTCCGACGATCGAGGCGCTGGCAGAGGTAGATGATGACCGCCTGATGAAACTTTGGGAAGGGCTTGGATATTATAACCGTGCAAGAAATCTGAAAAAGGCAGCAGGAGAAGTGGTGATAGAATGGCAGGGAAACTTCCCTGCAGAATACAATGAGATTCTGAGTCTGCCGGGAATCGGAGAATATACGGCGGGAGCGATCGGCTCGATCTGCTTTGATCTGCCAACTCCTGCGGTGGACGGAAATGTTCTCCGGGTATATACCAGAGTGATGGAAGATCCGTCAAATATCGACAAGCAGGCAGTAAAGAAGAAAATCCGGGAGGAACTTCTGCAGGTGTACCGGTATGGACATTGCGATATGCTGACACAGAGTCTGATGGAGGTTGGAGCAACAATCTGTCTGCCAAATGGTGCGCCAAAATGTGAGGTGTGTCCACTACAGGAATTGTGTAAAGCTCATAAGCATGATTCCTGGCAGCAGTATCCGGTTCGTGAAGCAAAGAAGAAACGGAAAGTGGAAGAAAAAGCGGTGCTGATGCTTCGGTATGAAGATAAGGTTGCGATACGGAAGCGGACAGAGAAAGGGTTGTTACATGGATTGTGGGAATTCCCGAATCTTCCTGGAAGCTACAGCACACAGGAGATCCTTTCGTATGTAACGTCAAAAAATCTCCACCCAAAAGAAATCTGGATGGAGACAACATATACACATATTTTTTCCCATGTAGAATGGCATATGAAAGCCTTTTATATGGAATGTATGGAACAGCAGGCGAAAGATCTTCGTTGGGTTACATTAGAAGAGCTGAAGCAGGAGATTGCGATTCCGTCAGCATTTGCACCGTTTAAAGATCTTTTAAATTCCGGTGCCTGATGACCGGGCGTTAATAAAATCCAGAAGCAAACGTTTTACCTGAGTATATTTCTTTTCCGGGATTGGGATTACAAAGCCATCGGACATTGTAAGTTTAAAACGTTCAATTGATGATGCGAAATCAGGATTGATCAAATAACTCTGGTGGCAACGCAGGAAATAATCCGGGAAGCGTTTTTCCAGAGAAAGCAGACTTTCTGTAATCTCGTAAGAATTGGAGGTTGTATGGATATTGGAGTGTCTGCCATGGGATTCTATGTACAGGATCTGATTCCGATTCAGAAAAAGCAGAGATTTATCTGTACCCTTAAACGACAAACGTTCCGAGCGGGATACGCCGGCAAGCGGCATTCCGCGGAATTTGGAATCGTAATGCACCGGATAGATGGTATCTCGTTCATCGTAAGAGATAGCATTTGAGATATGGCAGAGCCGAATCTGAGGAACTCCGTTGTTCATGATCCAGGACAGATGAATCCTCTGATTAACCCGATTCATGCTGTTATCAGGCCATATCGTATCAACCATAAAGAACATAATGATCTCAACTACCCGGTTGCTGGTCGTAGCAAGAGGGGTAATAACCAGATCATGAAGAACAAATTTTAATTCGTGCTGTTCAGACAGAAATGCGTTAACCAACGCTTTTTTTGTGCGGATCACCTGTTTTTCGGCAGGACCGATCCACAGAACATCTTCATGGCATGCATCGAGAAATGGTGTAATGTTGTTGTCATAATATTGTGTCAATACCTCACCGGAAAGAGAAACAAAATCCTGAATTGTCATGGGAAGCTCCTTTCTTTTTTTATATTTTAATCAGAACAATATAAAAATACAACCCGCAAATTGGACAGTGCGTGTATATATGATTGGATAAGAAAAGGTAAAAAAGATAAAAATAAATGAAATAAATGGCAAATACTATCCGTTTGGTTAGTGTACAAAAAGTGGTGCAGGGTGATATAATTTGACTATGATCGACAATAGATCAGTGCATTTGGGAATTTAGTATAAAGAAAAGAGCGTGAGACCGATGTGGGGATATCGGTGATGACCGGCAGATTAGGGACTGCCGGTTTTTCCTTTTTATACAGCATGATTTTTCAAAAAGTGATTTGTGAAGTAACATCCGATTAAGCGATAATTAATTCTCAATATAATAGAAACAGAATTGACATATACCCCTGTGGGGTATATATTAAATGCGACATAATGAATACGAAAGAAGGAATTGAGATGATAAAGACAACTTTAAAAATTGATGGAATGATGTGTGGTATGTGTGAAGCCCACATGAATGATGTGATCCGTAAGAATTTCAAGGTAAAAAAGGTAACTTCTTCTGCCAAGAGCGGGGAAACGGTGATCATCAGCGAGGACAATATCGATACCGAGGCTGCAAAGAAGGCAATCAAGGATATCGGTTATGAGATGCTTTCCGCAACCAGTGAGCCATATGAGAAAAAGGGCTTATTCCATTTTGGCAAGTAGCAAAAATATCGCCATCAAAATAAACTGTTTATAAGCAGTATAACATTAGACAGATATATCCACTCTGAAAATATCAATGCATTTTCTATTCGATACACATAATTCTTTTCCGGGTGGATATATTTGTCTAATGATTAAATGCATGCGTACAGGCAGTTTATTTTGATTGCGAAGTTTTTTGTAAATTTCAAAATGTATATAAAGATAGAATTTTGTCGAAAGAGATAGTATAATCAGGCTAACGCTTTTGATAGGAGATATGGAAATGTTAGTATGTGATTATATTGTAAAACAGATTGATGGAGAATATGCGCATCTGCAGAATCTGGATGGTTCCGAAGAAGATAAGCTGGTTGCAAGAGCCTTGCTGCCGAATGGGATCGCAGAGGGAACGAAGCTGCACTACGAGCTGTTACAGTATGAGATTATACAGTAAGCAGAGCTGGAGGAGAGCATAAGAATATGAACTGGAATCGAAAAGAACTGAGAAAAGGCGCGTGGAACACGGTGTTTAAGCGTGGAACGATGGCGTGGCTTGCACTGGTTGCAGTCTGCTTCATCTTTGCATTTTTAGGTGTCGATGAATTTGCACAGTCGACATTTGTAAATGGGATTGACAAGGCAATCGGACTGGATACTTCGCATGTAGCAAGTAACGTGGAAATCTTAAAAGACTATGCCGTAAATACACCGATTGTAAAGGATGTTCCGTTTATACATTCGGATTTTGTGATCGGACTGATCGATGTTGCTTCCAAGAGTCAGACATGGATCATTAAGCTGTTAGGCGCAAATGCCGCCTATCTGGAACGTAATGCCGGAGAAGTGATCATTGCACTTCTGTTATCCGCATTTATTATGATGATCGTGCATTTCTTCATTCAGAGTGCAGCTATCGTTGGAAAGAATCGGTATGCGATGGAGTGCCGGTACAGTGATAAAGTATCGATCAACCGTATGTTTGCACCATTTCATTTTAAACATTTATTGAGATTGATCTGGACAATGTTCGTATATAAGGTGGTTCTGTTTTTATGGAATCTTACGATCGTCGGTGGTATATACAAATTCTATCAGTACCGGATGATCCCGTATCTTGTTGCGGAGAATCAGACACTTAGCTGGAAAGAGGCAAAAGCTTTATCCAAAGAAATGACAAATGGATACAAATGGAAGATGTTCGTAACAGATCTGTCATGTATTCCTGTTATGCTGTTAAAGCTTGTTCCGATTGCCGGTCTGTTAGTAGCAGTACCGTTTGATGTAGAGATCGACGTGGAGATGTATTTTCATCTTAGAAAGAGAATTGACAGTGAAGCATTTGTTGAGCGTGCATTTGACGGAGCACCATACTGTAAAGGTATAGAAACTGCTGTGCCGGTATATCTCTTGCAGGATGCAGCAGTAGAAGTACCAAAGGGAATCAAAATCAAGAGTGAATACCGGCTGACAGATTTCATCTTTTTCTTCTTCTCATTCTGTTTTGTCGGCTGGGTGTGGGAGGTTATGCTCCACATCGTCAGGGATCATGAGCTCGTAAACCGTGGAACAATGTATGGACCGTGGCTTCCGATCTATGGTGTCGGGGGTGTCGTTATTATCTTCCTGTTAGACCGGTTTAAGGCAGATAAATTGAAATTATTCTTGATGTCTATGGGTATCTGTGGCGTGCTCGAATATATCGCAAGCTGGATCCTGGATTTCTTCTTTAATTCCCACTACTGGAATTATAAGAAATTCTTCATGAATTTAAATGGAAGGATCTGTCTGGTCGGCTTACTTGCATTTGGCATCGGAAGTCTGTTCGGTGTCTATATCGCGGCGCCGAAGCTCAGCCGCTTTATGCATAAGAAGAGCCGGAAAACACAGATCCTGATCTGCGCTGTCTTAAGCACAGCCTTTATCATCGACCTGATCTGTTGTGCGTTATTTGGCTTCAATGCCGGATCCGGCGTAGGTGGAACCTATAACTAAGGAAACGAATCCCCTCCGACAGATGATTATATATGTAACATTTCACCTGTATTTCTTATATGGTAGTCAGGTGTTTTCTAACTATGACATTAGCGTATTTTCGTTATGAGGTTTGCACTGGCTATCAGCATCAAGCCCATGTCTGAGTCCGTAAGGACGAGTTTGGGCGACTGCTGATAAATAAGCGTGCGAACCGAATAGAAAATAAAGCAAGTCATAGTAGAAAAATGACTAACTGCCATATAAGAAATACAGATAAAACCACATACATATTATCATCTGCCGGAGGGGTTTCTATGTTAGTGATTCTGGTCCCGCCAGTTTTTTGGGGAGACACCATATATATTTTTAAAAGCTCTTGAGAAATGCAGTTGGTTTGGATAGCCGACTGCATTTCCTATATCTGCAATTGACAATTTAGTCATTTTCAGCAGCTCTGTTGCTTTGGACATCCGATAATTTATCAGGAATTCCTGTGGCGTTTTGCCAATGGAATCATGAAATATCTTTCCCAGATAGCTGCGGTTGATGCCGCAACAGGCAGCTATATCTTCGATAGAGATGTCATAAGGAAAATTCTGCTCTACGAAGTTTATCGCTTCTTTTATATAGTAATCGCTCATTTTACCGGTTTTTATCATCTGGGTAGAGGCGGTGGAACGGGTGAGTGCATCCAGAAAAAGGTAGGAATGACCGATCAGGTGAAATGGCGGTTCGTTTGGGTGATTGGCAATATAGAGCATTTCGTTCATCATGATTTCCCGGTATTCCTTTGAGGTAGCATGATAGATGGGCTGGTCTTTTGAAAAACCGGCAATGTCCAGTGCTTCTTTTACCCGTAATCCATCAAATTCCAGCCAGGTATATTCCCATGGGTTTGTCTCATCTGCGATATAGGTGCTGATCTGTCCCGGATACAGAAGAAAGCCCTGTCCGCTTTTGATCGAATAATTTCTAGTCTCTCCTTTTTTGTCCTGTGCCATTAAAAGTCCGGTTCCGGAGATGACATAATGAAACAGATAGTGGGTTCTGGCAGCTGGACCGAACTGATGGGCCGGTGTACAGCGTTCCCATCCGTACTGATATAGTCCGAGATCTATAAATTTCTCATTTGGAAATATAGAAAAAAGGTATTCATGCATAAAAAAACCTCCCAAAATTAGAACAAATACATAATATAAACTCTACTGTTTTCTACTATATACCAAAATGCTAGATGAATGCAATAGTGAGACAAAAATAATGTATTTTGGTATAAAAATGGAATTATTACGATATTTTAACAAGCATTATGATATGTTAGAATGAAAATAACTTAAAAAAGCATATTATAAAAGAAGGGAGAAATGTATTTATGCTAAAAGGGAAAAAACTATTATTTGTACTTACAATGATGACTGGTTTCTGCTTACTGGCGGGGTGTGGCAAGAATAATAAAGACGGAAAAACAGTGATCGAACTGGTACAGTACAAGCCGGAAGCAACCTCTTATTTTGAAGAAGTTGAGGAACGGTTTAATGCCAGTCATGATGATATTGAATTGAAGATCAGTTCTCCGAACGATGCAATGACGGTGTTGAAGACCAGATTTGTTCGCGAAGATAATCCGGATATCATTGGTATTGGTGGTGACATCAATTATTCGAATTTTATTGATGCCGATATGTTGATGGATATTTCTGATTTTGATGGACTGGCAGATATAAAGGAAAATTATCTGACAATCTGTGAGAAT
This sequence comes from Clostridium sp. L2-50, assembly GCF_000154245.1. Classification (NCBI taxonomy): domain Bacteria; kingdom Bacillati; phylum Bacillota; class Clostridia; order Eubacteriales; family Clostridiaceae; genus Clostridium; species Clostridium sp. L2-50. The sequence goes on along the minus strand of NZ_DS480312.1, from coordinate 34,936 downwards.
CTGAAATTTATTCCAACAGAAGGAACATACAGTGTTCCATATGTGGCAAATGCTGCCGGTATCCTGTACAACCGGGATATGTTTGAGGAGCATGGCTGGAAGATCCCGGAAACATGGGATGAGCTTCTTGCATTATGTGATGAGATTAAAGCAGAAGGAATTCTTCCGTTTTATATGGGATACAAGGATACATGGACCTGTCTTTCTCCATGGAACAGTGCAGTAGCTTCATTGACATCTTCGACCGTATGTAAGGATGTTAATAAGGGAGAAACGACATTTTCCGATCAGTATGTTCAGGTTGCGGAAGAAATGAAAACCTTGCTTCAGTATGGAGAAGCCAATCCGGTTGCATATTCTTATAATGATGCTTGTACAGCATTTGCAAAAGGTGAGTCAGCAATGTATATGATCGGAAGCTATGCTGTACCACAGATCCAGTCAGTAAATCCGGATATCAATATTGATTCATTTGTATTCCCGGCTTCTAACAATAAGGATGACATGGTTCTGACATCCGGTGTAGACCTTCAGTTCTGCGTGATGGAAGACTGTCCGAATAAGGAAGCAGCCTATGAAGTCCTCCGTTTCCTGTTAGAGGATGAAAATGTACAGGACTATATAGACAATCAGAACGCAGTACCTTGTAAGAAAGGTGATTTCAAGCTTGCATCTATGTTAGACGGTATGCGGGAATATCTGGACAACGGAATCGTGACTGATTATCAGGATCATTTTTATCCATCTGAGATGGCAGTAGATGCATTGATTCAGACTTATCTGTTAGATGGAGATACAGAAGCGTTTTTGAAGAAATTTGATACGGAATGGAAACGGTACAATCGTGACCTGATCATAAAGGTTCGCAAATATGAGCAGGAGCATTCCGGAGAGGAGGAATAGAAATGGATACAAAAAAGACAGAAGATATGAAGTTTGCTAAAAAGAAAAAGAAAATGTCCGGGAAATCCAGAACATTTATGTTGATCACAATTCCTATCGTAGCATTGTTCTTTACATTCAACACATTGCCTTTGATTCAGGGTGCGATTTACAGCTTTACCAATTTCCGTGGGTATGGCAGCTATGAGTGGGTTGGTTTTCGAAACTATATTGATCTTTTTCATGATGCCAGAGTTGGTTCATCCTATCTGTTTACATTTAAGCTGGCTATAGTAACAACGATCATCGTAAATGCTGTCAGCCTGATCCTTGCGATGGCATTAAACAGCAAGATTCGTTTTAAGAGCGGTCTTCGTGGACTGTATTTCCTGCCAAATATCTTAGGCGGTCTGGTTGTTGGTTATATTTTTAACTATTTCTTTACTTATATTCTGCCACAGATTGCAATCATGCTCGGTTTTGAGGGAAACAGTATGCTGGCAAGTTCTAAAACGGCCTGGCTTGCGATCGCGGTAGTATGTGCATGGCAGTCGATCGCGATGAATACGATCATTTATATATCCGGTCTTCAGACAGTTCCGGAAGATGTATACGAAGCAGGATCTTTAGATGGTGCAACCGGATTTGCAAAATTCCGTTATCTGACATTCCCACTGATCCTTCCGTTTTTTACAATTAATGTAGTCCTTTGTATGAAGAACTTCCTGATGGTATTTGACCAGATCATGTCGTTGACAAAGGGTGGCCCTGCGCAGAGCACAGAATCCATTTCCTACCTGATCTACAACAATGGTATGAGTGGCGGACAGTTTGGATTCCAGAGTGCAAATGCAGTCGTGTTCTTTATAGTAATCGTAGTGATATCTGTATTACAGATGCGTTTCCTGGGTAAGAAGGAGGAACAGTTATGAAAAAATCGCAGAGACAGATCAGAAAAGAATATAAAGAAAAGGGGATTAAGACAGGAAAAGAACGATATAATATCGGGGTTACGATTCTGTTGATCCTTGGTCTTGTAACCATCCTGTTCCCATTATATATGACGGTTATGATCGCATTTAAGCAGCCGTCTGAGATGACAAATGATATCCATGGAATCTTATCTCTTCCACAGCACTGGAGTCTGAGTAATTTTAAGGAAGCTATGGAGGTAACAGATTTCTGGCATTCTCTCGGTAACAGTTTATTTATCACACTGGCAACTATCGCATTATCGATCGTAATACATTCCCTGATCGGTTATGTACTTGGACGAAGCAAGAAAAAGAATCGGATCTATAATGGAATTTATCTTTATCTTGTCAGTGGTATGTTCGTGCCATTTGCTATTTTGATGATGCCGCTTGTAAAACAGACAGCAAAAATGGGACTGGCAAATATGATTGGTGTGGTATTACTTTATACAGTATTTTATCTTCCGATGAACACAATGTTATATGCCGGATATCTGAATAATCTTCCGCTTGAACTGGAAGAGGCAGCTTGTGTTGACGGAGCCACTACATGGACGACTTACTGGAAGATCATCTTCCCGAATATGAAACCAATGCATGCAACGGTTGCGATCCTTACAGCCCTTGGCACATGGAATGACGTTATGACACCGCTTGTAATTATGTCCGGTGATCAGAATACACTTCCGCTTGCGCAGCTGAATTTCCAGACTCAGTTTGGAACAAATTACAATCTGGCCTTTGCATCTTATCTGTTAGCGTTACTTCCGATTCTGATCTTCTATATTATTTGTCAGAAACAGATCATATCAGGTGTGGCAAACGGAGCAGTAAAATAAAAGGAGACTTAATTTATGGCTATTATATATAACAAAGAGAAAAGAATATTTTCTCTCCATACGGGACATACAACTTATCAGATGATGGCCGATACACATGATTATTTGCTTCATCTGTATTACGGAAAACGCTTGGATTCGGAAATGGATTATATACTGACTTACTATGATCGAGGTTTTTCAGGAAATCCATATGATCTTGGAAACGATCGTACTTATTCCCTAGATGCACTTCCTCAGGAATTCCCTGTTCTTGGAACCGGTGATTACAGAACAACGGCAGGAAAGATCCGTGAAGCAAATGGCTGTATGGCACTTGATCTTCGCTATACAGGATATCAGATTCAGGATGGTAAGTATGATCTCCCGGGACTTCCGGCAGCACATTCTGAAGCTGCACAGACTCTGTGCATATATCTGAAGGACGAAAGAGTCGGTGTAGAGGTAACATTATTATATGGCGTATTACCTGACTGCGATGTAATAACCAGAAGTGTAAAAGTTACAAATGTCGGAAAGAATGAAATCTATCTGGAGAAGCTTTCCAGCGCATGTCTTGATCTTTTGTATGGAGATTATGATGTACTGACATTTTATGGACGGCATGCAATGGAACGGAATATGCAGCGAACACCGGTAACACATGGCAAACAGGTGATCGGAAGTAATCGTGGTACGTCCGGACATCAGTATAATCCATATATGATCCTTGCGGAACATGGCACAACAGAGACCGCCGGAGCCTGTTATGGTGTATCACTGGTGTACAGTGGAAGCTTTGAAGGAAGCGTAGAATTAGATCAGTTTGATCAGATCCGTCTGGTTATGGGTCTTCAGGAGGATTTCTTTTCCTATCAACTAAAGCCGGAGCAGACATTTTATGCCCCGGAAGCAGTTCTGTCATATTCAGCGTATGGAATGGAACAGCTATCCAATCAGATGCATCATTTGGTGAGAGAGCATATCTGTCGCGGGAAATATAAAGATCAGATCCGTCCGGTTCTTGTAAATAGCTGGGAAGCCTGTTATTTTGATTTTAATGGTGAAGCGATCGTTAATCTTGCGGAGCAGGCTGCAGCACTTGGTGTGGAGCTTCTGGTCATGGATGATGGCTGGTTTGGCACAAGAGATGATGATAATTCATCCCTTGGTGACTGGATTGTAAATGAAGATAAACTGGGCTGTTCTCTTACGGAGCTGACAAAACGGGTTCATGACAAAGGTGTTCAGTTTGGTATCTGGATAGAACCGGAGATGGTTTCAGAAAACAGTGATCTTTACAGAAAACATCCGGAGTGGGCAATTCAGGTTCCCGGTAAACATCCGGTACACGGCAGAAATCAGCTTGTACTTGATTTTGCAAATCCGGAGGTGGTGGACCATATCTATGAACAGATTGCAGCTGTCCTCAGGCAGGGCGATATCAATTATGTGAAATGGGATATGAATCGAAGCTTATGTGATATATATTCCGACAGTATGGTATGGCAGGGAAATGTAATGTATGACTATATGCTTGGTGTATATGACCTGCTGGAACGTCTGACGCAGGCATTTCCGGATATGTTATGGGAAGGCTGCTCCGGCGGTGGCGGAAGGTTTGATATGGGTATGCTGTATTATACACCACAGATATGGTGCAGTGATAATACAGATGCCGTTGACCGTATCCGTATCCAGTACGGTACATCGTTTGCTTATCCTTTATCAACGATGGGAGCCCATGTATCTGCGGTGCCGAATCATCAGACCGGCAGAGTGACGGATATGAATACCAGAGGTGTGGTTGCCATGACAGGTGCATTCGGATATGAACTGGATCTTGGAAAATTATCTGAGGAAGACAAGACGGCAGTCCGTGAACAGATCAAAACCTATCATGAAGCAGCACCGGTTATTTTAAAAGGGGATTATTACAGATTAAGTAATCCGTTTGAAGCGGAATATGGAGCATGGATGTCTGTCGATGAAGAAAAAAAACATGCAGTTGTAGGTGCTGTTTTATTAAATACACATGGTAATCATCCTGTATTTTATATTCGATTGAGAGGGCTTGCGCCGGAACGTTCTTATCGGGATAAGAAAACAGGTACTGTTTATTCAGGAGCTGCTTTGATGGAGCTCGGTATGCCGTTTACGGTAGTATCCGGTAATTATCCAAGCTATCAGATCCTGCTTGATGCAGTAGAATAAGAATAAATAGGACTCCCCGGTTTCTGTTTGCAGAGATCGGGGAGTTTGGCAAAAACAATAGAGTAAAAGATATATAAGATGATCAGAAATGAGGTGACAGACAGATGGATACGAAAGAAATTACAGTATCGGATCTGGCACAGGAACAGATCAAAAACGCGGAACGATTATTTCCGTTGATCCGGAAAAAAACAGAGGAAAGAAAAGAGAAAAAAACAGTCATATCGGTATCCGGAGGTTCTGGTGTTGGTAAGACCGGAATGGCTTTCTTACTTCAAAATATGTTTGAAAAACAGGGAAAGAAATCACTTATTATAAGCGGGGACAATTATCCGCATCGGATTCCCATGTATAATGATGCAGAACGAATTGCGAGATTTCGTATGTCCGGGTTAAATGGACTTATAACTGAAAGGCTATATACAGATGAAATAAAAGAAAAATTATTAAAGCTTCAAAAAGCCGGAAGGGATGCAGAAGAACAGGAGGACATGCAGTGGTTATCCATATATCAGAAGTATGGAGACAAGGCTCTTACAGACTATCTGGGTACGGATCAGGAACTGGATTATGAAGCTATATCGAATCTTCTCATGCAGTTTCATAGAGGAACTTCACAACTGCTGCTACGTCATATGGGAAGAACCCAGGATGATATCTGGTATGATCGCAGGGATGTATCAGATACAGATATTCTGATTCTTGAATGGACACATGGAAACAGTGCATACCTGCAGGGGGTAGATGTATCTGTTGTATTGATCAGTACGCCGGAAGAAACACTTGAAAACCGAAAGAAGAGGAATCGTGACACTGCCATTGACAGTCCATTTGTAGCCAGAGTATTAAGAATTGAGCAGAAAAAGATTAATGATGGACTGGATAGGGCAGACATCATTCAGGATATGCATGGCAGGATTTATACGGAATAGTAAGTGAACAGGAGGTTATAGAATATGAGGAAAATAGAGATAGAAGAAACCAATATGACAGATATAAATAAAATTAAAAATGGTCCAATGCTGAATCTGTATCCGGACAGTCTTGGCGGAGATCTGGAAGCTGTTGCGGATTTATTTGAAAGAGATGGATTTGCAGATGCATTTTCCTCAATGTATATACTACCGAGTATTTACCATTCTGATCTGGATCGTGGTTTTTCTGTAATCGACTATGATCTTGAGGAGACATTTCATTCTGAAAAGGCACTATTACGGTTGGGCAGACAGAATATTGATCTGAAGCTGGATTTTGTGTTAAACCATGCGTCTGTACAGTCGCCACAGTTTCAGGATCTGTTGGAGAATGGCAGTCGATCTGAATATCGTGACTTTTTTATTAACTGGAATACATTCTGGGAAAACTGTGGAGAAATGACAGAAGACGGCTATATACAACCGGAACAGAAGTATCTGGATCCGATGTTCTTCCGCAAACCGGGATTGCCTCTGTTGATGGTGAAAATGGCAGATGGCAGTCGGATTCCATACTGGAATACGTTTTATCAGGAGATTCGGGATACTGATGATTATCATACCAGATATTTAGGACAAATGGACCTCAATATTAAATCAGAAAAGGTTTGGGACTTTTACCGTGAAACCATAAAAAAACTGGCAGGTTACGGAGCGAAGATAATCCGTCTGGATGCATTTGCATATGCCCCAAAAGCCCCGGGACGCGCCAATTTCTTAAATGAACCGGAGACATGGGAATTCCTTGAACAGATCCATAAGCTTGCAAAACCATATGGAATCCGCCTTCTTCCGGAGATTCATGCCGGATATAAAGAGAAAAAGTATAAGATGATAGCAGAGAAGGGATATCTGACATATGACTTTTTCCTTCCGGGATTGATCCTGGATGCTCTTTACAGAGGCGATGGCTCTTACCTGGAGCAGTGGGCAAAGGAACAGATAAAAGAGAATATTCATACTGTGAATATGCTTGGATGCCATGATGGAATACCGGTACTGGATCTTGCCGGACTGTTGCCGGACGACAGGATTGAAGATCTGATCCGGTTGCTTGTGGATCGTGGGGGTTTTGTAAAGGATCTTCACGGTAATAAAAAGATGTATTATCAGGTAAATACGACATATTATAATGCACTTGGCGAAAATGAGCAGGCATTGTTATTAGCCAGAGCATTACAGATATTTATGCCCGGAAAACCTCAGGTCTGGTATCTGGATCTGTTTGCCGGATCTAATGATTATGAGGCAGTGAAGCGTGCAGGTGCAGGTGGACATAAAGAGATCAACCGGACGAATCTTTCACAAAAAGATATAGAGTCAGGCCTTGAAAAGGAGGTCGTAAAAAAGCAGCTTGAAATGTTGAAATTCCGGAAAGAATTTCCGGCATTTGGATTTGATGCGGAAATGACAATCCGTACAAAGCCTGCAGCGCAGATCTCTGCTCAGGCAGAAAATGCTTTGCATTTTGCAGAATTACCGGCGGACCAGATGTATAACCGTATTTATATCACCTGGAAAAAGGACGGTTATCTTGCCCGTCTGTCCGCAGACCTTAAAGCCCATACCTACCGGATTCAGGCTCTTGATCCATCCGGTAACCTGGTCTGGCAGTCGTAATGTGTAAATCCCCTCCGACAGATGGTTATACATATGGGGCTTTATCTGTATTTCCTATCTGGCAGTCAGCCATTTTTTACTATGACTTGCTATGATTTCTGTTTGCTGCATATGCCTGATTCGTAAATACTCCTGTGCCAACTCGCTCTTTGAGCTCGAACAGGCACCCGTATTTACTGGCAATATGCAGCTCACAACGCAATCTTCGCAAATGTCATAGTTAGAAAACGTCTGATGACCATATAAGAAATACAGGTAAAACGTTACGCATATAACCATCTGTCGGAGGGGATTCTCTAATTTCATAATATAAATAATGGATTCGAGTGATCCGGAAGGCTGGCACTTCCTACATATGACATTAGCGTATTTTCGTTATGAGGTTTGCACTAACTATCAGCATCAAGCCCATGTCTGAGTCCGTAAGGACGAGTTTGGGCGACTGCTGATAAATAAGCGTGCGAACCGAATAGAAAATAAAGCGGATCATATGTAGGAAGTGCCAGCCTGCCGGATCACTCGAATCCATTGTTTATACAGGCTTATTTCGCTGGAAAAAGCTTGCGGAAGATCAGACGGATAGACGGACCGCAATAAAAAAGCTGCCAGAAGAAAGCTACCGGGAAGTTTAAGAAGGTGGTCTGGAGCCACACGGCTGCAAACTGACGACCGGCATGTTTGAATAAAATAGTGGCAACAAGGCTCATGCAAGGACACATAATGCAGATGATCATGGTAGAAATTGCAAGCGTGATGATGATCGGGCGGTCATCCGGCTTCACGAAGCGGAATGCAAGAGCATGTGCAGCCTTATCTACAAACAGGAATTCAAGAAAAAAGGCAACCGGCCACATGATGATAAGCTCATGAAAGGCGGCTAAGAAAACGGAGTTTGACATTCCACCCGTGTTTAGGGAAATGTTGTAGCAGATCATGGCATAGACCATAAGAAAAGACATCATTAATGTGAAAACAATGTTTTGAAATAAAGTTTTTGGCATAAAATAAATCTCCTTTTTGATAAATAATCTGAATAAATGCAGAACCAAAACTGCAAATATCTTAAAAATAAGCACAAAAAAGACACATGTGTTGTTCGTTATCAAGTGATATGCTCATCCGTCGGCAAACGAGGTGAAATATCAGGAGCACACTTGTGTCGTTTCCAATTTTATACCAAAGCTTTTTCTTCAATTTTTACAACGTCGGTCATTATACTAAGCTTTTAGTAAAAATGCAAGTGAAAATTTCATATTCAAACTTATAAAATTTCATATGCAGGTATAAAGAATATCATAGGCGAGAACAGATAATTGTATACGCAATAATACATGGATTTGTTTGACTTATAAATGGGTAGATGCTAGTATCATAGTTATGATCATTATGTGGGAGGCAGATGGATATGAACAGTGCACAGAAGATATGTATGATTGTCGGGGTGGGTTTTGCAGGAATAGGGCTTTTTATGACATTGATCTTTTTATTTGCATTTGGTAAGCCCGGGGCATTTATATTAATTCCATTAATGTTTGTGGTACTTGGATTATGTTTTATCGTGACGATCCTTGTTATGCTCCATAACAAGAAAATGATCCGTGTACATGGTGAAAAGTATACAGCGAAGATTTATGGTTATGTAAAAAATACATCTTATATGGTAAATGGCAGATTTCCTTTAAATGTAAAGGTGCATTATTTTGATAATTATGGTATCGAGCGGGAAGTGATCCTGCCGACTTCGATCAGTGGAGGAGCGGATTCCATGTTCCCGATCGGAATGACGATCGATATCTATGAATACAATGGTAAGTACAGTTATGATCCTGCTTCTGTCCGTGGAGAACGGTTAAGAAGAGAAGAAGAGCTGATGGACAACAAGCCGATCGATCCGGAACAGCTTCACCTGATCGCAGTCCGATGTTCGAACTGCGGTGCTTCTTATAAGGCAGCAACCGGATATGCCAGCCGCTGCCCTTATTGTGGTGGTTACCAGAATGTGTGATAAAGCACTGATGTTTGCCGGAATGTGTGATGAAGCTCTGATGTTTGCTGGAACGTGTGATGAAGCTGTTGCCGGAATAGGATGATGCCGGCTGACTGTTTAGCCGCGCCCGAGGATCGCATCCATATCCTGCTCAGGAGCCGTGATCGGCTGCAGATTGTAGGTGTCAACCAGAAAACGGACAACGGTCTCTGTCATGAATGCCGGAAGGGTTGGACCGAGATAGATGTTTTTGACACCGAGGGCAAGCAGGGTTAAAAGGATGCAGACAGCCTTCTGTTCATACCATGAAAGAACGAGAGTCAGAGGAAGCTCGTTGATATCACAGCCGAAGGCTTCTGCCAGTGCAAGGGCAACCTTGATCGCACTGTAAGAATCGTTACACTGTCCCATATCTAAGATCCTAGGGATTCCATCGATCTCGCCAAGGTCAAGATCATTGAACCGGTATTTGCCACAGGCAAGTGTCAGAACGAGAGAATCCATAGGAGTCTGTTTTACAAATTCCGTATAATAATTTCTGCCCGGATGGGCACCGTCGCAGCCGCCAACCAAGAAGATGTGTTTGATATCACCATTCTTGATGGCGGCTGTAAGTTTATCTGCATGGGAGAGGACTGCGCCATGTGCAAATCCTGTTGTCAGGATATGTCCGCCATTGATACCGCTCATGCTGTGATCGTGTTCATAGCCGCCCAGCTTTAGGGCATGCTTGATGATCGGAGTAAAATCCTTTTTGCCATCCTTTGTTCCCTTGATATGCACCATTCCTTCATAGCCGACAACAGAGGTGGTGTAGATGCGATCTTCATAGCTTGGGCGTGGGGGCATCAGGCAGTTGGTTGTAAAGAGGACGGGTGCAGGGATATTTTCAAATTCCGTCTGCTGGCTTTGCCATGCAGTTCCGAAGTTGCCGGCAAGATGCTTATAGGCGGCTAATTTTGGATAGCCGTGAGCCGGAAGCATTTCGCAATGTGTATAGACATTGACACCGGTTCCTTCGGTCTGTTTTAAGAGCAGATCCAGATCGCGGAGATCATGACCGGATACAACGATGAAAGGCCCCTTGCGGATATCGGTGTGAACCTTAGTCGGCGTTGGTGTGCCGAAGGATTCGGTATTTGCCTTATCGAGCAGTTCCATGCATTGATAGTTCACTTTTCCAAATTCCATAATAAGCTCGATCCATTCTTCTACCGAGTGTTCACGGTTCACTTCACACAAGCCCTTATAGAACCAGGTTGTTACATTATCATTTTGATAGCCGAGATTCATTGCATGATGCGCATACGCCGCCATTCCCTTTAAGCCGAACAATAACGTGGAGCGGAGTGACACGATATCGTCCGTACCATCCCACAGGCTGATTACCGGTATATCATGTGGATCTTTCAATCCACAGGTCGGAGGATTGATATTTGCTGTTGATGAATTCATATCTGTATCTGAGAAATTCATATTTGCGGTTGGTGCATTTATATCTGTATCTGAGAAATTCATATTTGCGGTTGGTGAATTCGTATCTGTATCTGAGAAATTCATATTTGCGGTTGGTGAATTCGTATCTGTATCTGAGAAATTCATATTTGTAGTTGGTGCATTCATATCTGTATCTGAGAAATTCATATTTGCAGTTTGTGAATTCATATTTGTAGTCGGGAAGTTCTTATATGCGATATCTGATATGCTACATATGTCTGTAGGCATACAGCGCATGATATCTTTCTGGTTTTTCTGCACTTCTTTGATGTAATCTTTGATTGATTTATCATCAAAATTCACATTTGTAAGTGTTGTAAATAAACCATCGATCAGCAGACGATCAGCGGATTTTCGGTTGTTCAGGTATCGGGACAGAAGTTTGGGATCTGTCTCTTTTTTCTGTTGCATGGATTTCTTTGTAAGCTCGGCTGCTTCGGCAAGTCGTATCAGTTCACAGATCAATTCGTCCTGCAGATTGGATGTCGAGGGCTGCTTACCGCAGACTCCGGTATTCACACAGGCTTTATTGCCAGCTGTCTGCTGGCACTGAAAACAAAACATATTTGACATGGGATAACCTCCTGATGAAATTTTATTGATGATTGTGGAATGACTACAAATTGCTGTTCATGTATGTGCAATATATATTAATTCCGCAATTATCTTTTTAAACATATTTAGTATCGTCGGGTGTTTTCAGAATTATACAGGCAAAACCTTTCATTCAGTGTAAGTGTTATTTGAGGAAGATATCTGATAGTATAAATATTGTCAGATATGGTGGGTATGAAATTAAGAAATAAATTATGATACCCCCAGGAGCCAGGCAGCAGCGGGTATGAGAGCGAGAAAAAGAATGCGATACCTGCAGAAGCAAATGGGCGAGGGTATGAGAGTGCGAAGGAAACCATGATACCCCCAGGAGCCGGGCAGCAGCGGGTATGAGAGCGAGAAAAAGAATGCGATACCCGCAGAAGCAAACAGGCGAGGGTATGAGAGTGCGAAGGAAACCATGATACCCCCAGAAGTCGGGCAGCAGCGGGTATGAGAGCGAGAAAGCCAATGTCATACCCCCAGGAGTCGGGCGGCAGCGGGTATGAGAGCGAGAAAAAGAATGCGATACCCGCAGAAGCAAACAGGCGAGGGTATGAGAGAGCGAAGGAAACCATGATACCCCCAGGAGCCAGGCAGCAGCGGGTATGAGAGTAAGAAAAAGAATGCGATACCCGCAGAAGCAAACAGGCGAGGGTATGAGAGTGCGAAGGAAACCATGATACCCTAAGAAGTCGGACAGTAGCGGGTATGAGAGCGAGAAAAAGAATGCGATACCCGCAGAAGCAAACGGGCGAGGGTATGAGAGTGCAAAGGAAACCATGATACCCCAAGAAGTCAGACAATAGCAATTAAGAAAGTACAAGGAGGCGGCAGCATGGATGCATTATTAGAGATAGAAGATCTGAAAAAATATTATGGCAAGGAACCGAACCAGACAAAGGCTCTGAACGGAATCACATTTCAGGTGATGCCGGGCGAGTTTTTAGGAATTATGGGGAGTAGCGGTTCCGGCAAGTCAACATTATTAAACTGTATCGCAACAGTGATCCAGCCGGATAGCGGCAAGATCCGGATGAAAGGTACAGAGATCCAGAGGTTGAAGGGCAAGAAGCTGGCAGGATACCGTGGTAAGGAGATCGGATATCTGTTCCAGAATTTTGAACTGTTGGATAATCTGACCGGACGTGAGAACATCATGGTTCCGTTGTCGATTCATAACATATCGGAGGCAGAGGGCGGAAAACGTCTGGAGCAGTTAGCGGAATATCTGGAGATCACCGAGGTGCTGGATAAGTTCCCATCGCAGATGTCAGGTGGTCAGAAGCAGAGACTGGCAGCAGCCAGAGCACTGATCCTGAATCCGGGTATCATTCTGGCAGATGAACCAACCGGAGCACTTGATTCCAGAAATGCCAAAGCCTTAATGGAGAAATTAGCCGGTCTGAACCGGGATGAGAAGGCAACTGTTTTGATGGTAACGCACGATTCCAATGCAGCAAGCTATTGCAAGCGTATCCTGTTCATTCAGGATGGCGTGATCTTCCATGAATTAAGACGTGATCTGCTTGCTGAGACACAGCAGCAGTTCTATGAAAGAATCTTGCAGGTTATGGCACAGTTGGGAGGAGGCAGTGCAAATGTTCTTTAAACTGATCCGAAAAAACAGTAAACGAAGCAGAAAAGAAAACGGCTTGTTTTTCTCCTCGTTAGTAATATCCATCGTGGCATTCTATATTATCCTGTCACTTTCTTCACAGGATGTTATGGTATTTCTTAAGAAAATGGAGAGTGATGCGGTAGATCGTCTATTCCAGATCATACCTGCATTTTTTGTAATGACACTGGTGATCTTATTCTTTCTGATCTACTATGCAAGCAAATTCCAACTGGAACGAAGAAAACACGAATTTGGCGTTTACCTGATGATGGGAATGCGGAGAAGCAAACTTTTCGGGATGCTTCTTGCAGAAGATATAGGAAGCAGTCTGGCAGCACTTATAACAGGACTTCCGATCGCTGTTTTATTATCCGAACTGATCAGTCTGATCACAGCCAAATGTGTAGGACTTGGTATTGTCGGACATCAGGTAACATTTTCCATTCAGGCAATCATAATAACGGCTGTTGGATTTTTTGTGATCAAGCTGGTTGCATTCCTGATCTTAAGCGGGAAGATCGCAGGACAGGAGATTGGTGCATTATTAGTTGATACACCGGAGGGAACAAAGAAGCAGTTCCCAGCTGGCGTCTATGCGGTAAGCTTCGTCCTCGGTATTATCTGCCTGGCTGTGGCATACAGCATGGCGATCGGAGGAATATCATGGACGACACTTCGTAAGATGTCTGAGACAGTATTGATCGGTTTTGTCGGTATGCTGCTCTTATTCTATGGCATGCGGTTTTTTATCGACCGTTTGGCAAGACACAGCCATGGGGGAGCTGCCCTTCGGGTATTTAATTTCCGTCAGGTGCAGGAAAATGTCATAAGAAAATCCAGTACCTTATCGATCAGTTCCGTTCTGATCCTTGCAGCCCTCTGCTGTTTTGGAGCAGGAATTGTGATCGCATTTTCCTATGGAAATGAAAAAGGAAATACCCATATCATGGATTATACATTTGAGAATTACGAAGAAGATCAGGAACAGGGTGTGGCAAATGTAAAAAAGCTTCTGACAGACAACGGACTGGAACAGGATTTCTCCGATCTGTTTGAGGTGCAGGTCGGTCATCTTATTCCGGGTGCAAATGATGATTACGATGTATTTGATCTGTCATCAGTCATGAACCGGGTAGAACAACTGCCGGACTCAGAGGATAAAGATATTCTGCTTAACAATCTGGAATATGAGTCATATCCATATCTGATTTCTTTGAGCGGATATAATCATGTACTTGAACTTGCAGGGAAAGAACCTCTTGCATTGTCAGACGATGAGGCGGCAGTATTTAAAAGTCTGGAATTTACATCGGATAGTATGAATCAGAATATAAATGATATTCTGGCAGACCGCCCGGAGGTGGCATATCTGGATCATAAGATGTATCTGACCGGTAAGATACAGAACACACCGTTTATCACAGACCGGGCAATTACATTATCCTTTGCCCTGATCGTGCCGGATGAAGTATTTGACAAATATACATGGGACAGCACGATCTATCTGAATTGTGTGCTGGATCAGTCAAAGGTCAAGGGAGATAACCTGCTTCAGTCGGTCATGCAGATGAATGATAAACTTGCGCAGATCGATTTTGCAGCAAAAAATATTGAATATGAAAGTTATCTGAAAAATATGGGACGCCGGATGTTCTATATCGTAGCAGCAAGTTATATCACGATCTATCTGGCGATCATTTTCCTGATCATTGCAAATACTGTGATCGGGGTACAGTTCCTGATGGGACAGCAGAAATCCGGCCGCAGATATAAGACACTGATCCGGCTTGGAGCAACCTATGAACTGCTCTGCCGTTCCGCAAGAAAGCAGATCAACTGGTACTTTGGTATGCCGGTTGTCGTTGCAGGCATCAGCAGTATCTTCGGTGTGCGCGCCGTCCTTACACTGGTTTCCGGTATGATCTCAAATAGTATCCGAGATGCCATGCTGCTTGCTGCAGCTATGATTTTGCTGCTCTGTGTGGTAGAATGCATTTATATGGCATTTGTAAAACGGTCAAGCAACCGGTATCTTCTGACACTGATGGTACCGGAACGTGAGGAGTAGATTCAGAGCAGATGAAGATCAATGGCGATGGCGTGAAACCTTGACTGATAGATGAGGAGTAGATATGAAGCATATAGCAGTGGTAGAAGATGAAGATATGATGCGGGAAGAACTGGAAGCTATATTGCAGAAGGCGGGCTATCAGACCAGCGGTATCACGGATTTTGAGAATGCGGCAGCGGCTATTCTTGCGGCATCCCCGGATCTGGTGCTGCTCGATCTGAATCTGCCGGGCATGGGTGGATTCCAGATCTGCCGGGAACTGAAGCAGAAAAGCTCCATACCGGTTCTGGTTCTGACGTCGAGGGATCAACTTCAGGATGAACTGCATGCTCTGGATCTGGGCGCAGATGAATTCCTGACGAAGCCTTGCAGAAAAGAACGCCTGCTTGCCAGAGTATCCAATGTGTTGAAACGGTACGAGGGAAGAAATAACCTTTTAGAAGGAAACGGATTCCTCCTTGACCGTCAGACCTATACTTTATACATTCATAACCGATCTGTTATCCTGCCGCAGAATCAGGGAAAGATCCTTGGGATATTCTTAGAGCACGGATCGGATATCGTGACGAAAGAGGAACTCTGTATCGCCTTATGGGGGACGGCAGAATTCATCGATGAAAATGCTTTACAGGTGAATCTTACGAGACTGAAAAAGACAATGGCGAATCTTGATATGCCACAGCAGATCATTCCTGTGCGTGGCGTCGGATATCGTTTTGTCGGACAGACATCGGAGAGGTAGAGATGGAACATATATCCATAAAGGAGATCGGACAGATCATAAAACAGAATAGATTCTGGCTGGGGATCATCGGACTGCTTGATCTGCTCAGTATCCTGCTGTTATGGCTGATCGATGCACAGGCATTTTATGTGATCGCAATATCGGTGATTTTGTTCAGTCTGCTGGTATTTGTAACGGCTGTTTTCTATCTGGCAAAGAAAGATAGAAAACGGAAGAAAGCATTTGATGAATTCCTTGCAATGCCGGATTCCTATCATGAGGAACAACTGCTTCATGATGCTGAGAATCTGCAGGCGGAGATCAGAAGCTTCAGTCAGACATTACATGAACAGACGGATCAATGCGCACAGACGAAGTTACAGCTAAATGATTATGAGGAATATGTGGAAGCATGGGCGCATGAGGTAAAGACACCGCTTGCTCTGTTGACATTTATGTTGGACAATCACAGAGACGAGCTGTCAGAAGATGTGGTATGCAAGCTTGACCGGATCAACTGTCAGATGCAGAGATATATCGACCAGATGTTATACTATGCCCGTTTAAAGGGGGCGAGAAAAGATTACAGGTTTGAGTCGGTCGATACGGAAACCTGTGTAAAAGAAGTGCTGGAGGATTTCACACCACTGTTAGAAGAACAGAAGATACAGGTTTGGCTTGATATAAAAGAGAACACAGTATTTACCGATAAACGTGGCTTTGCCTTTATGCTCGGACAGTTTATCAGTAATTCGATCAAATACAGCAAAGGAGAGAATAAACAGCTCCGGATCTCCTGTATCAGAGAACATGAGAAGATTATTTTATCTGTCCGGGATAATGGCGTGGGTATCAAAGCCTGCGATCTTCCGTATGTATTTGAGAAAGGCTTTACCGGAGATTCCGGTGACAGGCGGAAGAAAGCAACCGGTATGGGACTTTACCTTGCAAAAGAAATGGCGCATGATCTAAATGTGGAGCTGGATGTGTCCTCTGATGAAGCCACAGGCGGCTGTGAGATTCGGGTGTATTTTCCAGTGGTTACTGCTTCCGATACTCTATAGATGTTACCGGATCAGTTACCGTTTTCGATACCCTCCGGGTGTGACACCATATTTCTTCTTGAAGGTTCGGTTGAAATAGGACAGGTTAAAGAAACCGCAGCTTTCTGCGATGGACAGGATGCTGTCATCGGTTGTGACAAGAAGCCTTGCTGCGATATTTAACCGGAAGTCACACAGATAGGTGGTAAAGGATACACCCATAGTATTCTTAAAAAATCGCATAAAATGGGATTCTGAGAATCCACAGTAAGAAGCAATGTCTGCAATGGGTATTGCTTCTTTGTAGTTTCGATCGATATAAGATAAGATTGCTTTGGTACGATCCAGATTCTTTGCATGATTCTTCCGATCTGAGGTCTCTGCCTTTTGCTCTGCGTGTGCATACAGGGTATAGAAGAATTCAAAATAGCAGCTTTTCAGAGCAAGCCGGTATCCCTTTGGTGTCGATGCACAGAGGGCATCTACCCGGTTCAGGCACGAGGACAGGGAATTGTATAATGGATCGTCACGGTCATAGATACTCTTTATATTTAATTCACCGGAGAGCAGGGGCAGGAAGAATTCACTGTCTAAGGTATCATGATTTCTGGATCGGAATAGATCAACGGAGAAAATGATATTTTCATATTCCATCGAATAGGAGGAATACTGAGAGATGCCGTGGATCCTTCCCGGCAGTATCAGAATGATATCTCCTTCCTCTACATAGTGCGTAGTGAAATCCAGCGTTACATTTCCTTTTCCTTTTTTTATGTAAATGATCTCCATATATGGATGCCAGTGGAGTGGAACGGCATTGAAGTCGAGCGGTATCGAGCACAGATAGGTGTTGTAAGGGAAAAGCGGATCGGCGTGTGCCTTCGTTTCCATGTAATTTTCATATTCAAGACTATTCATATATGTACCTCCCTTTCCTAACTTTGAGGTATTCTATCCTTACCAAACAGGTGGACGCTTCCGCTCGTTTCGACCTGCAACGGTACTAAGATGCCGCTGGTGCGCCATCTAAGGACCGGCGGTCTCAAATGCCACTGTTTTGGTAAGATAGAATACCTCAAAGTTGTGAATGATAGAATAGTATCATAAAATGCTCTTATTATGCAAGAAATAGCATGAAAAAGATATTAGAATACAAACCAGAACAGACATTCCGAATATACGACCTTTACCTTACCTTTACCTTTATTAAATGCAGGCGAATGGATAGCTGTTCAATAGAAAATTTAATAAAGAGGTATCAGACATGAAGAAAGCGTTAGAGCGTGGCGCAGGAATCCTCCTGCCGATCAGCAGCCTTCCATCCCCTTATGGAATCGGATCTCTGGGGAAAGAGGCATATGAATTTGTTGACAGGTTGAAGGAGGCAGGTCAGCGTTACTGGCAGGTGCTTCCGATCGGACCAACCAGCTTTGGTGACAGTCCGTATCAGTCATTTTCAGCATTTGCAGGCAATCCTTATTTTATCGATTTCGACATTCTGATTCATGAAGGTTTACTGACACAGGAGGAGGTAGATGCATATAGCTGGTACGATCAGCCGGATGACATCGATTACGCCCGCCTGTACAGACAAAGGTTTGAGGTATTGAGAAAAGCATATGGCAGATCAAAGCATGAGACATCAAAGCAGTATGCGGAATTTCTTACGGAAAATGAAAACTGGCTTCCGGATTACGCCCTTTATATGGCGGTCAAGGCAGACCATGAGAACAAAGAATGGTTAAGCTGGGAAGAACCGGTTTTAAAGAGAGAAGAAACAGCACTTCGTAAGTGCAGGGAACAGTTACACGACGAGATCGGATTCTATATGTTCCTTCAGTTCAAATTCGATGAGCAGTGGAAGGCACTCAAATCTTACGCCAACCGTCATGGTATCAGCTTGATCGGCGACATTCCAATCTATGTAGCACTGGACAGTGCAGATGTATGGGCAAATACAGAACAATTTCAGTTAGATCATGATCTACAGCCTGTGTGTGTAGCCGGTTGTCCACCGGATGCATTCTCCGATTACGGTCAGAAATGGGGCAATCCTTTATATGACTGGGATCGTATGGAGCAGGATGGGTTCTCGTGGTGGAAGAACCGGATCCGGAAATCAGCCAGTCTCTATGATGTGATCCGTATCGATCATTTCATCGGGGTTGTGCGGTATTACAACATTCCGGCAGACGGAGAGCCAAAGAACGGATTCTATCTGGAAGGACCGGGAAAGAAGCTTGTAGATGCGATCGACAGTGCCAGAGGAAATGCGAAGGTGATCGCAGAAGATCTGGGCGTCGTTGTGCCGGAGGTACAGAAGCTGGTGAAGGAATCCGGCTATCCGGGAATGAAGATCTTACAGTTTGGATTTGACGGAAATGCGGAGAATGAACATGCACCGCATAATCACGAAAAGAATTACGTTGTCTATATCGGAACACATGATAATGACACATTAAAAGGATATATCGAGAATGCATCAAAGGAAAATCTTACATTTATGATGAAATATCTGGGAGCGGCAGATGAGCAGGAGATCCCGGAGAAGATGATGCAGGTATTATATATGAGCTCTGCCGATACCGTTATCGTTCAGATGCAGGATCTGCTTGGAAAGGATAACGAAGCACGGATGAATCTTCCGTCTACGATCGGTATAAACTGGCGCTGGCGGATGAAGAAGGGTGAATTTACAGACGAGATCAGAGACAGATTAAGGGAATTAACAAGAGTATATGGAAGAAATGCTGTGAAGCAGTATTTTTGTAAGGAGGATATAATGTTAACAGAGATTTGTAAGAAAAAATATAATAAAACGATCAAAGAATGCAGCAATGAGGAGATCTATTTTGCGCTGCTTGATATGACAAAAGAATTAGCAGAGGACAAGGTTACAGAGGATGGCAAGAAAAAGGTTTACTATATATCAGCAGAGTTCCTGATCGGTAAGCTGTTATCCAACAACCTGATCAATCTTGGAATCTTTGACGAAGTAAAACAGGTGCTGGCAGAAAACGGTAAGAGCATCTATGACATCGAAGAAGTAGAGCCGGAACCATCCCTTGGAAATGGCGGACTTGGACGACTGGCAGCCTGCTTCCTTGATTCGATGGCGACACTCGGACTTCCGGGAGATGGTATCGGATTAAATTACCATATGGGTCTGTTCAAGCAGGTATTTGAGAATAACTATCAGAAGGAGACTGCGAATCCATGGATCGAGGCAGACAGCTGGCTGACAAAGACCGATGTAAGCAACACGATCCGGTTCGGAAACTGTACTGTACAGTCCAGAATGTATGACATCGATGTGACAGGCTATGAGAACCGCACAAATAAACTGCATTTGTTTGATATCGAGAGCGTGGACGAGAGTATCATGGAGCCGGATGGCATTAGCTTTGATAAGACAGATATCAAGAAGAACCTGACACTCTGTCTTTACCCGGATGACAGTGACGAAGCCGGTAACTTACTTCGTATCTATCAGCAGTATTTCATGGTTGCAAATGGCGCAAAGCTGATCCTTGCAGAGGCAAAAGAGAAAGGTTCGAATCTCCATGACCTTGCAGATTACGCAGCCATTCAGATCAATGACACACATCCATCTATGGTGATCCCTGAGTTGATCCGTTTGTTGATGGAGGAAGGTATTTCCTTTGATGAAGCAACAGAGATTGTAACCGATGTATGTGCTTACACCAATCATACGATCCTTGCAGAAGCATTGGAGAAATGGCCGGTTGCTTATCTGGAGAAGGTTGTTCCACAGCTTATGCCTGTGATCCGTATGCTGGATAAAAAGGTCAGAAACCGTTATAAGGATGAGCGTGTTTATATCATAGATGGAGATTCTCGTGTGCATATGGCACATATCGATATGCATTACAGCCATAGTGTAAATGGTGTTGCTTATCTGCATACCGAGATCCTGAAGAATTCAGAGCTGCATCCATTTTATGAGATCTATCCTGAGAAATTCAACAATAAGACAAATGGTATCACATTCAGAAGATGGTTATTACACTGCAATGAAAAGCTGGCAGCCTACATCACAGAGCTGATCGGACCGGACTACAAGAAGGATGCCGATAAGTTACAGGAGCTGGCTTCTTACTACAAGGATAAGAATGTATTAGAAGAGATCCTTGCGATCAAACAGAGCAATAAGGCAGTCTTAAAGGACTACCTGAAAGAGACACAGGGAATCGACATCAACGAGAATTCGATCTTTGATATTCAGGTCAAGAGACTGCATGAATACAAGCGTCAGCAGATGAATGCCCTCTGGGTGATCTACAAATATTTTGAGATCAAGAAGGGACACCTGCCGGAGACTCCGATCACAGTTATATTTGGAGCAAAGGCTGCGCCTGCTTATACGATCGCAAAGGACATCATTCATCTGATCCTCTGCCTGCAGGAGCTGATCGACAATGATCCTGAGGTAAGTCCGTACTTGAAAGTTGTTATGATCGAGAATTATAATGTATCAAAGGCAGCAAAGATCATTCCGGCGTGCGATATCTCAGAGCAGATCTCACTGGCATCCAAGGAAGCATCCGGAACAGGAAATATGAAGTTCATGTTAAACGGTGCGGTTACTCTGGGAACCCGTGACGGTGCAAATGTAGAGATCGGAGAACTGGTGGGCGAGGATAATATTTATTTCTTTGGTGAATCCAGTGAAGAAGTGATCGAGCACTATGCAAAGGCAGACTATGTGGCAAGAGAGTATTATGAGAAGCCGGAGATTAAGAAGCTGGTAGACTTTATCGTGAGTGATGAGCTGCTTGCGATCGGTCAGAAGGAATCACTTGCCAGACTTCATAACGAGCTGATCGTAAAAGACTGGTTTATGACACTTCTTGATGTCTGTGATTACATTCAGACAAAGGAACAGGTGCTTGCCGATTATGAAGATCGTATGGGCTGGGCTGAGAAGACTCTGGTAAATATCAGCAAGGCAGGCTTCTTCTCCTCCGATCGTACGATCGCAGAATATAATAAAGATATCTGGAAGCTGTAAAATGTGTTAAAATAAGATATATATTTCCACCATAGAAAGGCGTTGATAGATATGTACAAGATATTGATCGTAGATGATGAGAAGATAGAAAGAAACGGTATTCGGTTTCTTTTAAAAAAACTGAATCTGGAATTTGAGATTGCAGAGGCGGTAAATGGTGTGGATGCACTGGAGAAGCTGGAGAAAGAAGATTTTGATATCCTGCTTACAGATGTAAAGATGCCTTTCATGGATGGAATCGAACTGATCGACCATGTTGTGAAGGAAAAGAAAAAGCTGCGCACAGTCATATTCAGCGGATGCAATGAATTCGACTATGCAAAGAAAGCGATCCGGCTGGGTGTTGTTGATTATATTTTAAAGCCGGTTGATCCAAATGAATTCAAGAATACCCTGAATAAGGTTGTAAATGAATTGGAAGAGGCAAAGGCTTCGGACGAGCTGAAGAATAAGAGCATGGAATTCTTATATGAGCATGCGCTCTATATGCTGTTGAACGGAACGGATGTTACGAAGCTCAGACAGGAATACAGCGGATTATCGCTAGATCTGGGTAAATTCAAGAATATGCTTTTGATGGAATTCAATCATGATTTCTTCGGCAGACGTGGGGTGGATTTCAAAGAGAATGAGAACTTAAAGTCAATTGGAATCCTGCAATATCTGAACCTGAACCAGCAGCAGGAGATCTTATTCTTAGGGGATGAGATGAATATTCTCCGTAAGGCAAATGAGATCGTAAAGATCATCAAAGCCGATTATGATGCTGACTGTTACATAGCGATATCCTCTGATATCGGGGATCTGTCCGAAGTGGCAGATAAGATGGAAGAACTCGAAGTACTGATGGAGAACAAATTCTACCATCCGGAGATCCATGTATTTTATCCGAACATGGAGGGTGAGACTCCGGGTATTATCCAGTTCGATGATGACACCTTTATGAAGCAGATGAAACAGGATATCAAGATGAAGGATGTGGAAGCACTCCGGGAGCATTTCCAGAGATTCTGTGAGAAGTACAGACATAAGACAGAGTACTCCCAGATCTATATCAAGTTCCTGTTCTCGAATCTGATGAAGGATATCTACGGAAGCATCGATGAGACTGACGAAGCAGAGTTAAATAAAGACATTGAGAAATTATATATGGCGACAGATTTTCAGGTGTTGACAGAGCTTGTCGAAGAAGCAATCCGGAGACTGGAAACCTGTTTTGCAGGAAAGACACAGATGGCGCATCGGGAAGTAGAACTGGTGAAGCAGTATATTTACCGGAACTATGGAAGCGAGCTTGGAATCGATATGCTGGCGGATATGGTACATCTCGCACCGAGCTATCTAAGTACGGTATTTAAGAAGGAAACCGGACAGAATCTAAGCAAATTCATCAAGGCATACCGGATGGAACAGGCAAAGGATATGTTAGAGAACAGCATGACGAAGATCGTAGATATCAGTGTGGCGTGCGGATATCCGAATGTGTCTTACTTCTGTTCCAGCTTCCGTGAGTTCTTTGGCGTGAGTCCGCAGAAATTCAGAGAGAGCGGAGGACAGGCGGATGCATAAAGAACGGATAGATAAAAGGATAAAAAGAAGGTTCCAGAATCTGCGATTATCCGGCAAGCTGTTGGTTATTTATATACTTGCCGGTTTTTTGCCGATCATGATCACGCTGACGATCACCTACCATGAGATGAAGAAGATCCTGTGGGATCGTGAGACAATGATCCTGGAATCGTATCTGACACAGACGACGGATGCGCTTGATAATGAGTTAGAGATTTATAACAATCTTTCTAATTATATATCCTATAATCAGTCGATCGCGAAGATCTTAAGCTCGGATCAGAGTACATATCAGAATTATGAGCAGGTGGCAAGTGTCATAGATCCCCTGCTTTCTTCTATTATGTATTTTCATGATGATGTAAAGCAGGTAACGATCTACACGGATGCCTGTCAGGTGAAGCACGGCAGTACGATCGCCCCCATTACCACGCTTGAAAATGAAGAGACGAACTATGGAATAGTTGACGATAACCAGATCCACTGGATCGTGAATGCGAAGGATAAGACTGCGTATTCGTTAAACCGCATGGCTATGCTGGAGCAGAAAAAGGCGAAGGGTCTGCTCTATGTAGGGGTGGATTATGACAGCGTATTCCAGCCGTTTAATAACGAAACGGTATTTGATAATTATGGCGTTGTGATAGAGGATGCAGAAGGTAACTGCATCTTTAAAAAGAGTGTATTTACAGAAGAAAAACAGCCGTATGAATTATCAGAGGAACAGTTCTTTGCAACAGTAGGGCAGAAGGATTCCGGTTATCAGTTTATTAAGCGGGAGTCGAAGGCATCCGGCTGGAAGATCTGGATCTATAAGCCGGATCGACTGATCATTTCTTCGATTCAGCCAATCTTAATAATTGCTGCAGCAGCAATCCTGGTCAGTCTGATCGCAGCAGTCGCATGTATCCGTATAATTTCCGAGTTCATAACGAAACGTATCAGTAAGCTTCAGAAGAAAATGCGTAATCTGGAAACCGGGAATCTTGGTATGGAGATTGAGAATGACAGTACGGATGAGATCGGTGATCTGATCAATGGTTATAACAGTATGACGAAGCGTCTGGATGCAACGATCAATGAAGTATACCGAAGCAAGATCAAAGAAAAGGAATATGAGATGCGGGCGTTGCAGGCGCAGATCAATCCGCATTTCCTGTATAATTCCCTGTCTATCATTAACTGGAAAGCGTTAGAGGCAGACCAGGAGGATATCAGCCGTATCACGTTGTCGTTGTCCACCTTTTACCGGACAGCGTTAAATAAGGGAAAGAATATCCTGCTTGTCCGGGATGAGATCGCGAACATCAAAGCATATCTGGATATCCAGCTTACGATGCACGATGACAGTTTCGATGTTATCTATGATATCGATGATTCCATTTTAAAATATGAAACACTGAACCTGATCTTACAGCCGATCCTCGAGAATGCGATCCATCATGGCATAGATCTGAAACAGGATGGCAGAGGAGAGATCCGCATCAGTGGAAAAGAGGACGATAAAGATATCCGGTTTGCGGTATCCGATAATGGTGTCGGTATGACCCAAGAACAGGCGGAGCTGATACTGACTGCCGATTCGAAGGGCTATGGTGTGCGAAATGTCAATGAACGTATCAAACTGTATTATGGAGCGGAATATGCGGTTTGTATCGACAGTGAAGTTGGCAGGGGAACGACTGTCACGATCCATTTTCCAAAAGAACTGCATGCAGAAATCAAACATTCATAAAAAACCAACATGTTTCTGAAATTATTGATATATACGGTGAAACGGTTCCTTTTTATAATAATGTCATAAGGTAAAGGTACTGCAAAAGTATTAAAAAACAAACAAAAAAACATGACTTATTTAAAGGAGGAACGGTTATGAAGTTTAGAAAGTATGCAGCAATTGCACTGGCAGGAGCTATGTGCATGTCATTACTCGCAGGATGTGGAGATAAGAAGGATGATACATCTAAGGATTCCACAACAGCATCAAATGCAGAGGCAACATCAGGAGAGAGTACTGATACATCTGCAGAAGAGGAAAACATTAAAGCAACAATTACAGTATGGGGACCTGCCGAGGATCAGTCACCGGATTATGGTGAATGGCTTCAGGGAAGATGTGAAGCATTTAATAAGGAACATCCAAATTGGGATCTTTCATTTGAATATGGTACATGCAGCGAGGCAGATGCAGGAAAGACCGTAACACAGGATGTATCCGCATCAGCAGATGTATATATGTTCGCAAACGACCAGTTACAGACACTGATCGATGCAAACGCAATCTCGGAGTTAGGCGGAAGCACAGCAGACTATGTAAAGTCAACAAACTCACAGGCAGTTGTGGATTCTATCACAGTAGATGGAGGAATCTATGGTGTTCCGTTTACAACAAATACATGGTTTTTATACTATAACAAGAAAGTATATTCAGACAGCGATGTAAAGAGCCTTGATACAATGCTTGAAAAAGGAAAAGTTGCTTTTCCTCTTACAAACAGCTGGTATGATGCAGCATTCTATCTTGCAAACGGATGTACATTATTCGGTGATGGTACAGATAATGACGCAGGAATCAACTTTGGCGGAGATAATGGAAAGGCTGTTACAGATTACCTTGTAGATCTTGTAGCAAATAAGAATTTTGTAAATGATGAATCCGGTGTCGGTATTTCCGGTATGACAGATGGATCTATCGCAGCTATGTTTTCCGGTTCATGGGATTATAAGGCATTACATGATGCACTTGGTGATGATCTTGGAATCGCAGCTATGCCTACAGCCAAGATCGGCGGATCTGACAAGCAGTTACTTTCATTTGCCGGTTCAAAGGCAATCGGTGTAAATCCAAACTGTGAATATCCACAGGTAGCAGTAGCACTTGCCCTGTACCTTGGTAACGAAGAATCACAGCAGTCACATTATGAAGCAAGAAGCATTGTTCCTTGTAACACAAATCTTTTAGAGAGTGATACGGTAAAGAATGATGCATTAGTAACAGCTCAGAACGATACCTTTAACAATACATCTATGATCCAGCCATTTGTACCTAAGATGAGTAACTTCTGGACACCGGCAGAGAATTTTGGTAAGGCACTCTTAAACGGTGAAGTTACACATGATAATGCTGCTGAGCAGACAGAAGCATTCAATACATCATTGAACACAGATGTAGCAGAGTAAAAATAAACAGTTCATAAGATAGAGTGTTCCATTTCCACAGGGGTGGTGGAACACTTTATTTTATGAAAGAGACGTAAAAACGCAACATTTACTTTGAGACGGAGGTGTCAGGATGGCTGAAGCGACAGTAAGCAAAAAGAAAAAAATAAGACGAAGTGATTATCAATATACTGTTTTCAAGGCCATGAGAAATGGTGACTGGATCACCAGATTATCGTTCCTGATCATGGGATTCGGAAACATTGTCAGAAAACAGTTTGTAAAAGGTTTATCATTTCTGGTACTTGAAAGCATATTTATTTATTTCATGATAAAAAACGGTGCATCCCTTCTGACCGATTTCTTCCATCTGGGAGGAGCAGAACAGGAGAAGGTGTGGAATGATGCAAAAGGCATATTTGAATATACACAGGGTGATAATTCCCTTTTGATGTTATTATATGGAGTAGCCACGGTATTTATCATATTTGCATTTGTATGCCTCTGGGTAGTCAGTGTCGAGAGCGCATATCGTGCACAGTGCCTGCATGATGCAGGGAAGAAAGTTCCGGGATTTACAGATGATATTAAGAGTTTATTTGATAAAAACCTTCATATGTTTCTGCTTCCACTTCCGGTACTCGGGATTGTTGTCTTTACGATCTTGCCGCTCGTATTCATGATCTGTATGGCATTTACAAATTACAGTAAGCTGGATTCCCATACGGTATTGTTTAACTGGGTAGGACTGAAAAACTTTGCCAAGATTTTGAATTTTAATGACGCAGTCGGAAGTACATTCTGGTCCGTTCTCGGATGGACGCTGGTATGGGCGGTTGCTGCGACATTTACCAACTATATCTTCGGTATGATCCTTGCAATGGTCATCAATCGAAAGGGAACAAGATGTAAGAGTGTGTGGAGGTCGATCTTCATGTTATCCGCAGCCGTTCCACAGTTTGTATCCCTGCTTTTGATGCGTACGATCTTCAGTCAGAATGGTATCGTAAATACCTTATTACTGAATCATCATATCATCGACAATGCAATTCCGTTCTGGAGCAATGCAACCGTTGCCCGTATCATGGTTATCGTGATCAATATCTGGATCGGTATTCCGTTTACCATTATGCAGGTGACCGGTATCTTACAAAGTATACCGGAAGATATCTATGAGGCCGCAAAAGTGGATGGAGCCGGACCGGTGAAGATCTTCTTTAAGATCACACTTCCATATATGTTATTTGTAACAGCTCCGTATCTGATCACGACTTTTGCAGGTAATATTAATAACTTTAATGTAATCTATCTTCTGTCAAACGGAGCACCGATTCCGGTTGGAAAGACAGCAGGAAAGACCGATCTTCTGGTTACCTGGCTCTACAAGCTGACAGTTGATAATCAGTATTATAATCTGGGTGCGGTTATCGGTATCATGACATTTATCGTTCTTGCGATCGTATCTCTGATCACCTATCATAATACAACATCTTATAAAGACGAGGAGGGATTCCAGTAATGACTAAAACAGGTAAGAAAATAAATGGAAAACAGAAGCTTACACCATCGGATATCGTTGTTCATATTATACTGGTAATTCTTTCTGTGATCTGGGTAATCCCGATTCTGTGGATCGTTCTGATCAGCTTCCGTGGAGAAAAAGGACAGTATGTTTCTACATTGCTGCCAAAGGCGTATACTCTTGGCAATTACACAAAGTTATTTACAGATACCGGTATCCTGAATTTTCCGAAGATGTTCATGAATACTTTGATTATTGCGATTTTCTCCTGTATAATATCTACAGTATTTGTATTGGCGATGTCATACTGTATGTCGAGAATGCGTTTCCGACTGAGACGCCCATTTATGAATGTAGCATTGATCCTTGGTATGTTCCCGGGATTCATGGCTATGATTGCAGTTTATTATATCTTAAAGGCGATCGGACTGTCAGAAGGATCCTTGATCCGTGTTGCACTTATCCTGGTTTATTCCGGTGGTGCAGGCTTACAGTTCTATATTGCAAAAGGCTTCTTTGATACGATTCCGAAGTCGATCGAGGAAGCAGCTTATCTGGACGGAGCAACCAGATGGCAGTCGTTTACTAAGATCATTATTCCGTTAAGCCGTCCGATCATTGTATATACGGTTCTGAATTCCTTTCTTGCTCCTTGGATTGATTTCGTATTTGCAAAGGTTATCTGCCGTGCAAATAAGGATTACTATACCGTATCTATCGGACTTTGGAATATGTTAGAGAAAGAATATGTGTATCCGTGGTTCAATTCCTTTGCAGCCGGTGCGGTGCTGATCTCAATTCCGATCATCATTCTGTTCATGTTTATGCAGAAGTGTTATCGTGAGAGCTTCTCCGGTGGTGTAAAAGGTTAAGGGATCATATGATTATTTGCTTATAGTTTGGTTGAAACAGAGGAATGTATATGATTACAGGTTCGTATTTAAAAAAGATTATTTCATGTGTGCTGATTATAAATTTATTGATCTTATGTGGATGCGGTGATTCCGGGGCTACCCCCTCCACCCGGGAGAATGCAGAGACAAAAGAAGAATATGAAGCTGCGTTATATACAGCCCGCACGACACCTTACGGAAAATATCCGGAACAGCTTACCTACACACTGGGTAAGCTGTCCGGAGCAAATAATTCCAATCTCCCGGATGGCGAGACGTATGAAAATAATGCTTATACAAGGCTGTTGAATGAAAGGCTAAATGTTCAAAATCAGGATGTGTTTGAGGCTATGGATGAGCAATATACCGATAGTGTGACCATGGTGATCGCACAGAATGATCTTCCGGATGTGATGATCGTGGAGGATCTGGATGAGCTTCAGTATCTGGTGGATAATGATATGATCGCAGATCTGACAGACAGCTATAATAACTGTATGAGCGATACGATCAAGAATATATATGGAAGCTATGGTCGGGATATCCTTGATGTTGTAACCTTTGGCGGGAAGATCATGGCGATACCGGAAACGAATATCTCAGACGGACCGAATCTGATCTGGCTTCGTAAGGATTGGATGGATGCACTTGGGCTGTCCGCACCGAGAACACTCTCGGATGTAGAAGAGATTATAAGACAATTTAAAGAAAAAGATCCCGGACATAATGGGGCAGGAAATACCGTAGGGCTTGTATGTGATACCAGTCTCTGCGGCGGTTGTGGTTATAGCAGCGAATACACATTAGATATTATATTTGCTGCATATGGTGCATTTCCGAAACAGTGGATTTATGATGAGGACGGCAATGTTGTCTATGGTTCGGTTCAGCCGGAGGCGAAAGAGGCACTTGCCCATATCCATGAGTTGTATAAAGAGGGAATTCTGGATCAGGATTTTCTGATGCGGACGAGCAGTAACCTGATCGAGCTGATCGTGGATGGTCAATGCGGTTCTTTCTTTGGTCCCTGGTGGGCACCGAATAACCCGCTGATGCAGGCAGTGGAACAGAATAAAGATGCCGAGTGGCAGCCTTATCTGATCGCAACAGAGAAATCCGGACTTACCAGTTATCATACACAGAATCCTTCCGGTAAGTATATTGTAGTGCGTAAGGGTTATGAATATCCGGAGATTGCATGTAAGATTGTTAGTGTATTATTTGACTATTTGCGGTATAATGACAGAGACAATCAGGAGATTGTCGATTATTATAAAGAAAATGTAGACCCTACCGCCAGACCGTTTGCGATCAATGTAGATTATAACAATGCTTTACAGATCTGCTATGGAGAACTGAATCATGTATTTGCGGGGGACAAATCCGCAGATGATCTGAACGTACTGGAATATTCCTATTATGAGGCATGCGAATCCTATCTGAAGGATGCGGAGAATGCCAGTGCGGAAGATTGGGCGGCGTATACTTCCCGTATCACAGCCTGTAAGATCTTAAACGATGGAAGAACGAACAAAGTAGAGTCGTTATATTTTGGAGAAACGGAAACGATGGTTACAGACTGGTGGAGCCTTGAGAATCTGGAAAGTGACACCTATCTGAAGATTGTAACCGGTGAGAGTTCACTCGATGAATTTGACCGTTTTGTCGAGAACTGGTATCAGAATGGCGGTGAAACGATCACAAAAGAGGTACGGGCTGAGATAGAATAAGAAGTTTCCGATGTTTTTATACGGAGGCATATTAAGATGACAGAAAGAGAAAAAATGATAGCAGGATCCGTTTATGATCCATCTGATGATGAATTAATACGATTAAGACAGAATGCGCATCGGTTGAGTAAAGAGTATAATGACTGCTTTGAGACAGATGAGAAACGCGAGAAGATTCTGGCAGAGCTGATTCCGAATAAGGGTAAGAATGTATATCTTCAGGGACCGGTTCAGTTCGATTACGGTTGCTTTACCGAGATAGGCGAGAACAGTTATGCGAACTTTAATTTTACCTGTCTGGACTGTGCACCTGTTAAGATCGGCTGCAATGTATTTATGGGACCGAATGTTTCTCTGCTGACACCGATGCATCCGTTTCGTTTTCAGGAGCGTAACATTTATAAGAGGGAAGACGGCGTGTATACAGACCGGGAATATGCGAAGCCAATCACGATCGGAGATAACTGTTGGCTGGCAGGAAATGTAACAGTATGTGGCGGTGTAACGATCGGCAGCGGTTCTGTGATCGGAGCCGGAAGCGTGGTTACGAGAGATATCCCATCGGGAGTATTGGCTGCCGGAAATCCATGCAGAGTCATTCGCGAGATCACGGAGGAAGACCGTTTAAAGTAGAATTATATTGTTGAGAAAATGAAATGGGAGTCTGTCAATGAAAAAGTTGACAGGCTCTTTTTGAATCATTAAACTGAAAGAAGAGTAATTTTGCAAAGGAGTATGAAACATGAAAATAGGTATTTTAGGATATGGTAATCTTGGACGGGGTGTTGAGTGCGCGATCAAGCAGAATCCGGATATGGAGCTAGCAGCGGTATTTACCAGACGTGCACCGGAGACAGTATCGATATTAACAGAGGGAGCAGCTGTTTGTTCTGTAAATGATGTGGAGCAGTGGAAGGATAAGATCGATGTCATGATCCTCTGCGGCGGCAGTGCTACCGATCTGCCGGAGCAGACACCAAAGTATGCAGAGATGTTCAATGTTATAGACAGCTTCGATACACATGCAAGAATTCCGGAGCATTTTGCAAATGTAGATGCTGCCGCAAAGAAGAATGGTCATGTCGGCATCATCTCAGTAGGCTGGGATCCGGGTATGTTCTCTTTAAATCGTATGTATGCAAATGCGATCTTACCGGAAGGTCGTGATTATACATTCTGGGGAAAAGGTGTCAGCCAGGGACATTCCGATGCGATCCGTCGTGTAGAGGGTGTTAAGGATGGCAAGCAGTATACGATCCCTGTAGAAGCAGCACTGGAAGCAGTCAGAAATGGTGAGAATCCAGAACTTACAACCAGACAGAAGCACACAAGAGAGTGCTTTGTTGTATTAGAGGATGGTGCCGATCCTGTAAAAGTTGAAGAAACGATCAAGAACATGCCAAATTATTTTGCCGATTATGATACGACGGTTCACTTTATCAGTGAAGAAGAATTAAAGGCAAACCACAGTGGAATTCCTCATGGTGGATTTGTGATTCGTTCCGGTAAGACCGGCTGGAATCTGGAAAATAATCATGTGATTGAATACAGCCTGAAGCTGGATTCCAATCCAGAATTCACATCCTGTGTCATCGTGGCTTATGCAAGAGCAGCATACCGTCTGTACAAAGAAGGACAGAGCGGATGTAAGACTGTATTCGATATAGCACCGGCGTACTTAAGCGCAAAAGACGGAGCAGAGCTCCGTAAGAGCTTGTTGTAATTGCATAATTCATTAGATGGTGTCAAACATGTTGACTTTACCAATCAGGGAACGCTTCCGCTCGTTTCGTCCTGCAGCGGTACTAAGATGCCGCCTTTGCGCCATCAAGTACCGGCGGACTCAAATGTCCCTGTATTGGTAAATCAACATGCTTATACACCATCTAATGAATTGTGCCAGTACTTGTAATAAGGAGGATTTTAAGATGAGCGTTGTTTTGGATGAGATGAAGACGAGAAGAAGTATCCGGAAGTTCAAACCGGATATGGTTCCGGCAGATGTTCTGGATCAGATCATTGAAGCAGGAACATTTGCTGCAAATGGCAGAGGCTTGCAGTCTCCGATCATTATTGCGGTAACAAATAAAGAGATGCGGGATAAGATCATGGAGATGAACCGTAAGATCGGCGGCTGGGAGGAAGGCTTTGATCCGTTTTACGGAGCACCTGTTATATTGATCGTACTGGCAGATGCATCCTGTCCGACTGCTGTCTATGACGGAAGCCTGACGATGGGAAATCTGATGCTTGCCGCACATGATCTTGGAATCGGAAGCTGTTGGATCCATCGTGCAAAAGAAGGATTCGAAAGCGAAGAAGGAAAGCAGATCCTTGAAGGCCTTGGAATCACCGGCGACTATATCGGTGTCGGACATTGCGCACTTGGATTTACGGATGGAGCGTATCCTGATGTTATTCCAAGAAAGGATAACAGAGTATACTATATTCGCTAAGCAGTTATTGACATTCTGAAAAAATATGGTAGAATAGCCACGAAAACGAATGAAGTGGATTTTTCCGGATAATAAATAAGTCATCTTTTCGCCACACAGCTATAAGTGAAACCATTTATAACTGTGTGGCGTTTTTATGTAGAGAGGGAGAAATGTATGAACGAAGAATTTATGAAAGAACGACCGGTGCTGCCGCTGCTTTTGTCAATGGCACTTCCGATGATATTATCGATGTTGGTCAATTCTCTGTATAACATTGTGGACAGCTTTTTTGTAGCGAAGATCAGCGAGGATGCGATGACAGCTCTGTCGCTTGTCTTTCCGATCCAGAATTTTGTAAATGCGGTAGCCATCGGTTTTGGCGTGGGAATCAATGCGGTGATCGCGTTCTATCTCGGCGCAAAAGAACCGGACAAGGCAAATGCAGCAGCGTCAAAGGGCACTCTTCTTTCTGTTGTTCATGGTGTGATCATGACAGTAGTCTGTATTCGGATCATGCCGGGATTTCTGCGAATGTTCACATCGAATGAGATGGTTGTTCAGATGGGAATTCAGTATTCGATGATCGTATTTGCATTTTCTGTTATTATTTCCATTGATCTGTCATTTGAGAAGATTTATCAGGCAGTTGGAAGAATGGTTGTTACAATGGTCGGACTTGGCGGTGGATGCCTGATGAACATTGTATTAGATCCCCTATTGATCTTCGGTATCGGACCATTCCCGAAAATGGGAATCCGGGGCGCGGCACTTGCAACCGGACTTGGACAGGTGTTTACCCTGTTGATCTATCTGTTTGTCTATGTGTTCCGTCCGATATCCGTAAAGATCGGCAGACGATATCTGCATACGGAGGATTATCTGACAGGGAAGCTGTATGCGATCGGTATTCCGGCTATTCTTAATATGGCGCTTCCGTCCCTGCTTACAACTGCACTGAATGCGATATTAAGTACCTATTCACAGATCTATGTCGTGATCCTTGGAATCTATTATAAATTGCAGACATTTTTATATCTTCCTGCAAACGGCATGATCCAGGGTATGCGTCCGGTAATTAGCTATAATTACGGAGCAGGAGAGCATAAGCGTGTCCGCAGCATTTATAATATTACACTTACGATCATTGGTATGATCATGGTATTTGGAACAGTGATCTGTCTGATCTTTCCGGATAAATTGATCGGAATGTTCTCGGATAATCAGGCAACGATCACGGAGGGCGCGACGGCACTTCGGATCATCTGTGCCGGATTTATTGTTTCTTCGGTATCCGTGACTTCATCCGGTGCATTAGAGGGACTTGGTAAGGGTACGCCATCATTGATGATCTCCCTGCTTCGCTATGTGGTTGTCATCATTCCGGCAG
Organism: Clostridium sp. L2-50; assembly: GCF_000154245.1. NCBI lineage: Bacteria > Bacillati > Bacillota > Clostridia > Eubacteriales > Clostridiaceae > Clostridium > Clostridium sp. L2-50. The sequence continues at coordinate 187 of NZ_DS480312.1, read as the reverse complement.
CATTTGTACTCAGTCGTATCTTTGGTGTTGTCGGTGTCTGGAATGCGTTCTGGGTAGCAGAACTGATAACAGCAGTTGCCGCACTTTTCATTTACCGACAGGCAGTTAAGAGAAAAAGTTAAGATTTCATAGATTGCACAGTTGCATGAAAAAGAAGATAATAAAAGAAGAAAGAAGGATTTATATG